>CAYODK010000333.1:0-4642 GCA_964402695.1 uncultured Verrucomicrobiota bacterium
GGCGAACCCGCAGCGGGTGAGCCATACGGTCCACGCTCTGGTTCGACGCTTCTATTGCTCTACGTCCTTCAAATCGCTGTACCTTCTCGGTTGCGGCCTCTTGCCCGATTTAACCTCTTCGATGATTCGCTTGACCGACTTCGTGATGCCATCGCTGGGATCTGCCTGTAGTGCTTCCTCGGTCATTCGCAGACCTTCATCCAGTTGAGCATCGACAAGGAGGCATAGCGCAAGATTCGCCTTGAGACCAGGGTCCTGGGGACGGAGCGCAAGGGCTGCGCGAGATAATTGAACTGCCTCCTTGGTTCTTCCCACGTTCAGACACTCAAACATGTACTCGCGGGCGACGTCGGCGTTCTCCTTCTGAATCGTGTACGCGCTTGCAAAGGCATCGCAGGCTTCGGAACTCATGCCTTGAGCTTGGTATCCCTTGCCCATGATCCAGTACGCAGCCCAATTGTCCGGGTTGATTTGAACAACGGTCTTCAGGTTGTCGATTCCTTTGGCCAGGTCTCGCCTTGCCCGTGCTGTCGTCGCATCGCGCCGAGCCGCACCATGTAGTCGCATGTACGGATCGATAAGTGCACACGCTTCTTTGTAGAGTCTGTTGTGACGGTCATTGACGGATTCATTGACTGGAACTGCCGAACGCCGGTTGCAGGCCGTAATGAAGACCGCGACAAGAACTCCGAGCGCTATGGCTATGTAGGCTGTTGTGCTCATCTTCTGTCGTCGAACATCTAATGAGCCTCAAAACGATTGACTTCGGACGGTTGGGATGATATGCTATGCTTCATGAGTTGTCCAAACTATAAAGGGTTTTCGTCGGTGAGGTGAGGGGAAACGATCTATTCTTGGAAAAGTGATATGCCTCAAACGGGTCCGAGAGTGGCAGCACCGAGGGTTGAGGATCCGGTGTGGCCGGACGGGTACATCCGCATGCTGCGGGAGGGCGGGGCAAGGGAGGTGACGATCCCGTACTGCGTGGCGTGGGTGCGGCGGTTTTTTGCCGCGAATCCGGGCCGGCGACGGCGGGACTTGGGGCGGGCGGAGATCGAGGCGTTCCTTTCGGACGTTGCGGCCCGCCCGGGGATCTCCAACTGGCAGGTGCAGCAAGCACGGGACGCGGTGGAGTTGTACTACGAGCGGTTCCGCGGCATCGTTTTGGATCCGCGGCCCGCCGGACCTTTCCGCCCTGCGTCAGTTGCGCTCGCTCCTTCCTCCGCGCCTTCGTCCGCGGTCACCCCGGCGCGCGGACCCGCTTCGTTGCGCGAAGGGTATGCCGATGAGAAACGGCCTGTCAAACGGGAAGTCTCGGGCGGCGGAGGCGTTGGCGGGCGGGCATCCGACAAGCCCATGCCGTTGCCGCCGGGGCGGAACGAGGCGTCGGACAGAGGCCGGCCCGCTCCGGCTCCGGGTGAACGGGTCAACTGGCGGGAACTCGACCGGCGTCTGCGGGAGTGCCTGCGGGTGGAGCATTATTCGTACAGGACCGAGCAGACGTATGTGGATTGGATCCGGCGATTCGTGATGTTCCACGGATGGCGGAAACCGTCGCTGATGGGCGCAGGGGAGATCCATGCGTTTCTAAAGGACCTGGCCATCGAGCGGCAGGTGTCGGCGTCGACCCAGAACCAGGCGTTGAATGCCGTCGTCTTCCTCTACAAGAAGCTCGTCAAGCGTGATCCGGGCGACTTCTCCGACGTGCCGCGCGCCCGGCGGGGGCTGCGCCTGCCGGTGGTGGGCAGTCGGGCGGAGGTCAAGGCGGTCCTGGACCGGCTCAAAGGACGCGAGAGACTGATGGGCTGGCTCCTGTACGGGACTGGGATGCGCATCAACGAGTGCTTGCGGATGCGGGTGCAGGATGTCGAATTCGACCAGAACCGGATCGTCGTCCGCGGCGGGAAGGGTGACAAGGACAGGTACGTGCCGCTTCCTGCGAGCCAGCGGAGCGATCTGCAGCAGTGGCTGGAGGGGCGGCGAAGTCAGTACGAGGCGGACAAGGCGCGGGGGATGCACGAGGTCGAGACCCCCGCCGCCCTGGCCGTCAAGTATCCCAATGCCCCCTACGAGTGGCGCTGGCAGTACGTCTTTGCGGCCGACGACTACTCGGAGGATCCGCGGTCCGGCCACGTCCGGCGTCACCATGTGGACGAGCAGCAGCTTCAGCGCGCGGTACAGCGGGCCGTGCAGGAGGCCGGGCTGACGATCCGATTCACCCCGCATTGCTTCCGCCACAGCTTCGCCACCCACCTTCTGGAGGCGGGCCAGGACATCCGCACCGTTCAAGCCCTGCTGGGGCACTCGAACGTGCAGACGACGATGATCTACACGCATGTCCTCAACCGCGGACCGCAGGGGGTGGTCAGTCCGGCGGACACCTTGTGACGGCAGAAGGGATGAGGGAGGGAACCTGAAAGAGGAGGGGCGGTTGAGGAGGATCACAGGTTCGCAGGTTCCAGAGGCTGGAGATACGAGCTGCCGCGAGCCCGGACCATGCGCTTCGGGGCGCCGTCGTTCCGGCCTCGCATAGCTCGGCCCTCCATCAATGTTCGTCACTCGCCTGCCCCCATTCGCTTGCGATCCTCCCGGCCAGCGCGGCGAGGATTACGACTACGAGCACGTCTCGCCGCGCCGTGAACCTCCTGGTCGTAATCGTAATCCTGATCGTAATCGTGATCGCCGGGGAAGAAGGGATGAGGGATGAAACCTGAGACCTGAAAGAAGGCGCGCTCGCCCCTCGCCCCGCGTCGGACGCGGGGAAGCACGCCGGTTTGGGGCTTGCCGCATTGAGATTTCGAATTTGTTTCGTGCTTCGGGATTCCGGTTTCGTGCTTCTGTCTCGCGGGTTCTTGATCCGCGTCAAGACGTCCCGAACGGGCCGGGGGTATGGTGCTCCCGTCGACCGGCCATGGGGGCCGGCGGCGGACGGACAACGAAAGGGATACGGACATGGGCATGTTTTGCTTTCAGTGCGAGCAGACCGCGAAGGGGACCGGGTGCAACTCGTTCGGCGTGTGCGGGAAGGACCCGGACACCGCGGCGCTGCAGGACCTTCTGGTTCTCGCGGCCAAGGGCGTCTCGCAGTACGCGCACCGCGCCCGCGCGCTGGGCGTGAGGAACCACGACGCCGACGCCTACATCCTCGAGGCGCTGTTCACCACCGTCACGAACGTCAACTTCGACCCGAAGCGCCTGGAGATCATCCTGCGCCGCGGCGCGCAGATCCGCGACACGGTCCGCCGGGAGTACGAGGCCGCCTGCGCGAAGGCCGGGAAGACCGCCGAGACGCCCGCCGGCCCCGCCGCCTGGGCGCCGGCCGCCGACCTGAACGGCCTCATCCGCCAGGGCGAGGCCGTCGGCATCGAGAGCCTGCTCGCGCGGCGCGGCCCCGACATCACCGGCCTCATGGAACTGCTCACCTACGGGCTCAAGGGCACGGCGGCCTACGCGGACCATGCCTACGTGCTCGGGCGCGAGGACGACGGGGTCTACGCCTACTTCCACGAGGCGCTGGACTTCCTGACGCGGGACAATCTGTCCGTCGACGCGCTCTTCACGATGAACATGCGCTGCGGCGAGGTGAACCTGAAGGTCATGGAGATGCTCGACTCCGCCAACACGGGCGCCTACGGGCATCCCGTCCCGACGGCGGTCCGCATCACCCCCGTCAAGGGCAAGGCGATCCTCGTCTCCGGCCACGACCTCAAGGATCTCGAGATCCTGCTCCGGCAGACCGAGGGCAAGGGCGTCAACATCTACACGCACGGCGAGATGCTTCCGGCCCACGGCTACCCGGAGTTGAAGAAGTTCAAGCACCTCGTCGGCAACTACGGCGGCGCGTGGCAGGACCAGCGGAAGGAATTCGACGAGTTCCCCGGCGCGATCCTGATGACGACGAATTGCATCCAGAAGCCGAAGGAGAGCTATCAGGCCCGCATCTTCACCAGCGGCCTCGTCGCCTGGCCGGATGTCACCCACATCGCGAACAAGGACTTCTCGCCGGTCATCGAGGCCGCCCTGGCCGCCCCGGGCTTCGCGGCGGACGAGCCGGAGAAGACCATCCTGGTCGGCTTCGGTCACAACACCGTGCTCGGCCTGGCCGGGACGGTCATCGACGCGGTCAAGTCGAAGGCGGTGCGCCGCTTCTTCCTGATCGGCGGCTGCGACGGCGCGAAGAGCGGCCGCGACTACTACACGGAGTTCGCGGAAGCGGTACCGAAGGACTGTGTCATTCTGACACTCGCCTGCGGGAAGTTCCGGTTCAACAAGCTGGACTTCGGGGCCATCGGCCCGGTTCCGCGCCTCCTCGACTGCGGTCAGTGCAACGATGCCTACTCCGCGATCAAGATCGCCTCGGCCCTCGCCGGCGCCTTCAACTGCGGGGTCAATGACCTGCCCTTGTCCCTCGTGCTCTCGTGGTACGAGCAGAAGGCGGTGTGCATCCTGTTGACGCTGTTGCACCTGGGAATCAAGAACATCCGCCTTGGACCCAGCCTCCCGGCCTTCGTCACGCCGGCCGTGCTGAACGTCCTTGTCGAGAAGTTCGCGATCAAGCCGATCTCGACCGTCGAGGCGGACATGGAGGCCTGTCTCGCAGGGGCCTGAGGCACCCGGATTCCGTCGAACTCCACCCGCCGCG
>CAYODK010000334.1:0-4592 GCA_964402695.1 uncultured Verrucomicrobiota bacterium
CGTTGGTCGCGGCCGGCCTGTATCCCGGCGAAGCGGCGGTAGACAGCGCACCATCCCGTCACCGCTGGTACTGCGCGGGGTCCTGCCAGGGCAGGTCCAGGCGCGGCTTGAACTTCGGGCACTGGCCGTAGAAGGCGAGGGGGTTGTCGAACATGACCTTCTGCACCTGCGCGTCGGCGAAGCCGCTGGCCTTCATGTGGCGCGCGGCCTTCGGAAGCGAGCAGGGGTCGGAGACGCCCCAGTCGGCGGAGCTGTTCACGAGGGCGCGGTCGAGGCCCCACCGCTTGAGCAGGTTGACCACGCGCTCCGGGTTCAGCTTGGAGTAGGGGTAGACGGTCATGCCCGCCCAGACGTCGGTCTTGCGGGTGAGGTCCATCGTGTCCTCGGTGTTGTGGTCGACGATGATCCGCCCGCTGTCGTAGTTGAGTTCGCGGAGGATCGCGAGGGTGCGCTCGACCCCCTTGCGTTTGCTGACCTCGGGCGTGTCGTGCGGCGTGTGGATCAGGACCAGCATGCCGCGCGTCTTCGCCATCTCGAGCTGGAGCTGGAAGACCTCCTCCTCGTTCGGCGTGATGCGGTTGAAGCCGATCTCGCCGATGGCGACGCAGCGCGGGTGGTCGAGGTAGGGGCCCATGCCCGCCAGCGTCTCCCTGGCCAGCGCGACGTCCTCGGCCTCCTTCGGGTTCACGGCGACGCAGGAGAAGTGGTCGATGCCGTAGCGCTCCGAGCGCTTCACCTCGAAGTCGAGGCTGAGCTGGAAGTAGTCCCAGAAGGTCCCGGCGTAGCGGCGCGTCGAGCCGAGCCAGAACGACGGCTCCACGACGCACCGGATGCCCTCGCGGAACATCGCGGTGTAGTCGTCCGTCGTGCGGGAATACATGTGGATGTGGGGTTCGATGATGGTCATGGGGAACCTCGGATGCTCGATGTGCGGTCAACTCCCTATCCTGCTCGTAATCGTAATCCTAATCGTAATCGCCTCCCCCAGCCCCGGCCTGACGGGTCGAGTACTCCGCCGAGCGCTCATGAACCCGATTGGGCGACGTGCTGCGAATGAGCCCCACGAGCATCGAGACGATCCGCACCAGCATCGCCTTGCCGGAATCCGCTTCATGGATCCGTTTCTTCGCAGCGAGCATATCGAGGCAGGCGGCACACTCCAGAGCGGAGCCTCGCGCAATATCGAAGAACCGGCAGCGATCGGCCGGGGTGAACTTCCCGTTGCCTTCGGCGATGTTGAGGGGGATGGATGTCGAGGCGCGATCCAGCTGGGCGTGTACGGCAAGGCTCTTGGGGACGCCTTCCAACAGAGCGTCGACCCAGGAGACGAAGCGGATGGCGTCTTGGTACACGTCCAGCTTCTCGTGGTCGAAGCATGCCTTCATGTGGAGCAATGTAGCCAGCGGGGCGGAACAGGGCAAGGTTCCGGGGGGAGAGCGATCACGATCACGATTACGATTAGGATTACGATTACGATTAGGATTACGATTGGGATTACGATCAGGACTAGGAACGGGAACCGGGCAAGGTATGAGCCCTTTCACTTGTCGGCTGCGCTGCGTCCGGTCCATCTTCCGGCGCGTGTCATCGGTTGGACAGTCCGTCAGAAGAGCGACATCTGCGCGCCGTCGCTCTCGCGGCCGCGGCGGGGGGGGCGTTTCCGGGCGATCTTGGGCTGGCCGGCCTCGCCGAACTCGCCCTCCTCGAGGTTGGAGAGGATCTCGCGGGCGCGGTCGATGACCTCGTCCGGCATGCCGGCGAGGCGGGCGACGTGGATCCCGTAGCTCTTGTCCGCGGCGCCGGGCACGATCTTGCGCAGGAACGCGATCCGGTGGCCGCTCTCGCGGATCAGCACGTTGTAGTTCTTCACGCCCGGCATGGTCAGGGCCAGGTCGGTCAGCTCGTGGTAGTGCGTGGCGAAGAGCGTCTTGGCCTTCACGGAGGCGCGGTTGTGGAGGTGCTCGGCGACGGCCCACGCGAGGCTGATGCCGTCGAAGGTGCTGGTGCCGCGGCCGATCTCGTCGAGGACGATCAGGCTGCGCGGCGTCGCGTTGTTCAGGATGTTGGCGGTCTCCTGCATCTCGACCATGAAGGTGCTGCGGCCGCGGGCGAGGTCGTCCGAGGCGCCGATGCGGGTGAAGACGCGGTCGACGACGCCGACCTCGGCCTCGGCGGCGGGGACGAACGACCCGGCGTGGGCGAGGATCGTGAGGAGGGCGACCTGCCGGATGTAGGTCGACTTTCCCGCCATGTTGGGTCCGGTGATGATGGCGAGCTGGTTCTCGCGGCCGTCGAGGAGCGTGTCGTTCGGGACGAACCGCTCGGCGTCGGGCAGCGTCTCGATCACGGGGTGGCGTCCGTCGCGGATGCGGAGGGTGTCGCCGTCGGTCATGACCGGCCGCGCGTAGCCGAGCGCCAGCGCGCGGTCGGCGAACGAGGCGAGCGCGTCGAGCGCGGCGAGCGCGGAGGCGGAGCGCAGGAGGGAATCGGTCCGCTCCAACACGGCGCCTCGGACCTCGAGGAAGAGCTCGTATTCCAGCGCGACGGAGCGCTCCTGCGCGCCGAGGATGCGGTTCTCGTAGTCCTTCAGCTCCGGCGTGATGAACCGCTCGGCGTTGGCCATCGTCTGCTTGCGGATGTACTCCGGCGGTACGCTCTGCAGGTGGCTGCGCGTGATCTCGATGTAGTAGCCGAAGACCTTGTTGTGCCGGATCTTCAGCGACTTGATCCCGGTGCGCTGCTGCTCGGCGGCCTGGAAGGAGGCGATCCACGAGCGGCCGGAGCTGGCGGCATTGCGAAGCTCGTCCAGCTCGGCGTGGCAGCCGGCGCGGATCATGCCGCCGTCGCGGACGGAGATCGGGGGCTCGTCGACGATCGTCCGGTCGATGCGGTCGTGCAGGCCGGGCTGGGGCTCGATCTCGGCGGCGAGCCGGAGGGCGAGGGGGGCGGCGAGCGTCTCCGACGCCTCCCGCGCGGCGGGCAGGTGCTGCAGCGACTGGGCCACGGCGCGGAGGTCGCGCGCGTTGCCGCCGCCGGCGCTGATCCGGGCGACGAGCCGCTCGAGGTCGCGGATGCCGCCGAGGGCCTCGCGCAGGCGGCGGAGGGCGTCGCGGTTCGCGCAGAGGGCCGCGACAGTCTCGTGGCGGGCCTCGATCGCGTCGCGGCGGCCGAGCGGGCGGACGAGCCACTCGCGGATCTGGCGGCCGCCCATCGGCGTGCAGGTGGCGTCGACCACCCGGAGCAGGCACGGCCCCGCGCCGCCGCCGCGGGGCGTGACCAGTTCCAGGTTGGCGACGGTGGCCTCGTCGAGCAGAACGAAATCCGACGCGCTCCGGGCCTGGAGGCGGCGGATGTGGCCGGCGGGGCGGCGGAGGTCGACCGTCACGTAGTGCAGCACGGCGCCCGCGGCCCCGACGCCGGCCGCGAGACCCTCGCAGCCGAAGCCGTCGAGCGACACCACGCCGAAGTGACGCAGCAGCGCGTCGCGCGCGGCCTCGGGCTCGAAGCGCCAGTCATCGACCGGCGTCACCATGCGGCCGTCGGCCGCGGCGGCGGGGAGGAGCGCGTCGCGCTGCTCCTGCGGAACGATGACCTCGGAGGGCGCGTACTTCCCGAGCAGTTCGCGGACGCCGTCGGCATCCGGCCGCTCCTCGACCCAGAAGGCGCCGGTGGAGAGTTCGAGCATGGCGAGGCCGAAGGCGTCGGCGCGGCGCCAGAGGCCGCCGAGGTAGTTGCTCAGGCGGGCATCGAGCATGCCCTCCTCGACGACGGTGCCGGGGGTCACGATGCGGGTGATGTCGCGGCGGACGATGCCCTTCGCCTGGGCGGGATCCTCGACCTGTTCGCAGACGGCGACCTTCTTCCCGGCGCGGATCAGGCGGGCGATGTACGAGTCCGCCGAGTGGACCGGCACGCCGCACATTGGCATGGCCTGGCGCTTCGTGAGGGCGATATCGAGGATCGGCGCGGCGACGACGGCGTCGTCGTAGAACATCTCGTAGAAGTCGCCGAGGTGGAAGAAGAGGATCGTGTCCGGCGGCAGGTCCGCGCGCACGCGGCGGTACTGCGCCATCATCGGCGTGAGGGAGTCGCTCATGTCACCGCCGGGCGGAGACAACGCCGGGGGCCGGTGCGAAGTCAGTCACGGTCGTCCTTGTCCCCCTCGTCCGCGTCGGCGTCCCGGATGTCGAGTTCGTCGGCCTCCTTGAGCAGCTTCTCGACGTCCTCGTCATCGTCCGCGGCCCCGGGTTCGGCAGGCGCCGCATCCGGATCGTCGTCGTCAGGCTGGGTCATGGCACAGTCGCTGCAGAGGCGGACGCCGGGGAAGCACCGGGCGCAGAACTCGGCGCCACAGATCGAGCATTCGGTCATGAATTCGTCGCCATGCACCATGCAGCCGCCGCCCAGGCTGAACATCGGCTCGCTGTCGTCCAGGCTCACTTCAGCACCCTCCATCGCTCCAAAACGGGATCCGATTTGCGCACAGGCGCAAGTCCGGCGGAAGCTATCACAGCGTCCGGGGGGTGTCAAAAGAGAGGGCCGCGGCCTGGCGCCGCGGCCCTTCGATCGGCCGGTCGGGTGGCGATCAGGCC
>CAYODK010000335.1:0-4518 GCA_964402695.1 uncultured Verrucomicrobiota bacterium
CAGGCGCCCTTATTTCCGATTAGGGCACCTGCGGACAGGTGCCCTAATCGGAAATGCAAAAGCTGCACGGATGCCAGCCCGCTACCACCGGGTCATGGGCAACGAGGAACTCGGGTTGCTCCGGCAGCAGTTGAACGAGCTGTCGACGAAGGAGACGACGGTCGACGATGCGCTCGGGGCGAAGATGGCCTGGTACGAGTTCCCCCTCACGGGTCTGACCGCCGGAGGTGAGCGGTCTCCTCTGCAAGGCCTGCGGGCGGCGCCTACTTCGCAGGGACATCCGGGCCGTAGCACACCCTGAACCCATAGCGGGCGTGGGAACTCCGGCCCGCATTGGCCCATCCGCGGGCCGCGCAGCGCATCGAGACCGGCCCGAGGCCGAACCCGCCTCCCCGCATGACGCGCTTGATCACTTCCTGCAGGTACGGCTGCTCGTGCGCCCACGTGGGGTCGAAGCCATCCAAGCACCATTCCCGCGCGTTTCCCAGCATGTCGGCAAGCCCGAACCCATTGCGGCCGCGCACGCCATAGTGATCGACCGGCTCGGGCCGGTCGTCCTGATCGGGCCGCGCCGCCCAGTTCAGCCGGCCCCTGGCATCCGCCGCGTCATCGCCCCACCAGAACCGGGAGCCCCGCCGTCCACCGCGGCACGCGTACTCCCACTCCGCCTCCGTCGGCAGTCGCATCGTGAACCCCGGAATCCCGCGGCCGGCAGCCTTCTCCCGGCTGTCAAGCCACGCACAGAAGGCCTCGGCATCACTCCAGTCGACACAGGTGACGGGATGGCTGTCGAGCGATGGAACCGGAAGCTTGGGATCTCTCCAGTTCGCGCCGTTCACCGTGCCCCACCGCTTGGACTCCTGGTTGTACGTCCACGACGAGCCGATCGTCTCCCCCGCTGTCCGGTGCCCCGTGGCATCTGCGAACAGCCTGAACTGGCCGACAGTGACCTCCGTCCTGCCCATCCAGAAGCCCTGTCCCATCCGGACATCACGGGGACGGGCACCTTCCCACTGCAGCGATTCCTGGATGGGTCGAAGCTTGTCCGGATCCTGGTCACGAACGAGCTCTCGAAGCGCCCAGTCCCGTTCCTCCGGCGTGCTGCCCATACTGAACTCGCCGGGCGGAATGGCAACCATCTCGGCGCCGGCCGCGTTCGTGAAGATCGAGCCGGGCCTCCGGAGGGCGGAGCCCTCCGCGCCCGGGGATGTCGCCCCGCCGCTGCGCAGCACGACCGCCTCGCCGTCAAACACACGCAACCGCCAGGCGTTGATCTTGTAGGATGCCCCGGGGCTGTACAGCGCCGGCCGGATCCGATCGGAGTACCTCATCGACCCCGGAACGATGGTGTGCGGAGCCAGGTCGCCCTGCCAGATCATCGCCGCACCGCCGTTGAACCGTGCGGTGACCCGGTCCACGCCGCTGCCGACGCTCCGATCCAGGCGGACGACCACGTGACCACGACCATCGCTGGCTTCCGGATTTACCTCGCCAACCCTTCCAAGGATGATGTTGCGACCCGGCTGGTAGTCGACAAAGATCGGGACGATGCGGCCACCCCCGAACACCATGTCGATGTTGAGGCCGGCCGGGCCGGACAGACGTTCGAACTCAACCTCGATTTCATGCCTGCGGGCATGGATCGCCACAGGGGCCATGGTCCGGCAGCTTCCTCGAGCGTCCCAGACAAGCGCGTCGCCCTGGCGTTGCCGGCGGTCGGACGCGGCCGTGGGGCTTCCGCCCGAGAGCGGATCGCAGATGGCCAGTAGGTCAACAGACTGGCGCACCGCCTCCCCGGGGGCGGACGCCGTCAGGATCCCCGGGGCCTCCGCAGCAGGGCTGACGGTCGGCGTCGGCGGATCCCAGGCGGCGGGACGACCGGGCCAGACCGGGAGACCCGTCTCATCGGTCTCCGCCCCGAGGTCCCGTCCCCCGGGCAGAACGCCGCGCCCCGGTGCGCCTGCATCGAGTTTGAAGATCTTCCGCTCCTTGTCGACCATCATCTTCGGCTTGGCCTCGATGCAATCGGCCACCTTGGCGCGCGGAATTTCCGAGATGGACTTCAGGCGGTAGTAGGTTCCGGGCTTGGCCGTCCATGGCGAGTTCACGACCGTGGCCTGGCCGCCCTCGCCGTGAAGGATGGAGTTGCGCAGGTCGAGCTGGTACGAGCCCTCCAAGGCCAGGGGCTGGCCCGAAGCGACGACGACACAGTCCTGCAGCGCGAGGTCGCCCTCCGACCACAGGGCGTTCTCGGACGCGCCCAGGGCGGCAAACGTGCAGTTGCGCGCCTCGACGCGTCCCTTCCCATGGATCGTTGCGCGGCCGCCGATCACGCAGTTGTGCAGCGTGACTTCGCTGTCCTTGTCCACATCCAGGGCGTACACGACGCAGTCCGTGACCAGCAGGTCGCGCGCCGACGCGGTCATCAGGCGGATGCGCGGCACGCCTCGCACGATGCAGTGATTGGCGGCAATTCGAACGCGAAGAAAGCCGGCGCCCGGATCGGCCTCCAGGATCAGGCCGTCCCGGTTGAACTCGTGAACGTCGCTCGGACCACGCATGTAGTCATCCGCGGAAGCGGTGAAGCGGATCTGCGTGTCGGGCCTCAGGGCCGAGATCGCGGCGCGGACGTCAAGGCATCCGACCGCCGGTTTCGGAGCCACCCGGACGGGTCGCCCGGTCTTGCTCCGGGCGCCGAGGATTCGTCGCGCAAACGCATCGGGCTTCTGAACGACCGTCATCGGCGCCGCGGAGCCGACCGGGCCGGCTGGCGTGGCGATGGCCGCAAGTCTGACGCGCAACGCATCGCGGCCGGCAGACGACGATTCCGCGTGCCGCGTGCCCCCGTACGCGGTGCCGTAGGCCTCGAGCAGGCGAAGAGCGGCCTCGGCATGGGCGACGGTGATCCGGCCCGGCTGGAGACGCTCGGCAATCACCTCGGGCGTGGCTCCGGCCGCGGGCAGGCCGACCGACTGCAGCACCTGCGAGAAGGCCGTCTGGGCCGCCGCCTCGCGTTCGCCGGACTTCGCGCCCTCCGTCTTTGCCAGCAGCAACGCCGCCAGTTCGCCGGTCGCCTGAAACGCCTCGGCAGCCATGTCGGGCCGGCGGAGACGGAGATAGGCGGTTCCGTTCCAGATTCCCGCCGCGGGAGGGGAGAGCTTGCCCGCGACGCGAGCCTGTCTCTCCTCGGGCGGCACCTGGGCAGGCAGCATTTCGGCGGAAGCCCAGCCGACGCCTTTCTTCTGTTCGATCAGGATCCGTTCGCCGCGGACGTCCATCACTCGCACGGGGAGCTTGGTCGTCCCCCAGGTCAGCACGATCTCCTTCCCCTTCTGCGCCTCGAAGCTCGCCAGCAGGTCCTTGTCCGCACCGGCGGCCGCCTCGATCCATCCGGCGATGCGCCGGATGGCCGACTTGTCGATGGCCACCGTGGGATCGTCGAGAAACGCCTTGCAGGTCTGCACCGCCATGGCCAGATCGCCCGCATGGACCGCCTCGGCCACACCGTCGAGGACCACCTGCTCCCGCTCCTTGGCCTGTCGCTCGGCGTGGCCGAGCTGCTCCATTTCGGCACGTGACTGGTCCCGGTACTGAGCCTCCGCGGCGGAACGGAGGCTCGCGAGTTCGGCGGCAAACGCCCCGTCGTACTGTGCGAAGACGTCCGCCGCGCCCTCGTAGTCCTTCTGGTCCGCCCGATCCTTCGCCCGGGCCTCGAGGTCTCGAAACGCGCCGGCCACCGCCCCCGCCCGAGCCGTGCGCAGGCGCTCGATCTCGCTCTTCGCCATCGGCTCGTACGCGGTGCCGGCCAGCCGGCTGCCGGCGTCCTCGAAATTCGCGATGGCGCGATCGTACGCTCCGGGGTTCGCGGCGGCGAAATCGGCGGCGACCTGCCAGAGTTCCGCCTGCTCGCGGGCCTTGGCGGCCTGCGCCTCCCGGTCGCGGATCTCCGCCGACTGCTGCGCCTCGCGCTGCGCCTGGAGCTTCTGATGCTCGGTGCGCTGCCTCGAGTGGTTCACGGCCATGACCGTCGCCATGACGGCAAGGCCGAGGACGGCCGCGCCTCCAACGGCCATCGCCTTGTCGCGCGGTCGCATCGCCTTGTTCGGCCGGGGCGCCGGGGCGGCCGGAAGGGGCGTGTGGATCCCTTCCTTCGGGATCACGATCTTCCTGGGCGGCCCGTGGCCGGAGCCCTTGCGGATCAGGACCGACTTGCCTTCGCCGGGCAGGGCGATGGAGGGCGGCTTGGAATCGAGCACGGACTCGATGTCGAGGATCAGGGCGCTCCAGTCCGCGTGGCGGTCGTCGCGGTTCTTCGCGAGCATGATCTGGAGGAGACCGACGAAGTGCTCGGACAGCTGTGGGTTGAACTCGCGGGGGTCGGGCAGGATCTCGACGGCCTGTTTGCGGAGGACCGCCATGATGCTGCTGCCGGCGAAGGGCATCTGGCCGGTGACCGCGTCCGGTTTGCACATTGAGGTCAGGTTGAACAGGCTTCTGTCAGGAGTAGGTTCCGGAGTG
>CAYODK010000336.1:0-4515 GCA_964402695.1 uncultured Verrucomicrobiota bacterium
CCGGGCGCGCCTTCAGCTGCACGCACGTGGGTATCGGCAGCCCGCGCGTGATGAACACCTGCGGCCAGATGGGCGTCGCGGTGGGCGTCGCCGCGGCGATGTGCACGGAGCGCGGGATCGAGCCGCGCGACATCTACCGCAGCCGCGACCTCACCGTCGAACTGCAGTCGCGCATCACAGGCACGTGGCCGGTGCGCCCGCCGCCCGCCGGCGCGTCCGCCGCCATCCTGGACAACACCAACCCGCCTCCCGCGGTCGTGATCGTCGGCGACTGGTCTTCCAGTTCCTCCGTCGTCGGCTACTACGGCACGAATTACCTTCTCGACGGCAACACCGGCCGCGGGACCAAACGCGTGGCGTTCACGCCGCCGTCGCTGACGCCCGGGACCTACTCGATCGCTCTCCGCTGGGCCGCCGACGCAAACCGGTCCTCGAACACGCCCGTCTGGGTGTGCACGGCGCCGTCGTCGGACGTCCGGACCGCCTCCGCCGACCTCCACATCCGCAACACGCTGTCGAACGACACGTTCGCGACCGGCGAGATGCTGGTCGGGCGCGTTGCCGCGGGCGACTACATGCGCGGCCTGCTCCAGTTCGATCTCTCCGCCGTCCCCGCCGGCGCGGCGATCGTCTCGGCGGAGCTGCAGCTCGAGATCGGCTCGCTCGACACCAACACGGTGGACGGTTTCGTCGGTGCGGAGGGCCTGAAGGTCCACCGCGTCACGGCGCCCTTCACGCCGGCCGAGACCACGTGGGCCCGCCGCGCCGCCGGCACGAACTGGGCCGCGCCCGGGGGTGATTTCGACGCCGCGGCGCTGAGCTCGATCGACACGCCGACCGACCCGAACCTGTGCGAAACCGGTGATGTCTTCGTCTTCCCGCGCACCGCCGCCCTCGCCGCCGCCGCCGCCGAGGCGCGCCGGTCAGGTACGCCGCTCGGACTGATGCTCCGCACGCCGACGCTGGAATCCTCGTATCCCGCCCGCAAGCTCTACCGCTTCGGCGCGGCACGGCTGACGGTCGGCTACCACGACGTGCAGCTCCCGGCGACGGCCGTCGTCAACCAGCGCATCCAGGGCGGGCAGTGGGTCGAGATCGGCAGCCACACGCTGCCGCCCGACGGGGTCACCGTGATCGTCGGCAACGACGGGGCGAGCGGCTATGTGATCGCCGATGCGGTCCGGTTCGCCAATGCCTCCGCGACGACGAACGACTACGACGGCGACGGCCTGTCCGATGCATGGGAGCGCTACTACTTCCTGTCCGAGACCCGCGCGGTCGCGGAGGAGGACGACGACGGCGACGGCCGCAACAACCACGTCGAGTTCATGACCGGCACCGACCCGCGCGACCCGCACTCGCGCTTCGAGATGCGCCGGGCGCTCGATCAGCCTGCGGGGACCTTCGCGCTGACCTGGGCCAGTGTCGCCGGTCGGACCTACCGCATCGAGGTCTCGGGCAACCTCGTCGACTTCGAGCCCTTCGAGACCGGCATCCCCGCCACGCCCCCCGAGAACGTCCGCGCCGTCCCACGCTCGTCCTCCACCGTCTACTACCGCGTCCGGCTCGAACCCTCCGAGCTCTGACGGTTGGAAGGATGCATGGCGGGGTCGGCAAGTCCCTCGCATCGCGCGCGACGCCGGGTGCGCCGTGCGGTATGCTCTCGAGGCATGGGGGCGGCGGGAAGATCGGCCGTGACAGGGACGCAAGCTGTGCGGGAGGCGCGAAGTGAGAGACTCCAAACTCCAAGGAAGCGATACGTGGAGCGGAGAAGAAGGAGGGAAGGCCGGACGATCCACGGGTGAAGCGCCAGCCCGCCAGGACGCGTACCGTTCGGGGCGGCACCGTATCGGCATCGGAAGCCCCGCCGACTTCCTTCTTTCTCCCCTTGCTCTTCCCGCTTCCCTGGAGTTTGGAGTTTCCCACTTCTCCGCTACCCTTTGTCCGTGGCTCTCCCTCCTTGCCGCCTCTTCGCTGGCCCTGGGCGCCGCCGCGGCTCCGCAGCCGCTGAAGGCGGCCGGGGTGCGGGCGAGTTCGGCGATGGCGAAATATGCGGCAGCAAAGGCGGTCGACGGCGTCGTGTCGGACGACTCGCGCTGGGTCAGCGAGAAGTCCGACGCGCCCGCGTGGCTGGAGATCGACCTGGGCGCGGTGCAGAAGCTTGCGGGGGTGCACCTCTTCACCGGCTGGGGCGAGCGCGATCCGGTGGCGGCGTTCAAGATTCAATTCCGCGACGGCGGCGCGTGGCGCGACATCCCGTCCGCGACGGTCGCGAACAACACGGCCTGCGCGCTGGCGCTATCGTTCGACGACACCGTCGCGGTCGTGACCGACGCGCTGCGGCTGTGGGTCGAGGCCAGCCACCAGGGCGCGGCGCGCGTGAAGGAGATCGTCGTCTGGCCCGCCGGCGCGGGCGGCGTGCCGCCGCTGCCGGAGGGCGCACGAAAGGCGGGGGCCGTCGCGCAGTCCGCGATCCCTCCGCTCTACCTCAACCAGAGCGGCTTCAACCTCGGCAAGTCGAAGCGGTTCACCGCGCCGACGGTGGCGGACGGCACCCGCTTTGTCGTGCGCGATGCGAAGGGCGGTCCCGCGCTCGCGGAGGGCGTCGTGCGGGGCGGCAAGGGCGACTTCACGGCCTTCGATCCGGCGGACGACCGCGAGTACGTCGTCGAGGCCGGCGGCATTGTCTCGGTCCCGTTCCGCGTCGGGCCGTGGTGGCTGGAGCGCGTCACCTACCAGCGCGCGGTGGACTTCATGATCGACAGCCGCCACCACGTCGGCAACGACCGCGCCGTCTGCCAGGGTTCGTTCGGCTGGCGCGACGACCACCACTTCGGATGGGAGCTGCACACGCTGGTGCCGCAGTACCTGTCCAACCCGTCCGCCTACGACCGCATGCCGCGGCAGATCCGCTACGAGAAGCCGTCGAAGCCGGGCCTGTGGGGGAAGCTGGAGCCGTACAGCGACGATGCGCCGGACATCGTGAAGCTGATCCACTGGGGCGCGGACGTGATCGTCTCGCAGGGCCTGACCCACGAGCACCTCAAGGCGCAGCTCGCCTACTTCCTCTACGCGTGGCCCGTGCTGGAGCCGTGGATGCCGCGGCAGGCCTGCGACACCGTGCTCGATTACGCGGGCCGAACATGGGGCGAGAAGGCGTGCGACCGGACGTATCCCTACGACGAGAGCCCGGAGCACGATCTCTTTGCGCTCAAGACCGCGGTCGGAACCACGAAGGGCTGCTATCCGCCGGGGTTCTCGGTCGAGCCGAACCTGCTGATGTACGAGGTCGCGAAGCGCGAGGGACGGGCGGATGCCGCCCGCTACTTCGAGGCCGCGCACAAGCAGGCGGCATGGATGATCGCGCGTCTCGACTGGAACGATCCGCTCGTCACAAAGGGCCAGCGGATGAGCGAGTTCATCACGATGACCGGCCTCGCGCACCTGCTGCGCGTCTACCCCGACCGCGCGCCCCCGGGCCTCGCGAAGACGATCGCGGACTGGGCCGCCGTCGTCATCCGCCGCTCGGACAACCTCTGGGATTTCCGCAAGCTCGACGACGGCGCGCGGTGGACGCCGATGGGCGAGAAGCCGACGATGTGGAACGAACCCGGCAACGTGGTCGGCCTGCCCGCCGCGATCCTCGCCGCGTGCGAGGTGCTCCCGGATGGGCCGGACAAGGCGCGGCTGCGCGAACTGGGCTGGGCGCACTTCGACGCGATGTTCGGCCGGAACCCGGTCGGGCGGCACTTCTCCTACGACGCGCCGCGCGAGCTGGAGGGCGTCGAGTTCGGCTGGTTCAAGTTCCACGCCGGCGGGATCGGCCGGCTTGCCGAGGCGCGGTTCGTGATCGACGGGAGCCCGAAGGACGGCCACTACCCGTACCATCCGGAGAAGGGCGACTTCGGCTGGACCGAGGGCTGGGTGCAGTTCAACGCGGCGTTCAACGTCAGCCTGGCGCATCTCGCCTTTGCGGAGACGCGGATCGACGTGCGGCGCGACGGCGACGCGGCCGTCGTGCGGCTGCGTGCGCCGCTCAACTTCGACTACAGCCGGGCCGAGACCGGCACCGTCGTCGTGACCTCCGGCGCCGGCGATGCCGAGCGGCTCGCCGTGGTCGAGACCTCCGCCAGCTCCTTCGACCTCGAAGGCCGGATCCGCCTGCAGCCCGGCGCGCGGCCGGTCCGCGGCGACGGCATCCTCCAGACCGACCCCGCCGCCACGGTCGAAGCCGTCTACGGCCACGGCTACCTGGGCCGCAGCTGCAGGAAGAAGCTATGATCCCTTAGGCAGTCCGCCGTCAAAACGAGCAACCCGAGGTGAGCCGATGAATCCGAAGACCTGTTTCGCCGCGTTGATGACCGCCGCGCTCGTGCGATAATAAAGGCACCCGGGCCAGGTCGAGGATGTTGAGCACGTTGGTATACAGCGATTCGTAAGGGATGGTGAACCCCAGGATGTCGAAATCGACCAGGGCGTGCTTGCTCTCGAGTGCGTACAAGGGGATGTCGTTTT
>CAYODK010000337.1:0-4512 GCA_964402695.1 uncultured Verrucomicrobiota bacterium
ACCCGTCGCGGCTACAGCGGCCCCGCGGAATCGCCTTTCGTCTCCGCCGCGCCCCCGGCTGCTTTTCCACTCGACCGGCAACGGTCCCGCGGTCAAGATGGGGGCGGTTTGCGGCGAATATCGCATCGGAACCCGGAGGACCACGTATGAACCGGATGACAGGAGGCGCCCCGCGCATCGCGACCGTTGCCCGACGTGATTTCCTTGCCGGCATGGGCACCCTGGCCGCCGGGTCCGTGCTCGCGCAGGCCCCCGCCCCGGCGTCGGCCCCGGCCGGACCGAAGGTGAAACTGGGCCTGGTCGGTTGCGGCGGCCGGGGCACGTGGATCGGGAAGCTGTTTCTTGCCGACGGGGGCTACGAGATTGTCGCGGTCCATGACTATTTCGCCGACCGGGCCCAGGCGGCGGGCGAGGCGCTCGGCGTTCCGGCCGAGCGTCGGTTCACGGGGCTGGACGGCTACAAGCGCGTGATCGACGCGAAGCCCGACGCGGTCGCGATCATCACCCCGCCCTACTTCCACCCCGAGCAGGCGCGCGCGGCGGTCGATGCCGGCATTCATGTCTACCTCGCCAAGCCCGTCGCCGTCGACGTCCCCGGCTGCCACAGCATCGCGGAATCGGGCCGGCTGGCCACGCAGAAGAAGAAGTGCTTCCTCGTCGACTTCCAGACGCGTGTCGATCCATTCTACCGCGAGGCGGTCAAACGCGTGCATGACGGGGCGATCGGCAAGATCGCATTTGCGGAATCCTACTACCACTGCGGACGGCTGAACCAGAAGGACCCGATCGACGACTCCGCCGAGTGCCGCCTGCGCAACTGGGTCTTCGACAAGGCCCTGTCGGGCGACATCATCACCGAGCAGAACATCCACACGCTGGACGTCCTGAGCTGGATCATGAACGGCGTCCCCGTCCACGCCTTCGGCACGTGCGGGCGCAAGGTCCGCGTCGATGTCGGCAACTGCAACGACTGCTTCACGCTGCACATGCTCTATCCCGAGCAGGTCGGCGTCACGTTCAGCTCGCGTCAGTTCGACGGCCATGGCACGAAGCCCGACGGCATCGTCGTCCGCGCGTTCGGCGACCTGGGCGTGCTGGAGACCGCCTACGGCGGCAACGTGCTGATCCGCGGCAAGAACTTCTACCGCGGCGGCGCCTCGCCGGGCATCTACAAGGACGGCGCGGTCGCGAACATCGCCGAGTTCCGCCGGTGCATCGCGGCGGGCGAGGTGGAGAACCCGACGGTCGAGCCGAGCGTGCGCAGCAACCTGCTGACCATCCTGGGCCGCGAGGCCGCCTACGCGGGCGAGCTGGTCTACTGGGAGAAGCTGGTCAAGTCCGACAAGCGCGTCGAGGCCGACCTCAAGGGGCTCAAGGCCTGAGCGACGCGTCGAGGGACGCGGCCAGCGCGTCCACGGCGGCGAAGGTCTCCGCGCGGGGAGCGCCCTTCGTCACGACGGGCGGCAGGAACTCCGCCTTGAGGCCCGGCATCCGGGCGGCGGGTTCAAGCAGCGCCTTCGGGCTCCATCCGTAGGATCCCAGCGTGGCCACGACGCGCGCCTTGGGCTTGAGCCCGGCGGCCACGGTCATGGCCAGAAGGGCCGCGGGATGCGGGCCGTCCCAGATCGCCGGGGCCGCGAAGATGATCGCCCCCGCATCGACCAGGGCCGAGGCGTACCGGTCGACCTGGAGCGTGCAGGCGTCGAACGACTCCACGTCGACCCCGAGCCCGATCAGGTCTCCGACCAGCCGGTCGGCCATCGCGGCGGTGCTGCCGTGGGTCGACACGCGGACCAGCACCGCCTTGCGGCGGGGCGGGTCGTTCAGCCAGCTGCCGTAGGCGTCGAGGATGGCGGCCGGCTGCGCATGCACGGGGCCGTGGCTGGGCGCGATCCATGCGGGATCGAGGGCGCGGACCTTCTCGAGGTTCTTCCGCACGACCGTCGCGTAGGCCATCATGATCTGCGCGTAGTAGAGCCGCGCCCCCGGGAGCGTCCGCGCGTCCTCCCCGGCCCACAGGGAGGACGTGGCCAGGTGCGATCCGAAGAAGTCGCACGAGAAGACCCCGCGATCCTCCTCGAGGAACGTCACCATCGTCTCGGGCCAGTGCACCCAGGGCGTCTGGACGAACCGCAGCGTGCGGCCGCCCAGGTCGAGCCGCTCGCCGTCGGACACCGGGCGGATGCGGTCGGGTGGCAGATCCGGCAGCAGGTCGCAGAGCATGCCCTGGGCCTTCGCCGTGCAAAGCAGCACGGCCGACGGATAGGCCCGCATCACGTCGGGCAGGCAGCCGGAGTGGTCGGGCTCCGCATGATGGGCGATGACGTAGTCCGGCGCCGCCAGCGTCCCGAGCTGGCGGAGGAACCCGTCGCGGAACGCCGGGTCCACGCTGTCGAACAGCGCCGCCTTCGCCGACCCCTGGACGTGGTACGCATTGTAGGAGGTGCCTTCGGGGATCGGGATCAGGGCATCAAAGAGGCGGCGATCCCAATCGATCGCGCCAAGCCAGTGGATGCCGTCCCGCAGACGTCGGGGGTTCATCGGCCGAGAGGTTCCTTGAAGGGGATGGGCTGCAAGAGGACGTCGGATTCGACCGTGTACTTCCTGCTCCTGTACCAGGCGTAGCCGCCGACCCCGACGAGGGCCGTCAGCAGGGCCCAGAAGACGATCCGCCGGCGCAGTTCCCTCTTGCTCAACCGGCGTTCGCCGCGATGGGGAGACGGATAGCGGGAGTGGGTCGACAGGCGGCGCTTGCGCCGTGCGGACCGATGGCCCGACCGGGATCCGAGGGCCTGATAGATGTCGCTCTTGCTGGTTTCTGCCACGGGCGGGAGATTACAGGAGCGCCCGCCGCCCCGCAACATCCCGCGCTTTCGGCGGATTCGCTCCCGACGGGCCCGGGGCGAAGGTCCTTGCTGGCTTGCCAAGCCGGAGCCCGAGCCCATCCCGACAACAGAGGTCCGCCATCGCCTCCGCCGGGCTCGGGCGAAGGCTGGTGCCCGGGGCGGGAGTTGAACCCGCACTCCTTTCGGAAGGGGATTTTAAGTCCCCTGCGTCTGCCGTTCCGCCACCCGGGCGCGGCGGGGAGTTTCAAGTTTCAAGTTCCAAGTTGCAAGTGCGGCCAAGCCGCGCCCGCCAGCCCGGATGCGCGTCCAATGCAGGGGGCTTCACATCTCCCGGCTTCTGGCCACAGCCCACCCGCCAGGCCTGATAACGCTCGAAGGCGAAGACGGTTCCCTGCTCCACCCAGACGACATCGACCGCCTTCAACTGCCCAAGGCGACGGCAATGGTCGTACTGCGCATTGCGTCTCAATCCGGAGTCGACGGCCGCAGCCAGATGATCCAAGGTCCCCTCTCCCGGATCCCGCGGCCCGGCAAGGAAGAGCACATAGCGGTCCGGCAGTTCGCCATCGTCCGGCGCAAGGAGTGCAAAGGGCGCCCTCACCCCTGCCCCCGACAAGGCGGTCTGCACGACCTCCAGCACATGGGCCTCGTGCAGTTTCTCGCCGTACCGGTCGGACACGCAATCCCCGCGGCCGACGAACTCCATTCTCGGGACGCCTCGGCAGGTGCCCGTCACCCGGACCAAATCGCCCACCCGGTAGCGGTACAACCCCCCCCCCGTCGTCAGGACAACCGCATACGTCCGCCCCGGGTCCAGCTGCCCGCCGGGACGCACCGATCCGGGTGCATCCTCAGGGATGAACTCGAGGAAATGCGAGGTCAGCGCGGGCACCCCACCCGCGCCACCCCCCAGGGGGATCGACACCATCCCCTCGGTGGCCAGAAGTCCCTTCGGCTCCACCACCGCCTGGGGAAGCAGGGCGGCCAGTTCCCGCGCGGCCGCCCGGGCCGCCGCATCGGCCCAGCAACTCACCACCCGGATCGCCGGCCACAGCCGGGCGTGTCGCTCGCCGCCTTGGTATGACAGTGCATCCTCCACCTCGCGCATCCGCGCAGACGGTGCGTGGAGGCGCTCCCGCAGATCGGCCAGAATGCCGTCGGACTGGGCGTCGAGAGCCTTCAGCAGGAGCGTGAAGAAGGATGGATTCCAAACCGACACGAGCGACAGGTCGCGTGCCGCCAGCAGGCAGGACAACGTGTCGCGCCTGAATGCCGACAAATCGCGCCGGCGTGCCACCGACGCCGGCACGGCCAGAGCGCGCCGGACCATGCCGGCCCATGCGGGATGCAGATAATCGGCATCATCGGCGAATCCGACGCGGACGCCGTCCGGACGCGCGGGCGGCGCATCGGCCATCGCCGGGGAAATCGACCAGTAGGCGCGCCCCGCCGCCGCGCGCGGGTGGCGGCGAAACAGATCAAACACCCACGGGGCGAGCCCGGCCTGAAACTCTGCCTGCAGGGCGCGTGTATAGGGAATGAGCTTGGTGCCGCCGGTGGATCCGCTGGTCGGCTGCACTCGCAGCGGCCTGCCCGGAAAGAGCACATCCGGCTCCCCGCCCGCGATGGCCGCCAGCGGGGCCTGCAACTCCCCCGCCGAACACAC
>CAYODK010000338.1:0-4497 GCA_964402695.1 uncultured Verrucomicrobiota bacterium
CAATTGCCATCCATCCCGAACCTGGTCTGCTTGACTGGTTTCATCGTCGTTCCTCCGGTTCCATCACCCGACCCGCCGGTCAACCCTCGCCAGCACCCTCTCGAACGTGGCCCCCAGGCGCTGCATCGTCCGGATCCGCCAGTGGACGGCCTGCAGGGTGAACGGCCGCCGGAACGTCACCTGGAGGTAGTTGGCGATCTGCTGGAGGCTGGTCTCGGGTTCGCGCAGGGCGGTGAAGATGATCTCCCGGCCGATGGCGTCGAGTCCCAGGAACGCCCTCAGCACGTCGAGCGCGCGGTCCTCCGGCTCCGGATCCACCTTCTTCGGTCGCTCTCCCAGGACAGGGGCGATCTCGTCGTAGCTGACGTTCCTCCCGTGTCCCTGCTGCAGCGCCTCAGCCGGCCGACAGCTCGAGCACGGGCTCAGCCGGTAGTCCCCGTAGACCTTCCCGTTGTGGACGCACTGATGGCAGAGACCGCGGTGGTCAACATGGCACTGGGGGCATGTGGGCATGCTACCCTCCTTTTACATGGGGGGCCGGTTGAGGGGATGGGGGGACAGCAGCAACTCGTCTGCCGCAGGTCTGGTAGCCTACAGAAAGCGAACACCTGCCGAGCAGGTTGTGCCTGCATCCTCGGGCTGAGCAGTCCCTCTGGTGTTCGATGCATGCGCTGCAGAGACCGTCCTCTACCCAGTAGCACGGCTCCCCCGTCTTCTCGATGCACTGGCTGCAGTCTTCATCCGTACACCCACAGATCCTGCATCTCATCGTGATCTCCTTCTTCAGTTGGCTATCTACCGTGCGTGCGGGCACGCGTCGTGCGTGCGCGACATATAAAGAGAGGCGCGGTCACCACACGAACTCCAACTGGCCACGCCGGTCTGCCCGGGCGGCAATCCTGATCGGCGGTGGCTCCGGCGCCGGCGGCACGGGATCCGGCTCGGCCGGCGGTGCCGCGGGGGTGCCCAGCGCCCCGGCCATCGTCGAGAGGCGGATGATCCGGCCGAAGTGGTCGAGGCCGTTGAACCGGATCTGGATCCGGCACATGAGCACGCAGCGCTCGTCGATGTCCTGCCCGTAGAGCTTCAGGCGGCTGATGCCCTTCCAGCCGAGCGCCTCGTGGACGACTTTCGCGAAGGCGAGGAGCATGACGCCGGATCCTACCGCCGGGTCGCAGACAGTGACCTCGCCCTTCTCGGCCGCCTTCAGCTCGAAGTCGGCCTGGTCGAAGTTCATCCGGGCCATCATCTCGGCGATCGGCCAGGGGGTGAAGTACTGGCCCGCGCGGGCGGACTTCACGTCCAACTCCATGAAGAGCGGCCCGAGGATGTCCTCGAACGGGAAGGCCTCCACCGCGTCGGTGTAGAGCCCCATGATGCGGGCGAACTCGGCGCCCTCGGCCGCCGTATAGCGGTCGAGTGCCTCCCGGAACTCATCGGGCTTCCAAGGCGCCTCGCAGAAGGCCCAGACGGCCTGCAGCCAGTTCCGGAAGAGGTCGTAGGTGTGCAGGTGGGGGAATACGGCGTTTCGCTCGAAGGCGGTCCGCAGGGCCTTGTACTGGGGCGAGTCCTGAAGCATCACTGCCACTCCTGTCGTTTGAGCATGTCGCGCACGAGCGCCCCCGTGGCGCCGGCGCGGACGAAGTCGCGGAGATCCTTGGCCGGGACGGCGAGGATCTTGTGGGGGAGGGCGATCGCGGCAGCCAGGCGGACCGCACCGCGGCGGCCGGGCTCGTCGTCGTCGGACACGATGATCGCCTTGGCGACCTCGAGCCGGGTGAGGAGGTCCCGAACGTGCTGGACGCCGCCGGTACATGACGGTCGGCCGACAGCGTTGAAGCCGATGGAGATTGCCGCGGCGCAGTCGGTCGGTCCCTCACAGATCAGCGGGATGCCGGACAGGCTGTCCCCGTAGAAGAGACCCTCCCGGGATCCGTCGACGGCCCACTTCCGGCCGGAGGCGCGCAGCCGGATCCCGACGGTCCGGCCGGCGCCGTCTCGCATGGGAAAGGCCCACGCCTCCCGAGTGGCGCTGTAGACCGCGCCCAGCGCGCCCAGGGCGGTCGCCTTGACGCCGAGATCCTCGGCGAGGCCTGCGACCTGCTCGGGCGTCGTGTCGGCCCGCCAGCGGGTCAGGAGCGCGTCCGGGTTGGACAGGCTGACGGTGGGCTGCGCGTGGCGCCGCTCGATCCGCGGGGCGGCGTCCGAGACGTGGAGCCAGCCGCCGTTCTTCATGGGCCGTCCGGACTCGATCCGCATGCAGCAGACGCCGCGCTCCCCGATCGTGCACCACGTCGTGCGCGTGCAGATCGGGCAGGGCGTCGAGCGGTTGACGCGGGTCCAGCTCACGCCGGCACCGCCTTCCGCCACTTGGTGCGGACGACGTCGTCGATCAACTTGGAGGCCTCCTCGCGCGTCACGTCGGTCGGGAGCCCGTTGCGGGCGAGGACGCGGGCCTGCTTGAAGCTGCAGAGCCCTTCGTCGAACCGCCGGCAGATCTCCGCGATCAGCTGCTTCGCTTCTCCGAACTGGAGGCTGTTCGGATCGATGCCCTGCTTCTGGAGTAGGGTCCGTTGCTTCGGCGTCAGGGTCTTCCCTTGGTCCCACGCCCGAGGCTGCCAGGGGCGCACGCCGAATACATCGAAGGGGCTGACCACCGTGGCCGTGTACTGTGCCCGCGCGATCAGGCGGGCGCGCTGGGCTGCCTCGGTTCTCGCGCGGGCGTCGTCGGCCGCCCGGATCGCGGCCTCCGCCTCGTCCAGGGCGTCGGCCATGTTCACGCGCTCCTTGCGCGCGCGATCCTTGGCCAAGGCGAGGGCGCGGTCCGAGACCTTGCCGCCCAGGATGTCGGCCGAACTCATCAGCTTGTGCCGACCGGCGTTCCCCTCAAAGTCGACCACGAGGCAGGTGGGCTTCCGGCTCGCAGCGATCGCGGCGCGGCGCTCTTCGGGGGCGTCGAGGTGGTCGACGAGGCCGGGGAGAGGCCGGGTCGCGCGGCCGACCATCTGGGCGTAGAGGGCGCGGCTCTTCGTCGGCCGGCCCATGACGATCACCTCGACGCCGGGGTCGTCAAAACCCTCGGTCAGGACGCCGCAGTTGCAGACGATCTGCAGTTGGCCGTCGGCGAACCGGCGCAGGATGCGGCGGCGCTCGTCCTTGTCGGTCTCGCCGCAGACGAAGGCGGCGCTACCGTCACGATGGCGGTTGAAGATCTCGCAGAGGCGCTCGGCGTGGGCAACGCTTGCGGCGAACACCAGCGCCCGGCGGCCGCCGATGATCTCGACCGATGGGCCGGCCACTCCGTGCAGGGCCTTCTCCTCCTCCATGACCGCGGCCAGGTCGCCGCCGTTCAGGTCACCGGCCGTGGTCCGGATGTGCGAGAAGTCGAGGTCGCCGACGGTCACGACCTGCTGTTCGATGGGGACGAGCCACCCGTCGCTGATGGCGTCCAGGATCTCGTAGTCGAGGGCGACCGTGTCGAAGACCTGGCCGAGGGCTTCCTCATCGGCACGGTCCGGCGTGGCCGTCACGCCGAGGATCCGGCAGGCCGGGTTCTGGGCGAAGTACTGCACCACGCGGCGGTAGGTGCTCGCGGTGGCATGGTGCGCCTCGTCGATGATGACCAGGCCGAACATGGCCGGGTCAAACTTGCCCATGCGGCCGAGACCGTCGCCGCCGGCGGTCAGGGTCTGGACACTGGCGACGACGACCTGGGGTGCGCTTCCGGAGAACATGCAGCCCTGGCCGAAGTCGACGCGGCGCTCGCCCATCTCGATCTCGGTGCGGAACCCGGTCACCCGCTCGATCTTGTCCTTCGCCTGGGTCGCCAGCTCCTCCCGGTGCACGACCACGAGGGCCTTGGAGGGGAAGGCGCGCTTGATCACGAAGGCGAAAATCACGGTCTTGCCGGTACCGGTGGGCAGGACCGCGAGCGTGGAGCGCGACTCGCGCCACTCGTTGAATACGCCGTCGACTGCGGCGCGCTGATAGTTTCTGAGCTTCACGGTGTTCCTCTCCGTTCGGCTCAGCCGGAAATCTCGATGACTCGGTGCCCGCCACAGTACGGGCACCGCCATCCGGTACGATTCGGGTTCGTGCGGAACTTGCCCCTGCATCCCTTGCAGACCAGGCGGCGAATGCGCTTCTTCATCGCGCACCGCCTTTCGCCATCGCCGCCTTCATCTCGGCGGTCGCGTGGGTCTTCCACTGGAACTCGGACACGAACCCGCGGTCAGGCCCGCCGCACATCCGGCAGGTCTTCGCCAGCCCGCCACACCATGGGCAGACCGCCCATGGCTTCGCGTTGTCGAGCTCGCTGTAGGTGTTGTCCAACCAGGTCAACACCTCCTGCGGCATCCCGCGGAAGAGCGGGTCGCCAGCATCCCGCGCCTTTCGGAGCGCGACACGAACCTCGGAGATCCGCGCCTTCAGAGCCTCGACCTCGCCCCTGCGTTCCCACATCGGCCGCAGGGCCTCGGGGATGGCCCGGTCGAGGGC
>CAYODK010000339.1:0-4453 GCA_964402695.1 uncultured Verrucomicrobiota bacterium
GAGCGATGCCCATGGGTCTCCGTGTATCGCGGTCAACTGCATCGCTCCGGCTAAGACCGCGGATCCTTCCGCCGCGTTTGAACCGTGCCCGGCGATGGTCTATGCTCCCTGCCCATGCTTTCACTGGCGACCATTTCGTTGATCTTCGGCGCGGCTTGCCTCGCGGGGGGGGCCGTGCTGCTGGCGAAGCCGGAGGCGGTCCGCGGGTGGCTGGCGGCGTTTCCGCGCAACCGCCCGGCGGCATGGATCCTGACAGCGGTGGCGCTGGCCGGGGTGGCGTGGATCGTGTACCACGCGCGGCTCGGCCGCTTCGACGCGCTGAAACCGTGGATCTGGCTGGCCGGGCCGGTCTCGCTCGGGCTGATCGTGGTCTTCGTGGACGAACTCCTTGCCCCGCGCGCGCTGGGCGGGCTGCTCCTGCTGGCGGCGAACCCGATGCTCCAGGCGGCGCGGGTGAGCGACTCGCCCTGGAGCGTGGTGGTCTCGGCCCTCACCTACGTGCTGATCGTCGCCGGCATCGCCTGGATGCTCGGCCCGTACCGGTTCCGGCGCTGGACCACGTGGCTGACCGCCGGCGCCCGCGCGCGCATCACCGGCGCGGCCCTCGCCGCCGCCGGGCTGCTTCTCGCCGGACTGGCCGTGACGGTTTACTGAGGCACGACATGTTGGACGTCGGTCGTTCGATGTTCGATGTTCGGTGTTCGATGTTCTGCGTTCTGCCTCCCTCCCCATGCGCCCTCCCCGTTTCCTGATCCTCCGCGGCGGCGCGATCGGCGACTTCGTCGTCACGCTCCCGGTCCTCCACGCCCTGCGCGCGCGCTGGCCGGACGCGCACATCGAGCTGATCGGCTATCCCCACATCGCGCGGCTGGCGGAGGCCGGCGGGCTCGTGGCCAGGGTGCATGCGCTCGACACCGCCCGCATCGCGCGGTTCTTCGGCCAGCGGCCGGAGATCGACGACGCCACCATCGCGTTCCTGTCGTCGTTCGATGTCGTCGTCAGCTACCTGCACGACCCCGACGGCCTGGTGGGCAGCAACCTGCGTCTGCACGGCGTGAAGGAACTGCTCTACCGGTCGCCCGTCGACCCGGACGGCCACATCGTCGACCACCTCCTCAAGCCGCTGGAGAGACTGGCGCTGTACGAGGCCGGCGCGGTGCCGTCGCTGGCGCTCGGGGAGGCGGAGACGGCGGCGGGACGGGCGTGGCTGGAGGCGGCCGGCGCCGGACCGGCGCCGCTGGCCGTCCATGCCGGAAGCGGAAGCCCCCGGAAGAACTGGCCGCTGGACCGGTTCCTCGAGGTGGCCCGGACCCTGGCGGCGGGGGGCCGCCGGATGGTCTTCATCCTCGGCGAGGCCGACCATGCGATCGCACCGGCCGTGCGCGCGGCGGCGGCGGGGCTCGCCGCCCCGGTGGTCGAATCCCTGGACCTCGTCGCCCTGGCCGGCGTGCTGTCGGGATGCGGCGGCTACCTGGGCAACGACTCCGGCATCACCCACATCGCCGCCGCGCTCGGCGTGCCGGTGACCGCGCTGTTCGGGCCGACCGACCCCGCCCACTGGGCCCCGCGCGGCGCGCACGTCCGCCTGCTCCGCGCGGCCGATGCGTCGCTCGAGTCCATCCCGGTCGTCGACGTCCTCGCCGCGCTGGGCTGAGCCGGGGCGCCGTGGGCTTGCCGCGCCGCGGACGGAATGGCACGTTGACGGCATGAGACGACTCCTTGCGTTCGCGGCGGTCGCGGCGGCCTGCGCCCTCGGCGCGGCGGCGGCCGAATTCGATTTCACCCGGCCGGGCACCGCGGCGGGATGGAGGCCGGCCCACCACATCGGCGCGATGCGTCCGACCCCGGAGGGCCTGGTCATCACGGCTGCCGGCGAGGATCCCTATGTCATCGGTCCCGCGATCGCCGAGCCGGGCGACGGACCGCTCTGGTTGAACCTCCGGATGAAGTCGGACGCGGGCGGCGGGTTCCAGATCTTCCTCGGCCCGGGATTCCGCGAGGAGGACTCCGTCCGCGGCCGCAGCCGGGCCGGGATCTGGACCGACCACCGGATCCCGCTGCCGCCGCAGAAACCCGGCCTTCAGATCCGCATCGATCCGACGGGGCCGACGGGCACGACCACGATCGCCTCGCTCCGGCTGGAGCCGCGCATCGTCGTGGAGCCCCCCGCATGGCCGGAGGCCGCCGCCGTCCCCGGCCCCGCGCGGGAGCGGATCGCGTCGGGCGGAACGACGGTCGCCGCCTCCGACGCCGGGCTGACCGTCGCGGTCGACGGGGAGTCGATGGCCGTCGCGGACGACCGGGTCGTCGTCGGCTACCTGTCCTCGGGCGCGTCGCGCTGGTTCTGCGTGGCGACCGCCGCCGTCGAGCGCACGGTGCGGCGCGAGGGCGATGCCGTCGTCCGGCGCACGCGCGCCCGCGACCCCGACGGCGGCGCCTGGACCTTCGAGGTCCGGCTGGCCGCGGCGAAGCCGGAGGGCGCGGTGGCCCTCGACGCGACGGTGACCGTCGACGCCGACCGCGAGATCCTGGGCCTGCCCCTGCTCCTGGTGCGTCCCGGCGCGGGCTCGTTCGGGGAGCGGAAGACCCAGGGGCTCTTCGCGGGGCTCGAGTATCTCGACGACGAGCCGTCGAGCTCCACCGCGGACATCGAGGGCCCCGAATCGCGGCGTCTCGCGCCGCGCCCGCACAAGGTCACGATCCCGCTGATGGCGATCGCCGCGCGGGACCGCTACGTCGGCCTGGCGTGGGAGCCCCAGCCGCTCCTGCAGCCGGTCTTCGACTCGCCCGACCGCACCTTCGGCGGCGGATCTCACGCGATGGGGCTCCTTCTCCTCGACGGGCGGACTCCGGGGCGCGACGAGGGCCGCGCGATCTGCGATCCGCCGCTGCCGCTGCGCGCCGGCGCGACCGTCAGGGCGAAGACGTTGCTGCTCGGCGGGCGCGGGGCGTCGGTCGTGCCCGCGGTGCGGCACTACGTCGCGATGAAGGGGCTTCCGCCCCTGCCCGACTGCGGCCTCGACCGCGCCGCCTACGCCGCCCTGGCCGCGGACGGCTGGCTCCACTCGGGAATCCGGGACGGCGCCCGGTTCCTGCACTGCGTGTGGGGCGCCCGGACCGCCCAGCCGGCGGCCGACGTCCCCGCCCACCTGCGCTGGCTGGCCGGGGCCGTCGCGGACCCGGCGCTGGCGGGACAGCTGCGCGGGCTGGCCGGTGAGGCCGCGGCGGAGGTCCCGCCCCCGAACTATCTCTTCGCGCGGGTCGGCCACGGACGCACGGTGGCCCCGCCGCTGGTTCTCGGCCACGCGCTGACCAACGCGGCCGCGGCGGCGCGCTCGGCCCGCCAGCAGCTCGCGCAGTTCGCGGCGGACGGAACCGTGCCGTACCGGCCCCACACGGGGAAGCCCGACTACGGCCGCACCCACCCCGTGCCGCATGCCAACGGCATGGCCGCGCTCGCGGTGGAGATGGCGCTGCGGATGGCCTCCTTCGCCGGCGACCGCGCCCTGCTGGACGAAGCCCTCGGCCGGCTGCGCGGGCTCGCCCGGTACCGCAACGGGGTGCCGCGCGGCGCGCAGACCTGGGAGATTCCGCTGCACACGCCCGACATCCTCGCCTCCGCCCACCTGGTTGCGGCCTACACGCGCGGCTACGAGCTGACCGGCGACCGCGCGCTGCTCGACGAGGCCGTCCACTGGGCCTGGACCGGAGTGCCGTTCGTCTACCTCGTCCCGCCGACCGAAGGACCCATCGGCACCTACAGCACGATCGCCGTGCTGGGCGCCACCAACTGGCGCGCGCCCGTCTGGTTCGGCCAGCCCGTGCAGTGGTGCGGCCTGGTGTACGCCGGCTCGCTCTACGAACTGGCGCGCCACGATGCCGCCGGGCTGTGGAAGCAGCTCGCGGACGGCATCACCGCGGCCGGCATCCAGCACACGTGGCCGGCCACCGACCGCGCGCGCGTCGGCCTGCTGCCGGACTACATCCTGCTGGAGGCCCAGCACCGCGACGGGCCGGCGATCAACCCGCTGACCGTCGGCCTCTGCGCGGCGCGGCTCTTCGGCGGCCCGGCGCTCGACGACTTCCGCTGCGCCGGACCGCGGTGGCTTGTCCATGCGCCCGGGGACCTCGCCCCGGTGCGCGAGGACGCCCGGTCGGCCGAGCTGCGCGTGACGGCGTGGCCCGACGGCGGTGGATTCGTGCTCGTCGGGGGGCTGGCGGCGGGCGACCGGGTCCTTCTCGACGGCCGGCCGGTCCCGCGCGAGGCGTCCGACGCCGGGGATCCGGCCCGCGGCCTTCTCGCCGTGCGCGTCACCGGCGGCGCCGTCCTGCGCCTGGAACGGCCAGACTGAGCCGGAACGATTCCGTTGGATCCCTGGCAAGAACGGCACGGGAGAGGAATCGTTCCGGAAGAGGAAAGTGAGAAACTCCAAACTCCAAGGAAGTGGAAAGT
>CAYODK010000340.1:0-4402 GCA_964402695.1 uncultured Verrucomicrobiota bacterium
TCGGATCCCTTCACGAACGGCTTGAGCCGCTCCAGCTCGACGACGCACGCGCCCTTGCGGGCCACGGTGCCTTCGGCGGTGTAGCGGCCGTACTGGTCGAGGTTCGTGCCGGAGATGGCGATACGGTCGCCGTCGGCGTCGAACCGGATGCACTGCAGGATGGGCAGCGTCGCCTTGGTCGAGACGATGCGGCCAAGCCCTTGCAGGGCGTCGCGCAGGCTTGCGCGGGTGAGGGTGAACTTCACGGGGACTCCTTTCGTTAGGCCGGGGACAGGCCGAAGGTGGACTTGAGGGTCTCGTTCATTTCGCGCATCAGTCCGATCGCACCGGACGTGACGAGCGCGCACAGGCCAAGGAAGTGGCCGAGCACGGGGATCTGCGTGAGCAGGAACGCAACGATCGCGCCGAGCAGCAGGCTCTCGGCAAGTTGCCGGTGCCGCCGGAGGAACAGGAGCATGGTCTCGACCAGCTTCTTGGACTTGGCGGCTAGCCGGGCCAGCTCCTCTTTGACGCGGTCGGAGACGCGGAGCTTGCGGATGTTCTTGAGCAGGGTCTTGCGAGTCATGCGGCCTCCTTCATGAGGGTGGGGGGTTCGATGAGCCGGGGCCCCGCGGCAAGGTCACGGGCGGACTGCCCGAAGACCTGGCGCACGGCGCGGGCCAGCAGGTGGTTGATGGGCGTGCGCGGGTGTGCGCGCTCCCGGGCTTCGTGCAGCAGCGCCATGTCGTCCTCGGTCAGGGCAGACGCGGGCCACTGGTAGTAGGGCATGGGTGGACTCCTTTCGGTGGGAATGGGACGGCTGACGGGTGTCAGCCGACGACGAATGAATGCACGTTCACCCAGTTATAACCGGGTTGGAGGGGGAATTAACCGGTAACAGCCCTATCCATCCGGAGAGCCGACGCGGGATGGCGCCCAACGACGATGAGGCTATCTGCGACGTTTCGTCGCAGATTTCGTCGAGGTTCGCTTGCTGGCCGTGGAGGACGGGCTCGGCCTCTTCGCACGCGGACGGCCTTTCCGGGCGGAAGAACCAGAGTCGGGCAGGATGGATTTAGGCAAGAGCAGCAGCGCCGAACAAATGCCGCATCTCGACTGGATCCATTTCTCCGTCGAGGGCAGTCGGTTCTTCTGCCCGCATACCAGGCAGAGGAGGGTGTGTCCGGCAGCTAGTCGTGTTGCATCAATGACCTTCCCGGAAGAGTCAGCCGCGAACAGCCCATCGAACGGGCTGTCGCATAGCGATCCTGATCTACGGAGGACGCCGTACGAGTGATTGATGAGCTTCATCTTGTCCTCGGCCAGCCGGCGAACGGCATCCGGAACCTGAGCAAGCCGGTCAGGGTGGTAGGTGGCCGCTGCGGTCCGATAGGCGACCTTTATGTCATCCGATGTCGCATCGGCGGGAAGCCCAAGCTGTTCAAGCGCCGCCTGTCGATCCGCGCTCACAGGCAAGGTGTCCGAGCGTTCATAGTAGCCGAGTGCAGTCTGCCAGAAATCCACCGGCATTCCGGACGCACCGGCGACCTCCTTCAGCCAGTTCGTGTCCACTTCGCTGAGCGGGCGATCCGCATAGAGAATCGAAAGGATGCGCAATGCGTAGTGCATGGCCGTGGGCGCATCGGGCATGGTGGAGAATATGGCACCTGCGGACGAAGCATCGATTCCAGCTGCCGGAATCTGCCGGAGAATTGCTTTGCGAGCTGTTGCGTTCAAATCAGGAAACCAAGCAGCCGCCGTGACGTCCAATCGCTTTCGGCGTAGTGAAGATGTGTGCCCGCCGGCATTCGCAGCCGCAACGAAGGGTGCAAGCGTGGCAACAACGATCTGAAGCTGGTTCTCCATTTCCTCATCCGCAGCATCGGCTTGTCTTCCGATCCAAGCCCCTATAGCCCCTCCGATGATTGTTCCAAGGCCGGGGAGAAGAGACCCAACGGCAGCACCTATTGCCGCGCCCGATGCCGTCTTTCCGACGTTCATTGATTTGCCCTCGCTTCAAGCTGAATGCAAGGTAAAGCCTCTCGTTTCTGTTCTAAAGAGCCGCGGGGTGTCAGCGAGAATCGTCTCATAGCAGCTCTCTAAGCATGGCATGTCGCATGTGAGCGTCCGCGAAGTCGTGTGCATGGTCCGTGCTTCCTCGGACAGCAGAGGCGGGCGATCAAGGAATGTAACCTGCGGCGCCGCCCTCTCGATGAAGTCGTGAAGGTGCACGTTGCCGGCGCACATCTCATCCAGAAGCCGGTTGTAGGCTCCCTCATCCATCGTCAACATGGCTTGCTGCTGGGACTGATGGATTTCGGATAGGGCACGGGCGAGCCGGTGTACGATGAAGCCTCCCAGCGCGCCGAAGCCAAAGGCCGGGGACGCAGCGAATAGGGCGCCCACGATGCCGCTGCGAATGGCGGCCAGAGTCGCAGCCGTGTGGTCGCAACGTACCAAGCCGCGGGCAATGCCGAGTCCGAGTAGCGCCGACATGGCCGCACTGCCGAGGAACACAAGTGGGTCGACATCGATGGAGAAAGTGTTCCAAGTGGCCACGATCCCCGCCAGCACGTTCTCAATACCTCCGACCAGAAGGAGCGGGTTGTTCATCGCCATCCCGATTCCCACTTCGATCCCTCCTTCGACGAAGGTGTCGAAGAAGGTGGCCACGCTCATCTCCAAGGTGCCATGAATCGCCTGAAGGAGATCCGGCGAGCCCTCGGCGATGGCAAGAATGCCCACGGTCGCGTCGCAGAGGTTGATTTGGAGCCATCCCCGATGGATCCCCGCCTGCTCCAGGAACTGCCCCAGTCCTGACTCGGAAAACCCCGGAATGGGGATGCCATCCTTGGTGGGGAAGTCTGTCAAGAGTACGTGCCCGGTATGTCTCATCCCTTCGCTGGGGCCATGGCGAACAAAGGTCCCGGGCACATCCAGCAGTAGATCATGACCTGCGACATACCGATGCCCTTGACCAGCAGCCAGGCTGTCGGCCAAGGGGAAATGGGCCAGGCGCGGAAATACTCCGTCGACAAACCCCCGGAGTTCGCCGGCCGGTATGGAGACATAGGCCAGCTGAGTCGGCGCTATGACCGCGGCGGCCTTCATGGGGTGGTGCCCTCGTGACTACTTCGACAGTGCCTCTTCGTAATGCGGCCAAATGGCATCGACCGCTTCGGCGGAGGAGTTCTTCAGCACCTTCAAGAACCGTTCGGTATCTTTGAGCGGGTTGCTCGTCAAAGCGAAGTACCCGGCGATGGCGACCACGGCTGAGCCTCCGAGGATCCACGCGACAGGTCCGGCCAACGAGCTTCCGACAAAGAACGCAACCACCGCTGCGACGACGCCCGCACCCCAACCCAGAGCGGCCCCAACGCCACCAACGATCATGGCGATGCCGGCAACCCCGCCCCCCGCCGCGAAGGCGGCCTTGATGAGATTCTCCCGCTCGTGGGTCGTGGGAGCCAGTACCGCTTCGCTCAGCTTGCATGCCGCCTCCACCTGGGGCGGTGTGATGCGCAACTTGTGCTTGAAGATGTTCCGAACTGCCGTGGTCAAGGTCACCGCGTCGATGTAGGTCAGGTGTTTGTGGTCCTCCGGCTTCGCATGCATGATCTCGGCGAACTTCGCGTCGATGGTGCTTTCCAGTGTCGCCTTGAACTCGTCTGTATTCATGTCTGGTCCTAACCTTCCCTTTGTGTCGACCTCATCTCCAATGACGGGCCTCGGCACGCCTGCATGTGCGGGAGGCTGCGTCGGCGCCTACTCCATTACGGAGTATTCCTAGCGAAGGTTTAGCCTCGGGTCAATCGAAACGTGAACATTTACGACCCGAGGTATCAGGCGTTCCTGAAGAAGCTGCGGGCGGCCCGCAAGGCAGCCGGCATGACGCAGGTTGAAGCCGCCCGTCGGCTGGGCAAAGGGCAGGCGTTCATCTGGAAGTCCGAGGTCGGGGAGCGCCGGGTGGACTTCGTAGAAGCGTCGTTGTTCGCCAAGCTGTACCGCAAACCGCTTGTGTACTTCGCGCCCACCACGGCGGCGAAGTGATCCTCGCCCCGGGCGGCCACTTGAGATTGCGCTCCAGTTCGCGGACGGCTACGTCATCAAGGCACGGGTGGTCAGAACCGTAAGCAGTGCGACCTCAGCGACCGTGGCTTCGAGGGCCCCGGCGGGCACCCGGTGGCCGTCGAACGCCTCAATGTCGGATAGGATCTCCCGTACGGTCTCTAGGTCCGCCTCGTCGAGGTAGGCCAGCCACGGCTGCAGTTTCGTCATCAGCAGCCCTTCGCGGGCCAGCACGGTGAGCATCTCCACGGAGCCGCGACCGGTCGCCCGGCCCTTGCGTGGGCTCTCTTCGAGGATCTGATACTAAACCTCTCATATTTGTCCCGACATCAAGCGGCGTAGGCGGTTGAGGGCG
>CAYODK010000341.1:0-4394 GCA_964402695.1 uncultured Verrucomicrobiota bacterium
CGATCTCGTCCGGCGACATCAGGTAGTTCGTCAGCTTTCCGGAGAGATACGCATCGTAGCCCGTCAGGTCCATCAGCCCGTGGCCGGACCAGTTGAGGAGGATGACCTTCTGCTTCCCCTCCTCCTTCGCCCGCTTCGCCTCGCGGATCGCCGCGGCGATCGCGTGCGAGGTCTCAGGCGCCGGAATGAAGCCCTCGGTCCGAGCCCACAGCAGCGCGCTCTCGTAGCACTCGAGCTGTGGCAGCGCGGCGGCCTCGATCAGGTCCAGGCGCTTGAGGTGCGAGACCAGCGGCGCCATGCCGTGGTAGCGCAGGCCGCCCGCATGGATCGGCGGCGGCACGAACGTGTGGCCGAGGCTGTACATCGGCAGCAGCGGCGTCATCATCGCGACGTCGCCCGAATCGTAGACGTACGGCGCCGCGGTCATCCGCGGACACGCGGCCGGCTCGGCGGCGATCACCCGGAGATCCTTCCCGTGGATCTTGTCGCACACGTACGGGAAGCTGAGCCCGGCGAAATTCGAACCTCCGCCGGCGCAGCCGATGACGATGTCCGGATACTCGCCGAACTTCTCCATCTGCTTCTTCGCCTCGAGACCGATGATCGTCTGGTGCATGCAAACGTGGTTGAGCACGCTGCCGAGCGAGTAGCGCGTGTCCTTCGACGTCACGCAGTCCTCGATCGCCTCGCTGATCGCGATGCCCAGGCTGCCCGGCGTGTTCGGGTCCTTCTCGAGGATCATCCGCCCGGTCTGCGTCGTCGGCCCGGGGCTCGGCAGACACTCGGCGCCCCACGTCTGCATCATCATCTTCCGGAACGGCTTCTGTTCGAAGGAAATCCGGACCATGTAGACGCGGCACTGGAGGCCGAAGAGCTGGCAGGCGAAGGCGAGCGCGCTGCCCCACTGACCGGCGCCGGTCTCGGTCGTCAGCCGCTTGATGCCGAAGACCTTGTTGTAGTAGGCCTGCGGCACCGCGGTGTTCGGCTTGTGGCTGCCGGCGGGCGAGACACCCTCGTTCTTGTAGTAGATGTGCGCGGGCGTGCCGAGGGCCTGTTCCAGCGCGCGGGCGCGGTAGAGCGGCGACGGACGCCACATCAGCAGCTTCTCCAGGACCGGCTCGGGGATGTCGATCCAGCGCTGCGTCGACACCTCCTGCTCGATGATGTTCATCGGGAAGACCGGCGCGAGATCCTGCGGACCCACCGGGGTTCCGTCCGGCTTCACCGGAGGGGGCATCGGCTTCGGGAGATCCGCGGCGATGTTGTACCACTGGCGCGGGATCTCGTTGTCGTCGAGCACTACCTTGATGCGTTCCGTCATGGCGTCCCCCGGGGTTTCAGGTGTCAGGTTTCAGGCGTCAGGATGAGGAGTTTCAAGTTCCAAGTTTCAAGTTTCAAGTTCGGAGAGAAGAGCCCCACTTCGGTGGTCGATGTCCGCCGTTGGTTGTTGGATGTTGGACGTTGGCTGTTGGATGTTGGCTCAGCTCCCCGGATGCTCCGCCGTTCCGCCGGCCTTGCAGAGCGGACACTCGGCGGGCGGCCACGTGACGGGCGCGAGGGCCAACAGGCTCAGGAGCGGCACGCCGAACTGCGCCGCGCCGCCGCTGCGGTCGACGAGCACCGCGACGGCGCTGACGATTCCGCCCAGGCCCGTGACGATGTCGATCGTCTCCTGCACGCGGCCGCCGCGCGTCACCACGTCCTCGGCGACGATGAACCGCTCCCCCTTCCCCACCGTGAAGCCGCGGCGGAGAACCAGCTTTCCGTCCTGCTTCTCGGCGAAGATCGAGCGGGTCCCCAGCGCCTTCGCCACCTCGTGGCCGACGAACAGGCCGCCCATCGCGGGCGAGATCACGGTGTCGGCGGAGAGGCCGGCCGCGCGGATCTTCTCGACCAGCGAGCCGCACAGGCGGGCCGTGACGACCGGCCACTGCAGGACCTTCGCGCATTGGAAGAACTGGTCGCTGTGGAGCCCGGAGCGGAGCGAGAAATGGCCCGACAACAGCGCCTGCGTCTCCCGGAATGCCCCCAGCACTTCGTCCTGCGTCATCATGCCCGTCATGGTCTCCCGCGGTTCCGGCCTTCGGTTCTTCCAATCCTTGGACGCCCGGACCACGGGACCTTCCAATCCTTGGAAACAGGCGCCGATTGTGTCGTTTGCCGGCGAAAGATAAAGCCCAAAGTTGCGGCCATCTCCGACCGCCGCCGCCCCGATGCCACGCAGCCCGGAGGGCGGGTCCTTACCGCCGGCGACGTCATCGGGGCGACATGAAGCCCGCGGGCACGGCGACCGTGTTGCTCATGCCACGCGCCAATCCGTATCGAATCCCCCCGATACAGACTGCCCCGGTTGTCTCGTTCGTCCATCTCTTCCAATAGGCCGGCGACTCAACCCAGAGGTAACAACGCCCCCGGTACCGCCATGGAGGCGCAAGGATGGCGACACTGCCGTCGAGTGAGGTTCTTCCTTCTGCAACGGCACGGGCACCGGTTGGGACCAACGGCAGGACGGCCGGATTCTGCATGAGCCTCACCCTGGCATCGTGCACGGGCCTTCCCGAGACATCGATGATTCGCACGACGAGATGTGACGGTACGAAAGTGCACCCTGAGATCACGACCCCGGCCATGATGGCGAGAACCGTCCGTGCCCGATCGCCACGGCCTAATTCGATTCCGCCCATGGCGCGCCCTGCTGGATCCAGTGGACGATCGCCAGCGCATCGGCCGGGGGCATGGCGGGATGGCCGGAAGGCGGCATCGCGTCGGGATGATCCGGAGGCAGGAGGATGCGCCGCGCCAGTTCGCTCTGCGTCGGATCGCCGGGGACGATGCCCGCGGTGCCGGCCGTGACGCCCTTGAACGCGCCGTCCTTCCGGTCGAGCGGGTAGCCGCCCGCCGGCTTCTCACCGCCATGGCACGCGAGGCAGTGTCTCTCCAGGATCGGACGGATGCGCGCGGTGAACATGTCCATCGTCTTCGGCGCCGGCGCCTCGCGGCCCGTGATCGCGGCGATCGCGCGCGGCAGCGGCTTCGTCAGGTAGCCCTCGCCGTGCGTGATCGACCCGCCGAAGTGTCCGGCGAGGCCCACGCAGGAGACGGTGGCAAACAGCGCCACGGGATACAGCGCATGGGGCGGACGCCGGCCGCCGCGGAGGAAGACCGCCACGACCGAAACGACCGCCGCCGCCGTGCCCGTCCAGCGGTGGGAATCAAGCAACGCGCCCTCATAGGTCCCGACCGACGCGAGAATCCATCCGAGTCCCGCCGCCACCACCGCGGAGAACGAGCCGAGGTGTAGCAGCAGGAAGGCGCCATGGCCCGCCCACACGACCTTCCGCATCCACCAGAGCAATTCGAACAGCAGGGCCGCCAGGAGCAGGGCGATCGGGAAATGCAGGACGACCATGTGATGCCGGCCGAGAAGTTCGAGAATGGCATTGGGCGGCGTCGCCGGGGGTTGCGGGGGCGGCGGCTTGGGAATCTGGATGCGCCCGACCGCCGCGCGTGCCAGTTCGATCCGTCGGACGGCGCCGCCGGGATCCGCGCCCTGCGCCGTGACGCGGGACCCTACGGCATCCATCAGCGTGTCGAGCTGGGCGGCCTTGAGCGCCACCAGGCCCTGCTCCAACGTCCGGATCCGCGCGGCCGCCGCGTCGCGGGCCGCCACCGCGGCGGAGGCGGTCGCCTTCGCCGCCGCCGCATCCGCCAGGGCCTTCGTCGCGACGGGCGCGGTGGCGGCCTTAGCCGCGGCCGCCGCATCGCGCTTGCGAACCGCCTCGGCCGCCGCGGCACGCGCCTGCGCCAGGGCCGCTTCGGCCGGCGCCACCTGCGCACGCGCATCGGCCAGCGCCGTGGCGGCCGCCGCCGCGGCCGCCGCGGCCTGCTGCGCCGCCGTCTCGCACGGCCCGACCGCCGCCTTCGCCGCGGCGATCCGCGCCTCGACCATCCCGAGCGCCTCGACCGCGACCCGCGCCGCCTCGGCGGCGGCGAGCAACGACTGCTTCGTCATCGCCTCGGCGGGGGCCGACTGGGCCGCCGCGAACGCGGCGGCCGCCGCCGCGTTCGCCTGCACTTCGGCCTGCTGGGCGGCGGCCGTCGCCGTCTCGGCCGCCTGCATCGCATCCCGGGCCGTGTTGAAGGCCGCCTGCGCCTCGGCGCGGGCCGCCTCGTTCGTGATCCCGGCCAGAACGGCCGCGCGACGCTCGACCTCCGACCGCGCCGCGGCCAGCTGCTGCTGGCTGGCCGTCACCTTCCCCGCAGACTCCTTCGCGCGGGCCGCCGCCTCGTCCGCGACGGCGCGCTTCGCCGCGCCGTCGGCGTCCGCCGCCCGCGCCGCGGCGAGCGCCGCGTCCGCGGCCTCGACCGCCTTGCGCCGCGCCGGGATCTCGCCC
>CAYODK010000342.1:0-4345 GCA_964402695.1 uncultured Verrucomicrobiota bacterium
CTGGACGTGCTTCGGGAAATCGGAGCGGAGGTCCGGGTGTCGTACGACACCAGTTCAACCCGGTTGCATGCCAAGGCGTGGATGTTCTACCGCCGCTCCGGGTACTCCACTGCCTACGTAGGATCATCGAATCTGACGCATTACGCGCAGGTAAGCGGTCTCGAGTGGAATGTGCGCGTCTCGCAAGCGCGGAACCCCTCCGTGATCGAAAAGATCGACGCGGTGTTCGAGACCTATTGGACTTCGCCGCTAACCAAAACTGACCCGCCTACGCTCGTGACAACGGACCCACTACGACGATCGTGATCTTCGGATCGATCCTCTTCAAACAATGGTTCTTCTTCCAGGTCCTTCCTGGCTCTGCTTCATGTTCTTCGGGGGGACGGGGGGGCGCCGTTACTTCACGGGCTCCGTGCTGGCGAGCGATTCGAGCAAGAGTTTTCTGACGGTCGCCGGGTCGTCGTTCTCGAGTTGCTCTGCGGACCGCAACGCGCGGGAGGCGCGTCGGACGGGCGTCGGAGGTAGGGACAGGACCTGGAAACGGGTGCCGTCGAAGGCCACCAGGTCCTTGTCCAGTAGGCCGTTACGAGCGTGCAGGAAGTCGTCCAGGCACATCTCGAGTGCCGAGCAGATGCGGTCGAAGGCGTAGAAGCTGATGCCGTCGCGGTCGGCGGCCAGCACCAGGAACAGGTACAGTCGCAACTCGTCGGGAGACAGGCTGCAGAAGAAGCCGTCGCGCAGGAACCGATGGGGAACGAAGGCGAAGGACTGACCGCGAATGCTGCGGACGCGGTCGGGCACGATGGGACCACGGGCCATGGGCATGGTGGGCCTCCCTGTCAGCTGGGGTGTTGGGGATCACGCAGCGACGGGCCGTCGATGCGCAGGGTGTGGCAGTGGTGGCGCAGCCTGTCGAGCAGGGCCTCGACGGCTTTCTTCTGGCCGAGGAAGTCGAACCACTCGTCGTAGTCAAGGTTGGTGGTGATGATGGTGGCGCGTCGGTTGTAGCGCTCGTCCATGAGCTTGAAGAAGACGTTGGTCTGCTCGGGGCGCAGGTTGAGGTATCCCATCTCGTCAATGACGATCAGATCGAGGGAGGCCAAGCGCTTGAGCAGCCTGCGGGTCGAACGATCGGCGAGGCTGGCGTACATCTCGTCGAACAGGTTCTGGGCCTTGACGAAGAGTCCTCGGTAACCCTGCTCGAGAGCCTTGAGCAGAATCGAGATGGCGAGGCCGGTCTTGCCGACACCGGTGTTTCCGATGAAGACGATGTTCTCGCGGCGCACGATGAAGTCGAGTTCGGCCAGGCCCTTGATGACGGCAGCGTGGATGGATGGTTGCCGCTCGAAGGGGAACGTCTCGAGAGTCCAGCGCTCGGGCAGCTGAGCCTTCTTGATGCGGTACTCGACGCTGCGGGTCTTTCTGTACAGGTACTCCTCGCGTAGCAGTCGAGAGAGGAACTCCTCGTAGCTTGGGGGCGAGCGGTTGGTGCGTTTGACCTCACGGTCGAGGATCTCGCGGATGCGCGGAAGGTGCAGATTGCGAAGCAGTTGGTCCAGGTCGTCGGTCATGGTCGTTCTCCTGGCTTCAGACGGAAGAAGTCGCCGCTTACGCGGTCGAGAACCATCGTCTCGACGCGTTGGATGTCGGTCAGTCCGTAGTGAAGAGCCTCGGCGACAGCGCTCAGCACGGGCTCGTCCGGGTAGTCACACCACAGCTCGTAGAGGCGGCGGATGGCGATGCCGCTCAGACCGCTGCCCTTCTCGAGCCGTTCGACCATCTGTGCGAGCAGCGGATCGGCGTGGCACAGGGCGGAGTGTTCCGGTGTCGGCGGGGGCGGCTGGTTTCGGCGACGTCTTCCCCGGTGCTCGGGCAGGGTCCGTTTCTTTCCCAACCCAAGGTCGTCGAGGGGATGCTCGGCGACCAGGTCGTGGCCGTCGAAGACGCGGACGCGGTCCTTGGTCTCGTGCACTTGTACGGTGCGATGGATGAGCTGCTCAGGAACGGAGTATCGGTTGGTGTGCAGGCAGACGTAGCCCTCGATGTCCACGAGTCGCTCGTGAAGTTGGTAGACCTCGGGGACGTGGATCGGCAGGGGCCGCAGGGTAGGCTGCTCGACAGCGCGAAGGTCGTTGGGGATGAACCGGAGCTTCGGCTTGTAGGTGGCATTGACCTTGTTGCACCATTCGCGCAGTTGCTCGTTGAGGTCACGCAGGTCCGAGAAGGTGCGGCCCTTGTAGAAGTTGGTCTCGATGAACCAGAAGGGGCGTTCGACGCGTGCGGAGCGGTTGGCGTCGCCCTTCTCGTGGGCAAGGAAGCTCGTGCGAAAACGCTCGGCCCATGCGGTGATCTCGGGGGCGAACACCGCACGGGCACCGGTGCCGTGGGCGACCAGCACGCTGGTGTTGTCCACGACGACATGGTGGGTGGTACCTCCGAAGTAGCGTGCCCCTTCGGTGAGAAAGACCTTGGCGTGGAAGCGCGTGAACCTCGGGTAGACCTGCGCGAAGATGCATCGACTGAAGCACAGCACGATCGAGGCGCATTGAAGGCGTCGCAACTTGCCCCCGACCTTGACGTCGTGCGGGGAGGTGTCGTGCTGGCTCTCCTGCCCCGGCTCGAAGACGTACTGCCCCGAGGCCTGCTTGGGCTCGACGCCGATGCCGTGCTTACGGCACAGCCACGTCAGCGTCGAGTAGCCCAACTCGACCCCCTCGGCCTCGAGCTCCTCGTGCACCCGCACCAGGCTCGCCTCGCACTTGATGTATAGCTGCCGTATCCGGTCCAGGTGCTTCTCGGCGTCGCTGTCGCGTGCCATGCGCGGGACCTGTGCTTGACCGGTGTCGAGCACACGCTTGACGGCACCGCGGGAAACGCCCAGGACTCGAGCGATCGAACGGGTCCCGTGCTTCTGCTCACGAAGCTTCAGAATGGCTGTGCGTGTGTCCAGGTCCAGCATGCGTTGCCTCCTCTATGGCGCGCTCGAGACTGCCGACCGCGGATTGCGCCCGCTGCCAACACGCCTGCACGCTCGCCGTCCAGCCTTGCTCGGTGACGTCCTGTACAAGCTCGTGCGCGCGCCGCGCCGAGTTGCACATCAATCGAAGCTGCCGGGAGAATGCCGCTGATGGCACCTCCCGACGCAGCTGGGTCCGTTCCAGTCGCAGCAGGGCCAGAGGCTCGGCCACGATTCTCGCGCGACCGACGGCGTCCGACCTTCGCCACGCTTCGTACAAGGTCTGCAGCTGCCGGCTCGTCACGTGGGTCTTGCCGAGCGCGTTCACCAGCGTCTTGCATTGCGCCTCGTTGGCGCGCGCCAACGGCAGCAGGAACTTCATCGCTCCAAACGCGCAAATCCTGCCATCGCGCACCGCTTGTTGGGCTCCGGGCGGCAAGCCATCCACGAGTCCGAGGCGACGCGACACCCAACTGGTCGACCGCCCCAGATCCCGCGCGACTTCCCCCGGCTCGTAGCCGTGTCCGTCGATGAGCTCGCGCACCAGCCAGCCTTCCTCCAAAGCGCTGGGACGACGCGTCAGGTGGCTGCACTGGCGCAGCACCAAGGCCTGGGCTTCCGTCAGATCCGGCGCGATGGCCCAAACCTCGTCGATGCCCAGCTTGCGCAGCGCTCGGGTGCGAGCGTAGCCGTCGATCAGGACCCACCGATTGCGCTGCGAGCCGGCCACGACGAGCACGGGCACTTGCTGCTGGTGCTCGGCAAGCGACGCCATGAGTCGCCGGTGCAACCGGGGGTCGACTCCCCTGAGCCGGCCGTACTTCTGGTCCAGTTGTCCCAACTCCAAGTGCACGGTGGGGACCTATCCCGGGGAGGACTCCCGGTCGAAGGCGTCTCGCGGCGGGGGCCTGGGTAGTCGGCTCAATTGCCTCGTGATTTCAACCTGTTGGCCTCGGACTGCGTCTCGCGCGAAGTCGACGACCACTTGAGACGTTTCCTGCGCGATTACGGAGGCTTGTAGCCCCACTGCGTCTCGCGCCACCTCCCAGCAGATTTGTTGCAGGGGGTCGCCCTGTCGGGTTGCCTCAGCAACGTCCCGACGCAGTCGACGGACCAACCGCCGCTCCCGGTCGTAACCTGGGTTGGACTGGTGCCAACCCGCACACGACCTGCGATGCCGCTCTTGCTGACAGAGCGGGTCCGAGCAGACATGCTGCCGATCGCCCGCCCTGGGCGACGGATAGAACCATCTTCCACAGATCCGGCAGGGTCGCTTGCGCGCCATCCGATCCGCGTAGCCCATCGTGTCCGTCCGGCCAGCCTTCCGGAGTCGCCTACGTGGACCCGTCTTGGTTAGCGCGGGTGGGTCAATTTTCGCTAGCGGCTAAG
>CAYODK010000343.1:0-2072 GCA_964402695.1 uncultured Verrucomicrobiota bacterium
GTGTGCACCGAGGCGTTGGACCGCAGTTGCACGGTCGGCGCCACGACTTGGTCTCCGGTCTGCGGTGGTCCTCGCGCTTCGACGGGGAAAGCCACTGGTGATCCCGGTACGAACGCGGCCGTGTCGTACAGCCAGCTATCGTTCTGTAGGGCGAAGGCCACGTACACCCCGCGCCCGTCCGCGCCTTCGTACAGCTTGCGAAGCGCATACGTCGTGGCGCTCGTGGACAGGTACACGGAGCTTGCCGGGTCGTAGGTCTCCGAGACGGTCGGAAGCCCCTTGAGCGCTTCGTTCGGGTTGTCCTTCCACCGGTCTTGGGTATCCGTGTAGGGACTGCTGCCGAGCAGAAACGACGTCTTCGCCTCCGACGTCGGGCTGTTGGCGTCACCCACCGTTCGCACGGTCGTTTGAGCGAAGCCCCGAAACTCTCGCTGCAGCCCGTCGAAGTACGGGTCCCGGTACGCGTACTCGGTCACGTACACGCCGTCGGGCCTGCCCACCGCCGCGAGGTTGTCTCGCACCGTCACCCGGTCGACCATGTGCAGCACCGTGGGGCACTTCGTGCTCCAGGGCTTGCCTGCCTTCTCGGCGGCGAGCATCGCAGCCGTCGAGGTCGTGTAAGAGACTTCGGTCAGCTTGCCGAGTCCGTTGTGCACCCGGCGTAGCAGCCAGGGCCGCTTGCCTGCCGACAGGTCCACGTACTTGTACCCCAGCCCGTCGCCCCACAAGACGTCCGACGTGCCCGACCCGTTCATGTCCACGAGCCGCACGCGCTGCTGGTAACTCGGGCTCGGAGGCATGCCGTCCAAGATGCGACGGTCCTTCCAACTCCCCCCGTCGACGTTGAACCAGACATCGACGTTGTTCATCCGGATCTGGACGAGGTCTGCGGTGCCGTCGCCGTTGACGTCGTCGAGCCGAAGCCCCGCCCCGTCCGGGTCCGTGTACCAGGGGCTGTCCTGCATCTGGACAAAACTGTTCGTGGAGAACGTGCCGCCCGTGCAGCCGAGGGGGCCCGTGCCGAAGGTGCCGTCGCCGCGACCCGGCCAGTACCGAATGTCACCTTTGCGCACCCGCACGATGTCGGTCAGCCCGTCGCCGTTCATGTCCCCGAGCTTGATGTCCGGGTCCGAAAACCGAACCGGCGTGGAGGAATGCGGCACGCAGCGCATCACCGGCGCCATCGACAGCGTGGCCGTCGTTGGGGTCGTCCACGTGGCGCTGCCGAAGCGACCATCCCCTCCGGGATAGCGACCGAGCGCGAACCACACCTGCAACGCCGTGCCCGACGTGCGCACCACGTCCACCAGTCCATCGTCGTTCACGTCGAACACCCGGATGTCTTCGGCGTCCGACCCAAGGTCGATGCGCGCATCCAGGTTGTCCGAGGTCGACACCTCCCGGCCCACCCACTTCCATTCACCCGACCGGTACGCGGGCGAGTACACCGAGTAGGTCTTGACCTTCGGCATGTGGAGCAGATCGATGACGGCGTCCCCGTCGAGATCGAGCGAAGCCACGTTCGGGTTGTGCTTGCTGATCACCGACGCCGTCCCGCCCAGCACCCCCACCACGCCCATGGGCTCCTGCGTACCGAAGCGATCCGCAAGGCCTCCCTTGCCCTGCAGCCAGAGCGCATGCTTGCCCCCGTAGAGCCCCGGCATCATCGTCACCACGTCGGGCAACCCGTCGGCGTTGACGTCGTACAGGTCGGTGTAGTCCTCGTCGACCGAGTGCTTCGGGCTCCCGCCAAGCGACCGCACCGCGGTGTCGATCACCTCGAAGCCGTCGACGAACACGCCGCTGCCATCCGACTGGGTCTGCACATGGGTGTAGTCGAAACGCATCGGGGGCAGCGTGCACCGCTCCCCAGGCACGGCCTCGGAGCACCGCCCTTGCACCTGCACCGACGACAGCAGCAGCGTGTGCGATCCGGCCACGTACGACAGCGTGTAGTTGCGGATGCGCCTTCGTTGGGTGTCCGAAGCGTCGTCCTTGCCCAGCACCTCCACGCTCTCGAGCCGGTAGCGCTGCACCGTCTCCCACCCGCGACGATACGCCCTCGCCTGGTC
>CAYODK010000343.1:2172-4340 GCA_964402695.1 uncultured Verrucomicrobiota bacterium
AGGGCGAAAAAGCTGCCACCCCGCCCCGGCCCACGCCGGAAGCTGCTCTCCCGGCAGCAGCACGGTCACCGGCACGAGCTCCTGGCCGCCGTTGTAGACGAAGCGATCTTGACGCGCATGCCAGGTTGATTGGTCCTCGTAGCCTGGGAGGCCGCGATCCGTTTCCCTCGCAATGAAGGGGACCCCGACGCTCCAGCCCACGCCGGCCACGCCGCTTCCGCTGGCCGAGGAGTAGGAAAGACCAAGGGAGGGCTGCGCATCCCCGCGAGCCGCGGGCAGGGCGAAGGGAACGCTGAAGGTCGCGATGCCCGTGGAAGCCTGAGCCGAGAAGCTCTCGCCCATGCCTTCGATCGTGCCGGGCCCTTTGGGCACCGAGATCGACTGCGCGCTCACCCCGGTCTTGTTCTCACCGGTGGGCAGGGACTTGACGGTGACGGCGGAAGGGGCCTGGGAGACCTTGGGCCGCTGCACTTCGAGCTTGGGTCGAGATGGCGGGTCCGATGGCTCGGGACTGACCTCGGGTTCGCGCTCGGACGGCGTCTCCCTGGCGCGCTGCTTGGGGGCGAGCTTGGGGCTGGAGGGCGGGAGCTCGCGGGCCTCGGGCTCGGCAGGGGGGAGTTGGTCTTCGGCCCATGCCCCGCGGGGCAACAGCAGCAGACAGAAGGTCGCGAGGAGAAGCACGAAGGCTTGCGCCCGTCGTGTCGCCCTTCGCTTGCCCTGGTCTTGGTTCATGGGGCGCATCAGTATGCCATCGGGATTCGGAGGACCGGGGTGGGAATCAGCTCGAGGACCACGTCTCCGTGCGGCGCTTGCGTGCCGAAGTTCGTCGCGGTCAGGTCGGTCCACGCCGCGACGAGCGCGCCGGTGGGCCAGTACGGGACGGAGGCAAGGGCCGGAAGCACCTGGTCCCCGGGCGTGTGCCAGACGTACCTCGGCAGGGCGAGAGGCTCGGCGGACGTGTCCAACTCCACGCCGTCCCAGCCGATTCGCTGTATCCATAGCTCATCGAACGCCGGGTCCCAGGCGTCTCCAGCGTCCGGGGCCATGGCGGGCTCCCACCAGGCCAGGTACACGCCATCGATCGTCTTTGCGAGTGCGGGCCTCCCTCGGGGACACCCCAGCACCGTGGGTTCCCCAAGGGCGGCGCCTGACCCATCGAACGTCGTGGCGACCATCTGCCCCTGGCCATCGGCGTAGACCGCCAGCATCGTGGAATCGTCGAGATCGATCAGCGCCAGCGCCTCTCCGGAGCCGGCGGGCTCGAACGGGTCCGTCACAAACGCTCCGCCACCAGGCAGCTTTACGTGGTAGTTCGACGACTCTTCCTCATCGACACGGAACGAGGTGACGACTTGGCCCTGCAACGTGGCAAGGGAGACCCGGCTCGCGGGGAGGGCAAGCGCGGTGCAACTCTCGCCCCCCGCGGGCAGAAGCTGCGCGTCGAACCGCCTCGTACACACCCGGCGCGGGATCGTGCTCTCGTCTTCCCAACCCACCACCAAGTGACTTCCCGTCCACAGCACGTCAGCAGACCGTTGACTGAACAGCTTCGTCCCGTTCGCGGCCCCCGCTTGCGTGACCACGGTTCCATCCTGGGACACGCGCACCAGCGAGATGCCCAGTCCGTCACCGTCGGCGTCGAAGGCGGTGTACGCCACAGCGTAGTCCCCATCGGGCAAGGAAGCCACGACCGGATCTGCATCGAGCGGAACCGGTCCCCACGAGCTCTGTCCCAACCTCACCCCGACGGGCGAGAACGCGGCCAAGGCCACGTGCGCCTCGTCTCCCGCCTCACCTGTCATTTGCACCGTGATCACGGCGTGACCGTGGAGTCCTCCGGCTACGGGGTGCCGGCCGATGCCCAATCGACGCTCCCGGGCATCGATGCTGTGCCTGGCAAGCCTGTCCACCACAAGGCACGTCGAGGTGCAAGCACGGTCTTCGACGCTCGAAGGGTCGAGCCCATCGTCGCACTCTTCGACAAGCGGGTCGCGCCACCCGTCGCCGCAGATGTTGGGGCCGGTGGGGCCGTCGGGCGGGGCGTCCGCGGTATCGGGTGGTACGTCAGGCTCGACATCCGCAGCATCTGCGTCCTGAGGGGCATCGACCAAGTCACCGTCTGGGGGATGCCCATCGCTCGTGTCCTCGGCGCTGTCGGAGGGGGCGTC
>CAYODK010000344.1:0-4334 GCA_964402695.1 uncultured Verrucomicrobiota bacterium
AGGGCGAGTGCTCCGGTCTTGTTCCGCAGCGAGAAGCTCGGCCGTCGGCTCGGCTCCCCAGACTGGCTGAGACTTCGGGAACCCGGCCGCCGGCCCAACAGCCGAGGCGGCCGTCACCGTCGCGGCATACCCAGCGGAGATCTCCACCAGCCGCACCGCTGTCGTGCTCACTCCATGGCCAGCAGCGGACCAGTTCGTCACTGGCAAGGCCGTATGATACCAGTCTGCCGCTCGCTCCCAGTTCGTGACCGAGGCGCCGGCCGGCCAGTACGACCGTGCGGTCGCGGCCGCGCGCCAATTCTGAACGGAATCGAACCATGTCGAGCTGAGCTTGTAGAACGCCGGACCATCCGCGACGACGGCCGAGCCAGTCTCACAGCTGAACGGGAATGCACCGTCGGAGTACGCCTCGCTGGTCGTTGTCGTCATCCCGCCCCAAGCGACGTCAACCGCGGCCTTCGATCCAGCCCAAGTCTCGTCCTCCCATGGGTGCCAGGTGGTCGGGTATGTCGTCTCGCCGTCAGACCATCCGTTGACCGCCGTGTGCACCTCCGATGTGCCACCGATATCCCCGCTCACCGTCCACGTCATCAGGTCGTACACGGCCCGGATCGCGTCCCACTCCCTGGCGTTCAGTGCGACCCACGGAGTGTACGAGAAGAAGTTGCTCCGGATCCCTAGGTGTGCCGTCACGTTGCTGGCCGTCATCCTGGGGACCGCCGCCAGACCATGCGCGGCGCAGTAGGCCGTGAAGTCGTCGCCGGCCGCCAGCCACCGCGCCGCGTAGTAGGGCATCATCGCTTCCGCCGCGGCCTTCAGGCGGACGACGTTCGCCCGCTCCCAGAGGTACCAGCGCGGCTGGTAGGTGTTCGTCGAGGAGCCAAGGCCGCAGGCAATCAGCCGCTCCCGTGCCGCGCCGTAGACCTCCTCCGCCCGGGCGTCCTTCACGGATCCGGTCATGGCCAGCCCAGCGCCGTTCGTCCACGTGGCCACGGCCACCGTCAAGTTCGAGGCGGGCCAGAGGTTGGTCGAGTACTGCGCTCGCGCGTCAGGCGCGGTGCACGTGGAACTCAGGGCCAGGCACACGAGCCAGGTCGATGTACATCCCATCCGCACGATCGTCGCTCCCGTCATCCGCCGGCATCGTCGTCCGCGCCGGCATCGCCGTCTTGTAGGTGGGCGCCGTCACCCCGTCGTAGGGGCAATAGACCACGTTCGTCGCCTCGCCCTCGGTTTCCGTGCGCGTCCACTCTGCCTCCGGCCACGCCTTCGCCCCGCCCACCACCAGCGTATCGATCCTCCGGAAGCCCACGTCTACGGCTTCGCTCAGTTGCACTGAGAAGTCGTAGCCGCCGCGGCTGTTGGGCAGGACGTCGATGCCCATCATGCCGGTCAGATTGTTCAGGCATCGGCCGATGCGATTGAGTTCGTCCGCGAGAGGCTTCCAGCGGCCGCGTCCAACCCAGTTCTCGCGGAAGGGCTTCATGCGCCGATGAACTCATCCTTGTCGACCTTCTCCCACGCCGAGTAGAACTCCCAAGTCTGCTCGTTGACGTAGGCCCCGGTCTCGATCTGGCTCTTGTTGAGGGCGTCCCGGGTGCACTTCCACTTCTTCCCGCTGCTCGCGTAGTTGAGGTTCGTGTCCGGCCCGGTCAGCCATGTGAACGCGGTCTGCAGTTTGCCGGTGTCCTCGCTGTAGGAGGTCACGCTGACGAGCTTCCTCTGCATCTTCACGACGTAGTGCTTCCGCTTCTCGTAGCGGAGTACCTTCTTCGGAACCTTGACCGTGGCGCCGGTCTCGTCCTCCGCATCGATGAGCACGGGGTTTCCGGCATCATCGCGGACAGTCTCCTCGACGCTGCGATAGGACTCCGTGCAGTCGATGTCGTCGAGTTCCCACGGCTCGGTGATTCTGGCGGTCGCGCCCATCAGGCGATCCCTCCCTTCTTCGTCTCGGTCAGCAGTTGTCGGGAGAGCTCGACCATCTGTCGGGTGTTCTCGGCAATCTGCCGCTGGGCGTCCACGTCCTGGCCGCGCGCGGCATCGTAGAGATCGCCCAGGTCGACGCGGCCGACCTTCGTGGCCATCGCGTCATCGAGTTTCTTCCGCACATCGTCCAGTCCGGATCCGGACCGTCCGGATCCGGTGGCGACTCCCTGGGCGTCCTTCGCAGCGCGACTCAGGGAGTCTTTGAGCAGAGATGGCTTGGCCAGGTCGGAGAGCCCGTCCTTCGCTGACTTCACGATGTCGCCGATCTTCGAACGGTCTTCCGACGTGTCGAAGATGCTTTCACCACGCATCTCGCCCATGAACCCGTCGGCAAACCTCCGTCCCTGCTCGACGTAGGCGCCCCCGATGTTCTTCAGTGGGTCGCGGACTTGGGCCCAGCCCTCGGCGATCAGCTTCCGGCTGTCACTCCCGCTGCCGGCAACGAACCCGGCGAACTTCTGCTTCTTCTCCTCGTACAGGCTGCGAAAGTCACGGTCCTCCTTCTCCTCGAACCCGGCCCACCGGCCGAGCTTCGTCTTGGCCATCGCGTTGGAGAACTCGATCCACACCTTGTCGAGCCCGGCGCCGAGTGCAGCGATCGGCGCGGTGAAGATGCCGAGCAGGAAGGCGCCGAGCTGCCCGAAGGACCCGATCACAACCTTGACCAGGCCGCCCCAGAAGGACGCCGATGCGTAGGCCTTGAACGTTTCCCCGATGATCTTCGGCCACGCAGTGAAGGCCTCTGCAGCGCCTGTCACGATTCCCTTGAGGGCCTTGAACAGGAAGTTGATGGCCTCGATGAACCCGACCTTTAGGGACAACCCGATCAGCTTGCCGGCGCCGCTCAGGACGTCCATCCACTTCACCGACCCGTCGAAGAGGCTCTTGACCAGGTTCCACGCCGAAGAGAGCGATGCAGCGATCTTCTCGCCGTCGATGCCCTCGACCCATCCCTTCAGGCGCTGGAAGATGGCCTCGAGGTTGAAGGCACGATCGATCCCTTCACCGAACTTCTCCCACAGGTCGCCGATAGCGTTCTTGAGCTGCGCCCACGCGCCGGCAGTGCCCTTGGCCTCGGCCCGCGCCAGGCCGAACCGCTCCGTCCCGATCTGGATCAGGCGGTTCATCCGCTCCTGCTGGGAGAGGCCTTCCTCGAGGACGATGCCGTAGCGGGAGAGCATCGCGCCGGCGCCGGAAGCCTCCCGCCCGAAGAGCATCATCGCCGTCCGGAGGTCCATGCCAGTGGCGGCCGCCAGACCGATCGCCGCGCGGGTGACTTCCTTGATGCGGTCCCGCGGGACCCCGAGGTTCATCCCAAGGGCCATCGCCTCCATGATGGCCTCGTCCCCGTAGATGGAGACCGACTGCAGCGCCGCGGCGAAGTTGGACAGGTCCCGGAGCGTGGACTCAGCGCCGTCGCCGACGAGCCGCAGGGAGGCCGCCAGCTTCCGCACTGCGCGATCCTGCTGCATGGATGCGCCAACGACCTTCGAGATCGCCGCGGCCATCGCCGACCCGCCGATGAGGGTCGGCAGCGAGAAGAGTTTCGAGACGAGGCCAGAGATGACGCCGCCGACACGCCGGAACACGGAGGATGCCATGTCCTTCGCGCCGATGATGAAGTTCAGGACCCGGTTGCTCATGCGGCCCACCTCTTCAGTGCCCACGCCTCGAACTCCTGGGCGGCCTTGTTGAACCGGATCTGTGCCCGGGCGGAGTAGGAGTCCGGATCCGGCGCGATCGCGCGCTTGGAGGCCGCGGAGATCTCCCGACGCTCGCGGTCGCTGCGGATGGCGCGGTCGACCAGCCGCTGCTGGATCTCGTCCACGGAGGCGAAGGCCCAGTACTCGGCGTCCTGCCCGTACTCCTCGATCAGCGCCGAGACGATGCTTCCGAAGCCGACCTCGGCCGATTCCTGTTCGTCGGAGTCGCCGCCGGCGAGATGCCGCACAACGTCGATCACGGCGGCGTAGGAGGCCCGGATCCCGCGCGCCCACGCGAGGACCTCACGGCGGGCCTCTGCGGCCGGGAGCCCGAACATCCGGCGCGTGGCGGCCACGTCGCGGGCGTGCGCGGCGGCCCAGGCGACGGCCATGTCGTAGACCCGGCCATGGAAGACGGCGAAGCGTTCGGCGATCAACTCCCCGGCCGCAAACGAGAGCCGGTAGAACGGCACGCCGGCGACGACAACAGGGGCGTCGAGGATGGCGGCGCGGTCGGCGGGGGGCGGGTTGTCGATCAGCCGTGCAAGATCGTCGAGTGTCCGAAGCCAGTGGAAGGCCGCGAAGAAGTCGAAGCGTTCGCCGGTCTTCCGGCGAACGCGCTCGACGGCTACTCGGGCAAGG
>CAYODK010000345.1:0-4329 GCA_964402695.1 uncultured Verrucomicrobiota bacterium
CCTCTCTCCAGGTCCCACACCCGCAACGTCTTGTCATCACTCACCGATACTGCGCGCCGCCCGTCTGGCATCACGCTCACGCTCCGGACCGTAGCACTATGTCCTTCCATTTTGAGCATGCACTGCCCCGTTTCCAAGTCCCAGACATGTAGCGCCTTGTCAGCACTCGCCGAGACCACGCGGCGACCGTCTGGCGTCAGACTCACACTCATGACCGAATCGCTATGACCTTCCAACGTCCGCACGCACATGCCGCTCTCCACATCCCACACCCGCAGCGCTCCGTCCCAACTCCCTGAGACCGTGCGCCGCCCGTCTGGCATCGCGCTCACGCTCCGGACCGTAGTGCTATGTCTTTCCATCTTGGGCATGCGTTGCCCAGCTTCCAAGTCCCACACATGTAGTGCCTTGTCGGAACTCCCAGTAACCGCGCGGCGCCCGTCCGGCGTCAGGCTCACACACTCGATGAATAGGCTATGACCTTCCAACGTGCGCACGCATACGCCGCTCTCTACGTCCCAGACACGCAACGTCTTGTCAGTACTCCCTGTGACCGCGCGACGCCCGTCTGGCGTCAGACTCACGCTCGTGACTGTCCCGCCATGGCCTTCCAAGGTGCGTAGACACACTCCGTTCTCCACGTCCCAGACGCGCAACGTCTTGTCTTTACTCCCTGAGACTGCCCGCCGCCCGTCGGGCGTTACGCTCACACACTCGACGTCATCGCTGTGGCCTTCGAGTGTGCGCAGGCAGGTCCCAGTCACCAAGTCCCACACCCGGAGCGTCTTATCCCAACTTCCAGAAACTGCGCTCCGCCCATCTGGCGTCACGCTCACGCCCCGGATGGGGAAGTCATGCCCCATGCACGTGCGGAGGCAGGTTCCGCTCGTTAGGTCCCAGACTCGCAACGCGAAACCCTGACACCCCGAGATTGCGAGTCTGCCGTCTGGCGTCACGCTGATGCTAGTGACCCCGGCACGGTGTCCCTCCAGCGTGCGCAGGCACACCCCCCTCTCCATGTCCCACGCCCGTACGGCGTTGTCCCTGCTCCCCGAGACCGCGCACCGACCTTCCGGGGTCACGCTTACGCCCTGGACCGAATCGCCGTGCCCGGTCAACGTCCGCATGCATTGCCCGCTGCCCAAATCCCATGCCCGCAGCGTGCCATCCTTGCTGCCCGACACCGCACGATGTCCGTCTGGCGTCACGCTTACGCTGGTGACCGCACCGCCGTGCCCGGTCAACGTCCGCTGGAGAGCGGGCTTTGGATTAGGCCGTGTGTCCGGTGGCCAACGACGCAACAGATGTGGTTCCCTCAGCGTGGTCAGCAGCAGCACTGCGGCGTCGTGCACCGTGCCGGTTGGCTCAGTGTTGAAGGCGTGTTGCAGGACAAAACCGGGCCGTATGCCGTGTTCGAGTAACGGATAGCACTGCCCGCTGACAAAGCCCGCGAACGCCCGCAAGCGATCCACCCGTGTCGGCTTCGCGATGACACGTTGGCATTCCACCTCGATTTCCTCCTCGGTCCACATGCGGCAGGTGGGTGGGGAGCTGGGGAGCTGGGGTTCGGGAGAAGACAGCAGGCTCGCAGCGCCTGCTGTGCTGGCTTGGTCCCGGAGATCGCTCCACGCACGTGCATATGCGATGATCTCGTGCGTCCATCGGTCGATCCGCTCCCGTCGTTCCCGTTCCTCTCGCAAGTCTGCCTGCACCTCCGGAAGATGCGTCAGCGCCAGCCGACAGTCTGCGATTAACTCGAAGACCTGCCCCAGCCGGCAACGCGCCTCGACAAAGCCTAAGTCGCAGAGGCTCTGGCAATACTCGTCCGCGCGTTCTGCTCCGACCAAATGAAGCACCACTTGGAGAAACGGACGCGGGCTATCGCCCTTCCAAGTCTGGTCCTTCATCGGGTCGGCTTGCTCGCGGAAGTAGTCGGCCATCTCGCCATGCACCGAAGCTGCCTCAGCGTGCGGGCCATAGTGCTCCATCACCGCCTGCCGGAGCTGGCTGTGGAAGAAATCGAGTTGTCCGCTGCGCCGCAGGAGATACCGGCGCAACCCACGTTCGATGAGCAAGGCCGTGGTTCTGGCGTCCATGCCGAGTTTGCGGGCGAGCAGGTCGGCCAGTTCATGGCTGGCCATGCCGATGCGTCCGTGGGCCAGATACAGGCACCACCATCGCGCCGCCTCTGCGCTGAACACCTCCAGGCGCTGCAGCACCCAGCGAAACAGGGCGACCGTATCGGGATAGTCATGGGGCATCGATGCAATGCGCGCCGGCACGATCACATTGAGGTCGTTGCCTCCCAGTGTCCGCAGTTCGTTCAGCATCACGAGCAGGTAGAGTGGATTGCGCGCCTGCGGGATGGCGCACAACGCATCCAGATGCTGGGCGTCAAGCTCGTGGCAGTACTCCTTGAGGTACTCGACGACGATGTTGCGGATATCGGCTTTCGTCAGCGGGCCGAGCGGCACCCTCAATGGCGCGGGTTGGCACAAGGCGAGGGCTTGAACGATACATTGCTCGGGACTGTCCGCCTTCGCCACAGCATCATCGATGCAACTGACGACGATGCGGACCTGCGGCCCGAGGCGGAGCGGCAGCCAGTGCAGGTCATGCTCGTCGGATAGTTGGTTGAGGGCGTCGAGCAGGATCACAATGCGACGTTCGCCCGCGTAGTCGCCGAGCCGCTGCGCGAGGCGTAGGCATAGGCTGTTGAAGTCCCGTTTCGGTTCCTCGCCTTCCTCTCGCTCATCTGCCAGCCATTCGATGCCACTGCGGTCCAGTTCGTCGAGCAGCCGCTGAACAAGAGCGTGGGCAGAGGCGGAATGTTCCGTAGCGCCAACGAAGTGAGTGACCAGAAAGGCTGCCGACTGAGGAATGAGGGTCGAGAGCTTGGCGAGGAGGGCGGACTTGCCTTGGCCCGGTACGGCCGCCACGACGGCGAGGCGGGGGGTGTCCGCGGCTTCGGACTGGATGAAGTCCGCGAGTTGCTGCAACTCCTGCGTCCGGCCTTGGAACCAGCGCAGGCGCGAGGCGGCGAACGTCTGCATCTGCTCGCGTTCGGCGTCCAAGGGATCCTGCGGTGACGGTTTGGCGAGCGCCACGAGTCTGGCGGCTAGTTCGGGCGGGACGGGCTTGGACTCGTCGGTGTAGTGAGGGTCGGCATCGGGCTCAGAGCCAAGCGCTTGGCGCCAGACGTCCTTGCTCACGTAGCGCTCGTCGCGCAACACTCCGGACCAAAGATCCTCCAGAACCATGTGACCGAACTCATCCAGGTCGGTGAACCCCTGCCCTGTCCAGCGACAAGGGTAATCACGGACTGGACGGCCGCATTGCCGCACCTCGTCCTTCAACACCCTGAGCTTGCCGGCCTCGGGTTCCGGGTCGACGAACTCGCCGTAGCTGGCACGCTCCTCATTCGAAGCGTCCGCCGCCGGTTCCGGGACGGGCGTCTCGCGCAGGTAAAAGTAGCTGAACCATTTCCGCGTTGTTTCGAGCACCGCATGGCGGACCTCTAGGTCGGTGATCGAGCGCCGGTGCACCTGCTGGCGCCGACGGTCCTCGTCGGATTTCAGTTGCTCGGGTTCGGGTACCCAACCGTAGCGCTGCCCGAGGATGCAGACGAATAGCGGCTCCACGCGATCGATCCACTGTCTGCAGTACTCCCAAGAGTTGGCGGTTTCGCCGTCGACGGTCTTCTCCGGCACGCCCCATCGCAGGTCCACATCGAAGAACTCCAGACCCAAGCGTTCGCATCGCTCCCTGAACTCCGGGAACACGACGGTCACCAGGTGGTCACGCTCCGCGTGCATGTCGCGGAAGGTGCTGCTGATAAATACACGGACTGTGCAGTCCTTAACGGCCGCTGGTTCGCTCACCCCGGAAGGTCCGTGCTCTGATTCCATAACGCCCCCTCGACGTGGCCCGCCGCCATCGTGCTCGCGCCAGCATCCTGTTACGAGCAGAAAGCGGGGGCATGCTGCTCCTACGCCGTGACGCGACGGACATTAGGAAGAGGGGGACCAGCCGCGGATCGCCTTCTTTTTTAGCTCGTGGCCGGCGCGGGGCGGAGATCTTGGAACGCGTTCCAAAATGTCGGCGCGCCCTCCCGACCTCATGGGTCTCAATCGGCGATCGTCCTTGGTCGTGCATGGGAGGACACTTGGGCTGTCACCCCCACCTCGATCCTTGGCCCAAGGAACTTTGGCCGGGCCCGGAGCAGAGTCACATCCAGCACGGTCTTCACCCGCGCCGCCTGCTCCCGGAGCATCGTCCGCACGCTGTGGATGGACCGCACGTCCTCGGCGTTGTACCCGATGGCATCCA
>CAYODK010000346.1:0-4317 GCA_964402695.1 uncultured Verrucomicrobiota bacterium
ATGACCGGAGGCGTCGGAGTCGACGGCGGCGACGAGGTCGCCGGGGGCGCCTGCACCGGAGGTGCCGGGGACGGCTGCACCGTCTGAGGCTGCGCCGTGGGGGCGACGATGGGCGTCATGTGGTCGGGGACACGCAGCACCGGAGGGGCCGCCGTCGCGGTCACGGGCGCGGGAGGCGGTGCGGGGGCCTTTGGAGGGGAGGAGGCGGGCCGGGCCGGCGGTGCGCTCGTACGCGCCGTGGTGAGCGGCGGGGGGGCCTTGTCCATCTGGAGTTCCGCAAGGCGCACCAGCTCCTTGAAGGCCTCGTCGTACAGGGGCGCCCCCGCCGAGTTCTGAAGCACGAGCGTCCACAGCCGTTCCGCCTCGCCGGTCCTCCCGCGCTTGTCGGCGATCCGGGCTTGGAGGGCCCGGGCCGTCATCAGCCGCGGATCCTCCGCCGCCGCGAGCGCCGCCTTCTCCGCCGCGGCGTCGAGCGATCCGGCCCGCAGCAGGGCCTCGGCCTGGGCAACGGCGAGCGCCGCCCTGGACAACGGCGGTTCGAGGTTGGTGACCGCCGGCTTCGCGACCGCGGGTGCGGCGGCCGGTGCCGGCCGGTTCGTCGTCGGGGCCGGCGCAGGCGCCGGGGCCACGACCACGGCGGCGGGGGCCGACGTGACGACCGGAGGCGCCGGCGCGACGGGCGGAGGAGGCGGAGCGGCGATCGCCGGGGGCGCCTGTGCCGGCGGCGCAGGAGCCGGAGATACGGCCGGTTTCGGCGCCGCGGCGACGGCGGCCCGGACGTCCTGCGCGGCCAGGTTCGTTCCGGGGGCGATCGCAGGCAGCGGTCGCGATGCGATGTCCGTAGGCTGGGTGACCGAGGCCGGCGGCGGGGCCTCGACCCGCACAGGCGGTGCCTGAGTCGGAGGGACGGACGTGACGGTGGGTGGGGACGTGACGGCAGGCGGGGCCGGCACCCGGATCGCCGGGGCGGCCGGGATGGCGCCGGTCGTCGCAGTGGACATGGACGGGCGCGGCGACTGGCCGATGCGCTCCATGGCGGCCAGTTGGGGCGGATCCATCGACGGCGGGGCCTCGGGGACCACGACCACGGGGGCCGCGGCCACGGGAAGGTCCGCCCGGTCGAGGCCGGCTCGATGCCGGATGAAGTGCCAGAGTCCGTAGCCCGTGCCCCCGGCCACCAGGATCAGCGAAGCCACGCCGGCCAGGATCGGCAGGCCCTGGACCAGAGGATGAATGCGGGCCCGATACCGGATGCGGACCGTTCCGACCTCGACCGTGTCCCCGTCGGCCAGGAGGCGTTCGCTCCCGATCGGGTCGCCGTTGACGCGCAGGGCGATCCCGGACTCCATGGGACGCACGAGCACGCCCGCGTCGCGTTCCTCGAAGGTCACGTGGCGCGGCGCCACGCCCTCCTCGGGCAGCCAGAGCTGGCAGGAAAGATCCGAGCCGGCCGTGAAGATGCGCCGCTGGATCTTCCGCCGTCCCCGCGCCGTTCCGTTCAAGATGTCGAGCCAGTACATGATGCGAAAGGCACTCTACAGCATCCGGCGGGAACTGAACACTGCCTCGAGGGCCGTGTGCGTCGCGTTTGACTTCGGGGGATGCATCCCTATACTCTATCGACTCGTTTTTCGCCCCGCCGGGCCGCGAGGGTCCGTGGAGGCGAGGGAAAGGGAACCGCAATGATCGTCACAACGAAGCAGTTGTTCGCCCATGCGTACGGCAAGTACGCCGTCGGAGCCTACAACATCAACAACCTCGAGCAGACCATGGGTCTGTTCCAGGGCAACATGGACAGCCAGGCGCCGTTCATCATCCAGCTCTCGAAGGGTGCGCGGTCGTACACCCACAAGAAAATGCTCGAGGCCATGATCAAGGCGGCCGACGAGATCTTCCCCAAGGCCATCTTCGCGGTGCACCTCGACCACGGGGACGAGGCGACCTGCATGGACTGCATCGCCAGCGGCTTCTACAGCTCCGTCATGATCGACGCGAGCGCCGAGCCGTTCGAGAAGAACGTCGAGATCACCAAGCGCGTCGTCGACGCGGCCCACGCGAAGGGCATCGTCGTCGAGGCCGAGCTGGGCAAGCTCGGCGGCGTCGAGGAGCATGTCTCGGTCGCCGAGGCGGATGCGAAGCTGACCGATCCCGCCCAGGCCGAGGAGTTCGTGAAGAAGACCGGGTGCGACAGCCTCGCCTGCGCGATCGGCACCAGCCACGGCGCGTTCAAGTTCACCGGCAAGCAGGGCCTCCACTTCGACGTGATCAAGGAGATCGCCCGCCGCCTGCCGAACTTCCCGCTCGTCATGCACGGGTCGAGCTCGGTCCCCGAGGACGAGGTCCGCCGCGTGAACTTCTTCGGCGGCAAGCTGAAGGACGCGAAGGGCGTCAGCGAGAAGGACATCACGAAGGCCGGCAAGATGGGCGTCACGAAGGTGAACATCGACACCGACGGCCGCCTCGTGTGGTGCCGCGTGCACCGCGAGCAGTTCGCGATCTACCCCGAGAACTTCGACCTCCGCCCGCCGGGGAAGGTCTTCATGGCCGAGTACGCGAAGTACATCGCCGGGAAGAACAAGGTCCTTGGCAGCGCCGGCCAGCTCGAGAGCGTCCGCGCGCTGATCGCGAAGTAATCCGCCCCGCGGCGGAAACGGGAAGGGCGGGGCCGCAAGGGCCCCGCCCTTCGTCGTTCTCCGGGGCCGTCGTTGACATCCCGCCGTCCGCGCCCGACATTCGCAGGATCGTGAAGATCTCCCGCCTCGTCTTCGTCGCGGCCCTCGCGACCGCCCTGTTCACCGGTCTCTTTGCGACCGGCGGCATCGGCGCGTTCGATTTCTGGTGGTGGATGGGGACGAACGCGGTCGTCCTCCTGGCGGCCGGTTTCCTGCTCGATCCATCCTACGCGCCGGCGCTCCGCGACGATCTCCGGACGCGGCCGCTGGCCAAGATCGCCGGCGGCCTGGTGTCGGCGATGGTCCTCTACGGGATCTTCTGGGTCGGCAACCTCGTGCTGCGGAGCGTGATCGGGGCCCCCGCCGGACAGGGAATCGACCGCGTCTACGGCTTCCGGGAGGGGGCGACGCTCGTCCGTGTCGCGCTGACCATCGCGCTGCTGATCGGGCCGACGGAGGAGGTCTTCTGGCGCGGGCTCCTGCAGCGGAACCTCGCCGTCCGCGTCGGCCCCGTGCGCGCGCTGGGGCTTGCCACCGCTCTCTACGCGGGCGTCCACCTCGCCAGCGGCAATCCGGCGCTCGTGCTCGCCGCCCTCGTCTGCGGCGTGTTCTGGGGCTGGATGTATCTGCGGTGGAGATCGGTCCTGATGAACGTGGTCAGCCACACGGCGTGGGACCTCCTCGCCTTCCTCATCCTCCCGTTCCACGGGTGATCCGATGGCGGTGAGGATCACCAGGCGGCGGTTCATGACGGCGGGTCTCGCCGCGGCAGGCGCCTCCGCGGGCGTCGGTCACACGGTCCTGATGGAACCGGGGAATCTCCACGTGACGCGGACGCGGGTCCGCCTGGCCCGGCTTCCGGAGGGGCCTCCGGTCCGCATCCTGCACCTGTCGGACCTCCACGTGTCGCCGGTCGTGTCTGATGGACTCATCGACCGGGCCGTCTCGCTCGGACTCCGGGAGAGGCCCCACGTCGCGGTCCTGACCGGCGACTTCTGGAGCCGCCGGCCGGACGACACCGCTCCGCTGGTCCGCAGCCTGCGCCGTCTATCCGCAACGGCGCCCTGTTTCGCGTGCGCGGGGAACCACGACGGCGGAAGCTGGGTGGCGCCGTGGGGCGGCTATCCGGACCTGGACCCGCTTCGGAACGTGCTCGACGAGGCCGGCGTGAGCCTGCTCCACAATGCGAACCGGGCGATCGGGATCGCCGGCCGGCGGATCGAGTTGGTCGGGGTGGGCGACCTCTGGACGGACCAGTTCGACCCGGCATCCGCCTTCGCCGGTCTGGACGAACCCGGCGGGGGGCCGCGCATCGTGCTGTGCCACAATCCAGACGCCAAGGAGTCGCTGGGCGGCTACGGCTGGGATCTGATGCTCTGCGGCCACACGCACGGCGGGCAGTTGGTCGTGCCCTTCCTGGGATGGCGTCCCTTTGCGCCGGTGCGCGACCGCCGCCACATGGAGGGGCTCCGGGAATGGGCCGGACGACCGGTCTTCGTGACGCGCGGTGTCGGCAACCTCCACGGCATGCGGTTCAACTGCCCGCCCGAGGTCAGCCTGGTCGAGATCGTCTGACGCCGCCGCCCCTTGGCCGGAGCGATGCAGTTGACCTTGATACAAGGAGACCCGTGGGCATCGCTCCGGA
>CAYODK010000347.1:0-4296 GCA_964402695.1 uncultured Verrucomicrobiota bacterium
GTGAGGAATGCGCCGGCGGGTTGGGCGGGGCAGGCGGTGGGTCCGGAACCTCGCTCAACGGCCTCGGGATGCCGTCGGGGTTGTTCGGCTACAAAGAGCAACCCGCGCCCTATCGTCGGCATTACTACATCGGGACGGTTCGTGTTCCTCGACCCGAAGAGGTGGCGGGCCCCTATCCCTGGCTTGCCGAGCTTCTATCCGGTCGCATGCCCGACCCACCGCCGCCGATCATCGCGAAGAGACGCGCCGAAGGTCGCTGATTCGTCGCGCTTGCCGCGCCAAGCAGGGGTTTCCTTCGTCCCCTTGCGGGGGTATGCCAGCCCCATGTTCGAGCAAGCGAAACCCATCTACGAAAAGACGCTCCAAGAGATCCGGGACGCCGGGCTCTACAAGCAAGAGCGCATCATCACCACACCCCAGGGCGCCGAGATCGCAGCAGGAGCCGGCAAGGTCCTGAACTTCTGCGCCAACAACTACCTCGGCCTGTCCTCCCACCCCGACGTCGTGGCCGCTGCCCGCGAATCGCTCGCCGGCCACGGCTACGGCATGAGCAGCGTTCGCTTCATCTGCGGGACCCAGGACATCCACAAGCAGCTCGAAGCCACCATCGCCAAGTTTTTCGGCACCGAGGACACCATCCTGTACTCCTCCTGCTTCGACGCCAACGGAGGTCTGTTCGAGACCATGCTGTCGGAAGAGGACGCCATCATCAGCGATGCCCTCAACCACGCGTCGATCATCGACGGCATCCGTCTCTGCAAGGCAGAGCGCTATCGTTACGCGAACAACGACCTCGAGGAGCTGGAAGCGCACCTGAAGGCCACCCAGGGCAAGCGTATGCGCTTGATCGCGACCGACGGCGTGTTCTCGATGGACGGCTACCTGGCGCGTCTCGATGCGATTTGCGACCTCGCGGAGAAATACGGCGCGATGGTGATGGTGGACGACTCGCACGCGACGGGGTTCATCGGCCCGACGGGGCGTGGAACGGCGGAGCACTTCGGCGTGCTGCATCGGGTGGACGTGATGACGGGCACGCTGGGCAAGGCGCTCGGTGGGGCCAGTGGTGGGTACACGACGGGACGCAAGGAAATCATCGATCTGTTGCGGCAGCGCTCCCGGCCCTATCTCTTCTCCAACACGGTGGCGCCCCCGATCGTGGCGGCGTCGCTGAAGGTGTTCGAGATGCTGGACACCACGAGCGAGCTGCGGGAGCGGCTGATGCGCAACACGCAGGCGTTCCGGGCGGGGATGACGAAAGCCGGGTTCGCAATCAAGGAGGGCATCCACCCGATCGTTCCGGTCATGCTGGGCGACGCGAAGCTTGCGGTGAACATGGCGGCCGCGTTGCTGGAGGAGGGGATCTACGTGATCGGCTTCTGCTATCCAGTGGTGCCGAAGGGGCAGGCGCGCATTCGAGTGCAGCTGTCCGCTGCGCACGCTCCCGAGCACGTGGAGCGCGCCATTGCCGCGTTCACGAAGGTCGGCAAGACCATGGGCGTCATCTCCTGACGTCTGCCCAGAGCTCCACAGACATGCTTTCGTGACCCGCGTCGTGTGGACCGCGACGCGCCAGCGCCGGCCCTCCGCGATCTAGTTCTGCGTGCCCGAAGTCCATACCGGGTTGAGGCTCGGTAACGACGATGGGCGGACGACGGACATCAACTAGAACGCGGGTTCCCTAACTGCACGGCCCCACAAGAAGGGGATCAGGACTCGCGGGTCGCTCGCCAGCGTCTCCCCTCGCTTTCACTGCTTGCATCCGCATGCCCCCCCGCCCCGCCGCTGGCTCGCTCACCCGGCAATCTCGGGTCCTCGCGTTCGGTGCCGTCCACGTCCACGTCGTCGTCGCCGTCAAGGTCCACGACCACGTCAACCTCAACGTTCACGACAACGACGGGGCCACAACTTCTACGCAACGAGCTCGAGCATCTCAGGATGGGCGTCCAGGTGTCGCTTCAGAGCAAACAGGTTCTTGATCGTGGCGTACCTGTGCATGTCGTAGTTGTTCATCTTCACGGTCCGATACCGAGCACGCGGGCCTTGTTGCGCGCAGATGTGGGCCAGTGAGTGTTCGATCTTCACGCGTTCGCGAAGCTGCATGCGTCGCACCGGATCTCGAACCCCGGCGTGCAGCTGCTGCATCAGCTCCTCGTGTTCGTGGATGAGGATGACCCGCCCATTGCGTGTGTTGGGTGGGCGGCACTGCTCCCGCAGGGAGCATGCATTGCAGACCTTGAGTGGGTACTTCGCTCTGGAGTTGACGATGCGAGCAGTCTGTTCGGCCGGACAGCGGACCGTCCCGGCGCTCAGGTCGATGGTGAACTCGGACTTGTCCAAGCGTCCGGTTCGCGGATAGGGAAACGGCTTCGATAGAATCTTCGTGCCCTTTTCGTAGGCATCGATGACGAAGGGGCTCGACAAGAAGGCCCGATCCATCTGGATCTCTTCCAACGTCCCGTACGCCAGGAGGCCTGGTCCCATGTTCGTGGCCCCAGCCTCCTCGGGCACGTTGGCCGGTAGCACGCAGGCGCCCAGCGTCAGCCCCGAATCCAGATCGCACACGTCGTAGCGCTTGTAGCCCTTCACGACCTGGGAGCTGCTCTTGCGCCCGTGTCGCATGTCCGGGTCGCTGATGGAGATGACCCGGTCCGGAGCAACCCCCTGCTTGATCCGGTATCCACCCTGCGGTTTGGGTTCCGTGTCCTGCTCGATGAGCCTTTGCAGAAGCTGCAGCGCACCGGCTATCTCGACCTCATCGAGCAACTCGGGCACGGTCTCGTCGAGCCAGCTCTGCAGCCGCTGTGCCTCCTGGACGAGCCGACTGATCGCAGTTTCCGTGGCATCTGGTTGGTTCCAATCCAGATCGAGCGCTGCCTTCACGCTTCGGTCCTGTCGAACGACCTCTACGTCGGCCGCCTGCGCCAACTCCACCCATCCTGCCCCCATCACGGCTGCCACACAGATCAGGACGTTCTTGATGCCGTGGCCCACCAAGTTGATGGTGTCCTCCACACGCCCTGCACCGCGTAGCGGGGCGGAATCGAACACGACGCGGAGCTTGCCGAGTTTCTTGGAGTCGAACAGCTTCGTCTCCTTTGCGAGCGCGATGGTCTTGGCGAGCACCTTGTCGCCCATCTCGTGCTTGACCATTCGCTGACGGAAGAACACCAGCGTCTTCTTGCTGCAGGGTGACGCGTTGCTTCCCAACGTGCCAAGCACGAGCTTCCATCGGTCGCTCGTGACCGCTTGCTCAATCGCGTCCTCATCCGACACAGACTCGTACGCCTGCAACAATCCCATCAGCACCAGCTGCGCCGCGGGAATTGGACGCGTTCCCCTCGGCTTGTCGCTGAACATCTTCTCGAGCTCTCCCTGCATCGCGTCGTCGAACAGCTGGTGCCTGATGCTGCGCATGAAGACGTAGAACTTGCTGCGCTTGCCGAGACGGTTCACGAGCGCCTGCTCCGCTTCGGTCAGGCCGACCGGGAAGATGATCCTCATGTCATCGGGTATGCCCCAACCGATCGACAATGGAAATGGTCCCTGCCGTGACGGCCCGGTCACATGTGCCGCGCGAGTCCCGGGCGCGAGCCGACGCGGGGCGGGTGGGCACGCGGGCAAAGATGAGTCAATTGGGGGGAGCGGCGGCGAGCCCCTGGTGGCAGGATCACCTGTCGGACTGCTTATGGAACCCGCGTTCTAGGAGCTGAGAACACGGAACACGGAACAGAGAACCAGGAATGGGCAGAGCAGGCGCGACACGACCTCCGCGCCAACGTCCTGTGCTTTCTGTGCCCTCTGTGGTTCTCCCCAGTGCGATCCCGGTACTCACTTCGGGCACGCGGTACTAGATCTCAGAGGGTCCCGAGTCGGTACTTGTACTGGTAGGCCGGCATGTGAATCTGGGCTCCATTGTTCGGCGCCCCGACGATCGAAACGGTGAACCCGTACCTGTCAGTTTGCGACTTCTTGCACATGAGACTGGTCCATGACGGGCCGCCGGGGATTGTCGGCATGGTCATGCATACCTCAGTTTCTGCGCCGTTCGCGATCGGCGCGAGGGTTGCGGTCGCAGTGGCGATGTCCGTCGCGCTCGAGTATCCAACTCCCTTTCGGAGCACAACCTTGATGGTAGCGTTGGAGCTTGATGCCCCCCCGGCGTTCTTCACCTTGAAGCATGATTGCAGCACGCCCCCTCCCTGAAGCGATGACTCACCGCCGGCTACGAAGCCAAGCATCGGGCCGGACGCGGCAGGAATGGTCGTAGCCGTGATCGTTTGCGCAAAGTCCGGC
>CAYODK010000348.1:0-4215 GCA_964402695.1 uncultured Verrucomicrobiota bacterium
GCGACACGCCGAACCGCTACAAGGTGTTCACATCGCTTGACGGCAAGGGCTGGAACGGGCCGGTCGCGGAGGGCGAGGGCGGGCGCGGCGCGACCCGGATCGAGGTGAAGCCGCCCGTGCCGGCCCGGTACCTCCGTATCGAGCAGTGCGGCGAGCGCCCCGGGCTGTTCTGGTCGATCCACGAACTGAAGGTCACCGCGGGCGTCGATGAGGCGCTGCTGAAGACCGTCGGCGCCAAGGCGGAGGGGCTGCGATGAACGCCGAACATCGAACACCGAACATCGAACGACGAAGTTCGGAGTCAACATCCAACATCCAACAACCAACATCCAGCAGCCAACATCCAACACGTGGGCCGGGGGATGAGATGAAGACGACACGAAGAGCTTTCCTGCGGCGCGGAGGGGCGGCGGTGCTGGCGGCGGGCGCGGGGTTCCACGTCGTGCCCGCGCGCGTGCTCGGGCAGGATGCGCCCAGCCGGAAGATCGTGATGGGGATGCTCGGCGTCGGCGGCATGGGCGGCGGCAACATGGGCAGCTTCCTCGGGATGCCGGACGTCGTCATCCGCGCCGTGTGCGACGTCAATGCCAAGCGGGCCGAGGGGGCGAAGGCGCGGGCCGACGGGCACTACAAGAACGCCGACTGCGCCGCCTACCGCGACTTTCGCGAGATGATCGCCCGGGGCGACCTCGACGCCGTGATGATCGCGACGCCCGACCACTGGCATGCGACGGCCGGCATCGCGTGCGCGCGGGCGGGGCTCGACATCTATGGCGAGAAGCCGTTCACGCACGATCTTCGCGAGGGCCGCGCGCTGGTGACGGCGCTGGCGCAGCACGGGCGCGTCTGGCAGACCGGGAGCTGGCAGCGGTCCGTCGGGAACTTCCACAAGGCCGCGACGCTCGTCCGCAACGGGCGGATTGGAAAGGTGCACCTCGTCGAGGTCGGGCTGCCCGGCGGCGGGGGTGGGGCGAAGGACTTCACCCCGCGCGAACCGCCGCCCGAACTGGACTGGGATCTCTGGCTGGGGCCGGCGCCGTACCGTGAGTACCAGGGGGTGTCCGACTGGGACTGGCGCTGGGTGCTCGACTGGGGGGGCGGCCAGATGATGGACTGGATCGGCCACCACGGCGACATCGCGCAGTGGGGGCTCGGCACCGACCTGACCGGCCCGGTCGAATTCGAGGGCCGCGGCGATTTCCGTCCGCGCGGGATCTTCGACTCCGCGGTGAGCTACCGGATCCGCTGCCGCTACGCGAACGGTGTCGAGATGATCGTCGCCGACGCCGGCCAGCAGCCGAAGGGGATGGGCACGCGGTGGGTCGGCGACAAGGGGTGGATCTGGGTCGACCGCGGCGGCATCGACGCCGAGCCGAAGGCGCTGCTGTCCGAAACGGTCGGCGCGGAGGAGCATCGCCTTGAGTTTCTCGGCAACCACCAGCAGAACTTCATCGAGAGCGTGAAGTCGCGTCGGACGACGGTCACGCCGGCCGAGGTCGCCCACCGGTCGGCAAGCATCGGACACCTCTGCCAGATCGCGATGCTGACGGGCCGGAAGCTCCGGTGGAATCCCGACACGGAGCAGGTCGTCGGCGACTCCGCCGCGGCGTCGCTCCTGGGCCGCGCTCCGCGCGCGCCGTGGAGCCTCGCGTAGTCTACTCGCGTTCGACCTCGACCCGGAAGAAGGCGGGCGCCGCCGCGGTGCGGGTGTTGTCCGTCCACGGCAGCCGGACCGCCCCGGGCAACGGGACGAACGCCCCGGCCAGGTTGGTCGAGACGGACACCGTGTAGACGCGCCCCGAGACGGCCGGCCATGACAGGGCCGTCCGGCCGTCGTCGAGCACCGATCCCTGCACGTTCAGCACGCTGGCCTCGTTTGTCGGGACCAGCCCGGCGATATAGGACTGCCACAGGGCGAGTCCGTTGGCGCCGGTCTGCAGCACCGCGGCCTCGAAGTCGCCCGTGACACCGAAGGAGGCCAGCCACCACAGCGGGGTCGGATGGTTCGTCGTCAGCAACTCCGCGAAGTTCGCCACGACGACCGAGTTCGAAGACAGGGAGAACACGAGCGGATTGTTCGTGCCCGCCGCGTCTCCCGTCCAGTCGCGGAAGCGATAATGGACGGCGGGGGACGCGGCCAATTCGACGGGGGCCCCCTGGACGAATTCCCCGCCGGGCGGCGAGACGGAACCCCCTTCGGGGGGGCTGTTGGAGACCGTCAGCAGCCAGCGCGGCAGGATGTTCACCTGGAAGGACCCGAGCGGGCCTCCCGCGACCTCGTTGCCCGTGGTGTCGCGGACTTCCCCGTAGACCAGGAGGACCCCGTAGGTGCCGTTGTCCGCGGCGTCCCACGCGCCCCCGGGCGCGTCGAGCGCGTAGGACGCGGACCGCGGGGTCCCGTCGGCCGGCTCGTCGATCCCGACGAATGCGACGGGATTGGTCGATCCTCCGGGATCGACGACCATGACGTCCCCGGCGCCGATCGACGAGACCGCGACGGCGGTGTCGTCGGTGTAGGTCACGGTGAACTGGTGTGTGGGAGAGCCTCCGATGGTGATGTCCGACGCCGCGAGGTGCGGAACCGGCGGTTCCGTGTCCGTGACGTTTCCGTCGGCATAGACCTGCACATCGTCGATGTTCCAGCCGAAGCTGACCTGCGTATCCGTGTTGGCGCCCATGGCCCATCGCAGCCTCACCGCCGGGTGGCCGGCGGCCACGGCGGACAGGTCGTATTGCACCGTGGTCCACGCGATGTCCAGGATCGCGCCGGACGCGGACCAGACGTTGCTCCAAACCGTGCCGTCGTTGGACACCTGAAGGCGGGCCGTGTCTCCGTTTCGCACGCCCAGCCAGCGCCGGAACCGGACCGACACCGAGGACGCGCCGGCACAGTTGAAGGCCGGGGTCGTCGCATAGCGGGTCGACAGGCTCCGGCTGTACCGCCCCGTCAGCGCGTAGCCGACGACGTTGGTCCCCGTGTAGCCGGACAGCGGGTCCCCGCCCGTCCCCGTGGGCTTTCCGAAGGCCCAGCCGGGGTCCATCGTCCAGCCGGGATCCGTGTCCATCGTGGCCGCATACGCGACGCGGGGGACGTTGCAGGTGAAGGTCCCGATCAGGCCCGCCGGCACGTAGGCGCCCTCGACGTCGGCGACCTGGTTCGAGACCATGTGGACCTCGTACACGCCGGCATCGGTGTCGCTCCACTCGGCGCCGGGAGGCGTGATGGCATAGGTCGCGATGCGCGGCGTGCCGTCGCCGCCGGTGTTCACGCCCGTCAGGGTGCCGGTCCGGTCGTAGCCGTTGGGGCCGAGGACCCGGGTGTCCCCCGTGCCGATCGTGGCCGCGCTGATGGCGGCGTTGTCGCTGTAGGTCACCGCAAACGTGTGCTGCGTCTGTCCCGGCTGCGTCACATTCGTGGCCGACAGGGCGGCCTGCGGGGGAATCACCGCGGTGCTGCGGACGACGGAGCCGGTGATGAAGTACTGGCCGAGCACGCCGTACACGGTGTACCCGGACGGCGAGGTGTTGGTCGGGGACCCCGCGGCGACCCCGCGCACCTCGACGTAGTACTGGCCGGCGGGAAGGTTGGTGGACAGGAGGGCCGAGGTGGCGGTGGCGGGGTTCTGCGTCGCAAGGGCGGCCCCGGAGGCGTCAAGGAGCCGCATCTGGATGTCGAGATTCCCGCCGAAGGTGTTCGTGGGGCTGCGCCAGGGCAGGGCGGCCAGCACGACCGGCCCCGCGTCCGCCATCAGCGCGAACACGTCGACATCGGTGTTCCGCTCGATGACTCCCTTGTTGGCGGGGGTGAGGTTGTCCGGATCGGTCTGGGGCGTGGTGGCCAGGATCGCGCCGTTCGTCGCGACGGTCAGGTAGACCGCGGAGACCGCCGTTCCGCCGGCGTCGTCGGTGCGATACGCGAGCTTCGACGCGATGATGGCCAGGTCGTCCTCGGTGTTGTTGGCCAGGTAGTACTCGCCCTTGGACCACTGGGTGACGTTGAGGTTGTAGCCGACGCCCATGATGGGGCCCCAGGAGGTCTCGCCGGTTCCGTGTCCCCCGTAGTACTCGGTTCCGTCAGTCTTGCCGTCATGACTCAGTCCCAGGTTGTGGCCGATCTCGTGGGAGACGGCCTCGGCGATCTGGTCCTCGCGGTGCGACAGGTTGTTCGCGTAGATCCAGGCCGGCGAGTAATACGCATACGACGACGAGCCGAAG
>CAYODK010000349.1:0-4191 GCA_964402695.1 uncultured Verrucomicrobiota bacterium
CTTTCCGCTCCACTTGGCCCCTTTCCAAGTGTCAACCTACAGCCGGACGAGACAATCTCCAACAACTTGAAACTTGAAACCTGGAACTTGTAACTTCTGCTCCCCCCTGACACCTGAAACCTCGGCGCGTCAGCGCCGCCGGGGCGCGCGGGCGGCCTCGGCCTCCGCGACGGAGGCGAGGCTGAGCTTCATGTCCTTCAGGCGCCCGTTGTGGATGCCGTAGATCCAGCCGTGAACGGTGAGGGGCTGGCCGCGGGTCCAGGCGTCGCGGACGATCGTCGTGTCGGCGACGTGCTGGACCTGTTCGCGGACGTTGATCTCGCAGAGACGGTCGACCTGCGCCCTCGCGCCGCGGCAGCGCGCGAGCTCCCCGCGGTGCCGCTCCATCATCTGGCGGATCGGGTGGAGCCAGTTGTCGATCAGCCCGTGCGCAGAGAGGTCCAGCGCCGCCTTCACGCCGCCGCAGTCGTAGTGGCCGCAGACGATCACGTGGCGCACCTGCAGCACGTCCACCGCGTACTGCAGCACCGCGAGGCAGTTGAAGTCGGTGTGGATGACCTGGTTTGCGACGTTGCGGTGGACGAAGAGCTCGCCCGGCAGCATGCCGACGATCTCGTTCGCCGGTACGCGGCTGTCGGAGCAGCCGATCCAGAGGTACTGCGGCGACTGCTGGTTCACGAGGCGCGTGAAGAAATCCGGCGTCCGGCGGACCGCCTGCGCCGCCCACAGGCGGTTGTTCTCGAACAGCGTCTTCAAGGTCTTCATGCTGCGATTCCCCATCGGCCGGCCATCGGCGCGCGCCGCGCCTACGATACACGCGCCGCGGCGATCGGCCAGCGGAATCCGCGGCGTGCGCCCGGCCGGGCGCGGGAGACGGCTCGTGATGACGGCCCCCGACGCGGCCGATCGTGAACATCCGCATCATCGGCCAAGCCCCGGAGATCGGCGACGAATGTTGCTCCGGGGTCTTGTGCACGGCGCCGACGGAGGGCGCCCTCCAGGTCCTTCCTCTCGTATGCCTATGGGACAAGGTCTGGAGGGCCGCGCTCCGTCGCGGCCGTATCCATGCGTATGCTGCGACGGATCCTGTCGCGTGCATCCGGCGCTTGCGATGATCTGGGGCACGCGGGACGCATTGCCCCGACCGGCGGTCGCGGCTACAGTCATGCGCGGCCGTGCGATGCGGTCCGGCGACGGGGCAGGGGAGGATCTCGGCATGAAGAGACGGATGTGGACGGGGGTGGCGGCGGCGCTTGCGCTCGCCGGGACGGCGGGGGCGGCGGAGCGGATGAACGTCCTCTTCCTGGCCTCTGACGACATGCGGCCGCAGCTCGGCTGCTACGGCGATCCGCTGGTGAAGTCGCCGAACCTCGACCGGCTTGCCGCGCGCGGCCGCCTCTTCGCGCGGGCCTACTGCCAGCAGGCGCTCTGCTCGCCGTCGCGGATCTCGCTGCTCTCGGGGCGGCGGATCTCGACGACGAAGATCGATCAGATCGGGCCGACGCTTCGGAGCACGATGCCGGATATCGTGACGCTGCCGCAGATGTTCAAGAACGCCGGCTGGCACGCGCGAAGCCTTGGCAAGGTCTACCACGTCGGCATTGACGACCCCGCGTCGTGGAACGAGCCGCCGTGGCACTCGAAGGCGCCGCGCTACGGTCCGGAGGGCACCGCGCTCGTGAAGGCGCGTGCCGCGGAGATGAAGGCGAAGGGCATCCCGATCGAGGAGAAGGGGCCGAACCGTCCTTCGTTCGGCGGCCCGGCGTTCGAGGGGCCGGACGTGGCCGACGAGGCGCTGCTCGACGGGGATACCACGCGCGAAGCGCTGGAGGCCCTGCGCGCGCTGGCGAAGACGCCGGACCGCCCGTTCTTCCTCGCGGTCGGCTTCGCCAACCCGCACGTGCCGTGGGTCGCGCCGAAGCGCTACTGGGACCTCTACCGTCCGGAGGACATCCGGATTCCCACCAACAACTTCGTCCCCCGCGGCGCGCCGGCGTTCGCCGCGAAGACGGGCCAGGACTTCCTGTGGTACGGCAACATCCCGAAGGACCGGGTCATCACGCCGGAGTTCGGCCGGCAGTGCCTGCACGGCTACCTCGCGGCGATCAGCTACGTCGACGCGCAGATCGGCCTCCTCCTCGGCGAGCTCGACCGGCTCGGGCTCCGCGAGAAGACGATCGTCGTGTTCTGGGGCGACCATGGCTACTACATGGGCGAGCACGGATGGTGGGGCAGCAAGCACAACAACTACGAGGGCGCGACGCGCGCGCCGCTGATGATCGCCGCGCCGGGCATGAAGGCCGCCGGCCGCCCGACCCCGGCCGTGGTCGAGTTCATCGACATCTTCCCGACGCTCGCCGATCTCGCGGGCCTGCCGGCCCCGGCGGGCATCGAGGGGCGCAGCCTGCGGCCGCTGCTCGACGATCCGGCCGCGCCGTGGACAGCGGGCGCGATCAGCCAGTACCGGATGGGCGGGAACTTCGGCACGGCCCTCCGCACGGACCGCCACCGCTACGTCGAGTGGGTCGACAAGAAGGGTGCGATCGCCGGGCGCGAGCTTTACGACCACGCGACCGACCCGGGCGAGAACGTCAACGTCGTGGACGGAGCTTCCGAGGCCCTCCTCCGGGACCTCGCCTCCGCGCTGCACGCGACGGTGACGCCTGCACCGTAGGCTGAATCATCCCGGCCTGGAGGGGCGAGCTACCGCGAGCCCGGACCTTGCGCTTCCGTGGAACCGTCGTTCCGGCCTCGCATCGCTCGGCCCTCCATGACCCGCGGATGCTGGTCGTTGGAGGTTGCGCCTTCCCCTCCTCCCCGCATCCCTCCGGTCTTCGCCACCCTCTCCCTGGTTGCCGCGGCGGCGGGTTGCTGGCATAACATGCGGTCGTGATGGGCTGTTTCCGCATCCAGTGGGCCGTGCGCCCTGCCGCGGTCGTTGCGTTTGCATGGGCCGTGACGGCGGCTCCGGCCGGCGCGCCGTCGCCGGCGGACGAGGTGGCCGCGCTGCGGGCCGCGGTCGCGGACCTGGCCGCGTCCTTCGGCAACCGCTACCCGGGCGCCGCGGGCTACCTCGGCCGGCTGGAGGCCGTCGCGGCCCGGCTCGGCTCCGGCGGCGAGACCGGCGTGGCGGCGCGCGCGGAGTTCGACGCCCTGCGGCGCGAGGCGCTGGTCGCCAACCCCCTCGTCAGCGGGCAGCCGATCCTGTTCGTCGCGCGCCGGCAGTATGCGAAGGGCCATCACAACACCGAGACCTTCTTCCCCGCGGCTCAGCACGAGTTCAACAGCGGGCGGTTCTCGCCCGGCGGGGCGCTCAAGGCGATCGATCTGGCCCGCGGCGGCGCGGTGCGAACGCTGATCGACCTGCCCGAGGGCGTCGTGCGCGACCCGGATGTCAGCTTCGACGGGACGCGCGTGCTCGTGTCGCTGCGGCGGACGCCGGCCGACAGCTACCACGTCTGGGAGGTCGGCGCCGACGGATCGGGACTGCGGCAGATCACGAGCGCGGCCGACGTCGACGACCTCGACCCGCTGTACCTGCCCGACGGCGGCATCGCCTTCAGTTCCACGATCGAGCCCAAGTACTGCATGTGCAACCGGCACATCATGGCGAACCTGTTCCGGATAAACGCGGACGGGTCGGGCCTCCGCCAGATCGGCAAGAGCACCCTCTTCGAGGGCCACGGGGCGCTGCTGCCCGACGGACGGATCCTGTACGACCGCTGGGAGTACGTCGACCGCAACTTCGGGGACGCGCAGGGGCTCTGGACCGTCTATCCCGACGGCACGGGCCACGCGCTCTACTGGGGCAACAACACCGCCTCGCCCGGCGCGGTCCTCGAGGGCCGACCGCTCCCCGGCTCGGACCTCTTCCTCGCGACCTTCAGCTCCTGCCATGACCGGCCCTGGGGGGCGCTTGCGCTCGTCGACCGGCGGCGCGGTCTGGAGGGCCGGGGGCCAGTGATGCGGACTTGGCCCGCGAGCGCGACGAATCTCATCAGCGAGGAGGGCTGGTCGCTCTTCGACCGCTTCGCATCGGTGAAGCCGAAGTACGAGGACCCGTATCCGCTGAGCGACCGCCACTTCCTCTGTTCCCGGATGACCGGCAACGGCGAGGAGATGGGCATCGTCCTGCTCGACGTCTTCGGCAACGAGATCCTGCTGCACGCCGAGAAGCCGGGCTGTTTTGAC
>CAYODK010000350.1:0-4165 GCA_964402695.1 uncultured Verrucomicrobiota bacterium
TCCTCGGCCTCTTCGTGCACGAAGCGCATGGTGCCGTCTCCGGGGATCAGGCCTGGGGCTGGGCCGGAGCGGCCGGAGCGGCGGCCGGCTGCGGCATCGGCGCGGTCAGGTCCGGCAGCGTCACCTGGTCAAGGGGCAGTTCGCCGGCGCGCAGGCGGTCCATGATCGCCTCGAGGTGATGGGTCAGGTTGCCGGCAAGCCGGCCGATGCGCGCCATGTTCCCCTGGAAGCGCGCCTTCAGGTAGAAGTAGAAGAACATGAAGGGGATGCCGACGATCAGGCCGAACGCGGTCGTGATCATGGCCTCGCCGATGTCGCCGGCGAGCTTCTCGGGGTCGCCCATCGCGCCGAGGCCGATCTTCTGGAAGGCCTTGATCATACCGCTGACGGTGCCGAGCAGCCCGAACATCGGGGCGACGGAGGCGATGATCGAGAGGTAGCTGATCGGGCGCAGGCCGTTGGTATTCTCCTCGACCGCGGCCTCCTCCATGGCCTTCTCGATGGTATGGACGTCGGTGATGCCGTCGCTCAGGCGGAGCAGTCCGGCGTTGAGGATGTTGGAGAAGACGCCCGGCGTGCCGCTGCAGGTGGCGCTGGCGTTCCGGAAATCGAGATTCGTGATCAGGTTCTGCAGGACCGGTACGAGGGAGGACTGGACCATCTTCGGCTCGCGCAGGAAGATGAAGCCGTAGATCGTCAGGGCGGCGCCGGCGATGGAGAGCGCGCCGATCGGGTACATGGCCCAGCCGCCGGTCTTCCACATGCCCCACAGGGTGACGGACTGGTCCTTCGCGGCGGCGGCGGCGGCGGGCGCGGCGGCGGCCGCGGCCGCGGGGGCCTGGGCGAAGACGGCCTGGGCCAGCGCGCCGACCGTGAGGGCGGCCAGCAGGAAGAACACGGAGCGGGTTCGGGTCGTCATGGCTTCTCTCCTTGCGCGCCGGCGGGCGTCGCATCCGGCGCGGCTTTCGGTTCGGACTCCTTCAAGTACTTGTTCGCGAGGGCGTTCATGTCCTCCTCGGTGCCGAAGAAGATCCCGGCGATGTTGGGATCCTCGCCCGAGGCGGTCATGCCGTTCTCCATGATGAACTTCAGGCGCAGGCGGGCCTCGTCGCCCCAGTCGGTCCCGGTGAAGAGCCGGGCGACCTCGTAGTAGACGTCGCGCGCGCGGTGCGGTTCGTTGACGTCCTCGTAGCACTGCGCGGCGAGCATCAGGGCGTCGGGGAACGTCTCGACGTCCTTGTTCTCGTGGATGACCGACTGCACGGCGGCGTCGAGCGCGTCGCGCGGCTTCTCCTGCGCGTAGAGCAACCGGGCCTTCGCGAGCCAGAAGATGCCGTAGGACGCGTCGCCCGGCGCCGGCTCGCGCGCGGCGGCGAGACCCTTCGCGGCCTCGTCGAGCCGGCCGATCTCGATCAGGCACATCTGCGCGCGGATGACCGACGACTCGCCGTACGGGTGCCAGTTGGCCGAGCGCCCGGCGGCGGTGAACAGCGCGTGGGCGTAGCCGTACCACTTCTCGGCCTCGGGCCGGCCGGCTTCGCCGCGCTTGAACGCCTGCTGCGCGGCGCGCAGGTAGTAGCGGGCCGCGGCCATCACGGGCTCGGTCGCGTTGTTCTCGCGCAGGTCGAGGAACGGGAAGGTCGGCGCGAGCGCCCCGTGCAGCAGCGCGGCGGCCTGCGCCCAGCGCCGCTGGGTCGAGGCGGCGTAGGCCTTCTCCTCGGGAACGACGACCTTGAACTCGGCGTCGTCGAAGGCCTCGACCTTGAAGGACGACATGACGCCGGGCGGGGAGTTGGTCATGCGGAAGTAGATCTCGGGGCCCTCGCGCTTCACGAGGATGACCTCGCGGATGGCCTCCCCCTCCTTGCCGAGGCGGACGAGCACCCCCTCGGGCGCGGCGGGCTTCGCGGGGGCGTTGGTCTGCGCGGATGCGCCCAGGCCGGCGGCCAGCAGGGCCGCGGTCGCGATCGCTGGAAGGTGTCGGCTCATATGCGCGACTGGAACTTCTGCCTCAACTCCTTCGCCGGCTCCGTCTCGGGAAGCTGCGCCCACTCGGCGCGGCCCAGGAACTCGTCGAGCGTCTCGACCGCCGCCTTGACCTGGCCGAGCTTGCCCAGGCATTCGGCCCGGGCGATGTAGGCCTTGCCGACCCAGTCCTTGTGGCCGGCGTAGAGGACGTAGATGCGCTCGAAGTAGGCCGCGGCCTGGTCGTACTTGCGCTGGGCCTGCCAGAGCTCGCCGCGGCCGTAGAGGGCGGCGGGCCACAGCGCCTTCCATTCCTTCGCGCCGAGGAGGTCCTTGTAGGCGGCGTCGGCCTTTTCGGCGTCGCCCTTCTCGCGGTAGAGGCGGCCGAGGACGAGCAGCGCCTGCGCGGCGTCGTCGGAGCTCGCGTAGACCTCGCGGATGATGTTGTACTGGACGATCGCATCGTCGAACGCGCCCGCGTCCATCGCCTGCTGCGCGAGGAGGCGGCGCGCGGTGAGCGCGTAGTCGGTCTCGGTGAACTCGCGGATGATCGTCTCGGCGGCGGCGCGGGCGAGGTCCGCGTTCTTCGCGGCGGCGGCGGCGTCCACCATCCACTCCAGCACGCCGGCGCTGGCGTACGGGAGGTTCTCGGCCCGCAGCATGAACTTCTGCATCGCGGCCTTCTCGGCCTCGGACGCGTTCGGATCGTACTGGATGATCCGCTCGAGGCGCAGCGCGAGGACGTAGTCCTTCTCCGTCAGCGCCTTCTTGAGCAGGTCGCGCGCGTCGAGCCACGCCTTCTCGCCGTGGATCCTGCCGGCGCCGCGGGTTCGGTCGACCCATTTCTCGAGGATCAGGTCGACGCCCAGCTCCTTGCGGTCCTTGCCGAAGCGGGAGAGCGCGTCCAGGAAGAACTTGAGCGTCACCTCGGGCTGGCCGAGGTCCCAGTAGGCCTCGCCGATCCAGTACACCGCGAGCGGAACGTTGGACTCCGGCTTGGCCCGCTGGATGTAGGCGGTGAAGTGGTCGATGCACTCCTGGTACTTCTTGAGCTCCCGCAGCATCTCGCCACACCGGAACGCGGCGTAGTTGTAGAGCTCGATGTTGAGCTCCATCGGCAGGGCCTTCTGGTAGCGGCGGACGGCCTCCTCGAGCTCGCCGACGGCGCCGGACACGTCGCCGAGGATCACGTGGGCCTCGCCGAGGAGCTTGCTCTCGGGATAGCGCTGCACGAAGGCCAGCAGCTTGCGCTCGGCGTCGTAGAACTGGCTCAGGCCGAAGTCGCAGGTGGCGGACCGGAACGACGCGTCCTCGGCGAACACCGAGGCGCCGAAGTTCTGGACGACCCGGTCGAAATTCGGCCGCGCGTCCTCGTATTTCTTGTCGAACAGGAAGGCCATGCCGAGCCAGTAGCGCGCGTCGGCCTCGCGCTCGCTGTCGGGGAACTCGCCGACGATGCGGCCGAAGTGCCGCTGGGCGTCGGGCATCTGCTCCTCCATGAACGACGCGTAGCCGAGCAGGAAGAGCACCTCGACGATGTCCTCGTGCTTCGGACTGACCTCGATCGCCTTGCCGAGCACCTGGAGGACCTTCGGCCAGTTCTGAGCGCCGGCGTAGATCTGGCCGACGGTGAGGGAGATCGTGTCGTAATGCGGTCCGCCCGGGAACTTCTCCATGTACTCGTGGCCGCGCGCGAGGCACTTGTCGGTCGGCTTGATCCGCGACGCGCACAGGAACGCGAAGTAGAGGTTCTCCTCGCGCTTCTCCTCGAGGCCCTCCTGGTAGAGGTTGTAGAACATCTCGCCGGCCTCGCGCAGCCGGCGGGTCTCCATGTAGGAGCGCGCGATGCGGTAGAACAACTCCGGGTCGTAGTTGGGGATCTTGTCCAGCCCCTGCAGCTCGTTCTCGATCTCGGAGACGGTCTCCTGCGCGCGCAGCAGTTCCCGCGGGAGTCCCGGCGTCCGCTGCAGCCGCTTGACGCGCATCTGCCAGCGCGCGAGCTGCTCCTCGCAGTTGAGCCTCAGGGTGTCGTGCGGGTGCACGAGCCGGTAGACCCACAGGGCGTCGCGGTACTTCTCGTCGGCGAAGATCTCGTCGCCCGCCTGCAGCGCGGCCATGTTCATCGCGACGCTGCGCGCCGCGAACGAGCCGGGCTGCAGCAGCAGCGGGACCATCGGGTAGACCTTGTCGACGGTCAGGT
>CAYODK010000351.1:0-4108 GCA_964402695.1 uncultured Verrucomicrobiota bacterium
GCGTGAAGGGCCGCGCCGATTGCCCCGCCTCCGGGGCGGGAGGCGCGCGGAGGGCCGGCGCAACGCCTTGCGCGGGTCCGGATGCCGAGCGGATAGAAGTGGGCCGGGTGGACGCGGCGGCGGTTGCGGCCGGTGCGGTTTCCGGCGCTGAGCGCGCCGCCCCGGTGTTGACCGGTTCGGGGAGGGCTGCCGCGCTGACCGGCTGCCCGGGCTGCGGCGCGGAAGGTAAGGGGGCCGTCGCCGCCCCGGGCGCGGAGTCGTGAGACTGGGACGCCGGGCCGGGGTTGGGGACCGGGGATTGGCGGAACCAGACGACCGCCAGAACGGCGGTGCAGAGCACCAGCCCCACCCCGAGGGCCGTTCGCAAGCCGGGCCGCTTGCAGGAATCCTCTGTCCCCTTGATCTCCACCGCTCGCCCTCCAGCAATCGAAGAAGCTGGCGACACTGGTAGTCCCTTCCGCGTCCGCGTGTCAAGCGCGGGGCACTGCAATCGCCTGCCATCTCCCGCCATGGAGGGCTCGGACGGCGGGGCGCTTCAGACCGATGGGCAGGTTCCATGATGACTGCGTCATGGCGCTGTCCGGGCCTTCGGTTTCGCGGGCCGGACCGGTTCGAAGGGCTTCGCGAGCAGGGCACGGATGATCGTGGCGCTCCTCCGGAGCAGCACCTGGCAGAGGATCGTGAATTCGCGGCTGTGCAGGAAGACGACGAGGGCGCGGTAGTCCTGGGGCGTCAGTTTGCAGGGAAGCCGCCCTCTGGCCGCGAAGGTGGGCGGTCCTGACGGACGAGCTCAAGCGGTACGAGTACGAGATCCACCCCGGCGGCCGGATCAGCTACGACGCGCCATCAGGGTTCCATGATGACTGCGTGGTGGCGCTGGCGCTGGCGAACGCCACGCACTTGAACGGCAGAACGCAGACGCCGATGGCGACACTCCGCTGCCCCCGGCCGCCTGCTGCCCTGCATGCTCCCGTACGTGCCCTTCGATGACGGTGATCGCATTCAAGGCAGCCATTTACCGGCGATGCACCGCTGTAGTGGAGCATTGGAAAGTCGGTTGACCTTCTCTTCGCAACCAGCGTGCCAAGACGTAGCGTCAAGTGCCTAGCTCATTTGCTGAGAGCATCACACCAGATGATCCAGACCTGACCCGTATCAATGCGACCGCCCAGACGATCTTCCTTCTTCATGACCGCCGTGGCATTCTTCTTTAGTGCAGACCTGAACTCGTCCCTGGCTTCTGGTATGTGTCCCATCTTCTCTTTCACAGCGAGGCACGCTTCCAGCGCCGCTTTTCGGATGCACAGCGTATTGTATAGCCAGCCAACTTGAGCTGGATCGTAGGCAGCGAAGCAGCTTTCATAATCGCCACCCGACCCCGGATACACGGCATTCTTCTGCCTTGTAGCTTTTTCGTTTTGAAGCGTCTCGAACAGGACGGCAAGTTTCAGGTATTCCGGCGAGGTGTTTGTAGTCGCGATCCTGACCGGGTCCTCTTCCTGTTCAAGCATCCGTACCCAGTAATCGGTTGACGGTCCGCCCCGGAACAAGGCTTCGGCATGGGCGCGCACTTTGGTCGTATCGTTCATGGGGTCAGCCAGAAGACGCAACAGCAATGTCACCGCCGCGTCCTCCGCGACAGATGCGAGGATCAGATTGCCGTAGGACTGTTGCGAGAGGCTCCATGAACGGATGATTTCTAGTTGTTCGACTGCCGAGAGTTCCGTCCCAGGTGTGGCGCCCTTCAGAGCAACCATTTCACTCAAGAGGGCTTTGCCCAACGCTCTTTCTTGTTGTACCTGCCGGCGTCTTACCGGGTCAGTGATCCGATCGCAAGACTTGCTGCTGAGGATGGCTTGGGGGGCGCCCTGTGCTGTCCCTGCCTTAACTTCAGCGACAAAACCCTTCAAGCCTCTGGTCTTAACGAGGTTGAGCGCCTTCGCAGCCTCACCGTCGGCGCCTTCCGCGTTCAACCCAATGAGAACGAGTGCGGCTGCTATCGCAAGTTGAACCCGCTGCGTTCGATGTCTCAGTGTCGTATGCATGTTGACTCCAGGCTCAGTAAGTGTAATCCCAGTCGTCAAAAGTCTCTTGGAATGCAACACGGTCGAAGAAGATGCTCCCCGCATCGCGCCCCGTGATGTCCGGATCCCATCCGATCTGCAGGACTGCCGCTTGTCCGGGAAGACCGCCGTCCTCGTAGTTGAAATCGTAAAGGTCGTCGAGCGTCCCGGTTTCAATGAGGCTGTCGATGTAGAGCCCGCCGAGCAACCCCTTCTTAACGACGACGTTGACCGAGATCGATATCGTTGCATGTCCGAATGCGACGTGAAGATCGTACTCAATCGGGTGAAGGATGTACCTGGTCTCTGCGAAGTTGACGGGCACATCGCTCTGCGTCCATGTCCCTGCGTACTCGTTCTCCGTGGGATGGGTCGCGAAGTAGTTTGTAACGGTGGCCCTGTTGGCGTCCAGAATCGCGTTGATGATTGCTTTGAGTTCATGTGAGTTCGCGATTCGATCGCCTGCGACACTTGCGGCAGTCCAGCTATTTGAGTCGAGTGTGCCCGATCCATCGGCAGCGAAGGTCGCACCGGCGTTGTGCGTGAGATTGGACTGGGTGAAACAGGTGATCCCGACCGTAGTGGTTCCGTTGAATGGCTCAGGCATGTCTGTGCGATTCAGGAAGCGAATGAGGAGTGACGCTCCGACCGGGTAAGGAATCTTCGCCGCCGTCGCCCAGCCGTTCAACGAGGATCGCTGATCGTCGTAATGGGTCGACATGAACGCCGTCACGCCGAAGTTGGTCATAGTAGTGCAGAACTCCGACGACTCCAGCGTACCGTTGTCATTGGTATCAATGCCCACCTTCAGCAAGTAGTTCTTGGCGGGACCGGTTGGCGTGAAGGTCAACTCGCATTCAGAGGCGGCGGAGAATTCACCGCTCACCAAGTGGGTTGATCCTTGGTAGATGGCGCACAGGACTTCATCTTCGACACCTGCCGGCTGAATGCTCGCCTTGACGGTGATCTCTGCCTGGCCGGAACTCTCCGTTGCCACAAAGAGCCGGTTGCTGGTCGTCTGCTTTGGATTGAGGATGCGGTTGCAGACGTCGTCCCTTTCCCAAGCGTTGGCTATCGCCACTTTCAAGATGCTCACGCTTGCCGTCCCGTTCTCCACTGGCGGAGCGAGCAATGCCCCATTGACGGGCAGGTGGAAGTCCGCGGCGGCATTCGTGCAGTACCCCGCGAAAGTCGTCACCGCAGTCAACTCACTGTTCGTGGTCCCCGCGGGCGTGAACCAATGACTCGCCATGGCCCTGTAGATGACGCCCGATTGGGGCGAGGTCACTCTGAACCGGTACTGCGCGGCACACACGCCGTAGTCTACCTCGTTGGACGACATTGACAGCCACGACTTGGCGACGGACGATTCGTTGGTGACGCGCACCCCACAGTAGTTGTTACTCCAGCTCCAGCCCCACGGCAGGTTCGTCGTCGTGAACGGCGATCCGGCCCACAGGTAGTTCGTCGCCCACTCAACCAGATCCGGAGTCGTCAGCAGGTCTGAGTTCGTTGCTTGGAACGCATACTCTTCGTAAAACTCCGGATCCTCTTCGTCGACCACCCATGAGACAGCAAGCGTCGAGGACGTCGCCTGCCGAGAGTAGCCCGGTTTGTTCGTGTCCCCGTCCTCCGACCAGTCGCTCACTGGCAACGCGACCCCTTCCCACACATAGTTGGTCGCATCGGAACTCTCAATCTCGTTGTTGCTCGAATTGAAGTTGGTCCATCCGGAAGAGCCACTCCCCCAGTATGCGATGTCCCCCGCGCCGTAATTGGTCCCCGTCACATCTCCCTCGAAGTAAGAGTATCCGTAGTAGGACGAGGAACTGCTATCATCGTGTCGATTTCCGTTCACCCGCTGGCGAGCCCCACATCCGAGTTCTATGGTCACCTCCCGATATGCGGTATTGAGCCACGTGCCAGCAGAGCCCATATCCTCACCGAATCTCACCATGCCCTTCTCCTGGTGCAGGTAAAAATCCGGGAGGCCATTTGTCACGAAACCCGGAATCGCTATCGTCTTACTCTTGATGCTGACAATC
>CAYODK010000352.1:0-4107 GCA_964402695.1 uncultured Verrucomicrobiota bacterium
AATGGCCGGCGCCGTCACGATCGCGGCCGACGACGAGGCGAACTCGCGGACGGTCTTCCCGTCCCGGTCCTGCAGCCGCACACGAACCGCGTCCGCCCCGCCGGAGAGCGTCACGCGCGCCTTCCCGGCCGGAGTCACGGCGGTCACGGTCCACGCCTCGCCGTCGCGGCCGAGTTCCGCCGCGGAGGGAACGGGCGTCCCCGCGCGGTACGGCCGGACGACCGTGACGAACTCGCGTTCCTTCTCGGCCCGGCCGGGGACGGCGGTGAGGTGCCACTCGCGGAGCTGGATCTTGGGCCGGGGCGGCACGTCGAACCTGTCGGTCTGCGAGATCGCAAGGCCGCCGGGCAGCAGGAACGAGACGCGGCACGCGGCGCGGCCGTTGACGACGTCGATCTCCTTCTGCGAGGCGACCTTCATCTCGACCGGCGCGTGCAGCCGCCACTCGAACGAGGCGGGCTGCGGCGCGGCGACGCGGTCGTAGATGACGATGAGGTCGGGTTTCACGAAGGCGATGTGCCGGTCGAACGTCTCCAGCCGGCCCTCGTAGGCCTCCGCGGCGTCGCCGGCGACGTAGTCGAGTTCCGGCGAGGTCGCGAAGCCGGTGATGCGGCCCCGCGCCGCCATCGTCCGCTTCCCCTGCCCCTGGCCGCCGTCGAGCGTGAGGCTGTTGACCGACTTGGTCTCCCACATCCAGTTCTTGTGGTGCGCGCTGCCGTACTGGTCGCGGCGGCCGGTCGGGATCAACAGCCGCTCGCCGTAGGCGTGGAGCAGGAAGCTGTTGTTCGCGTCGTAGCCGTGGCTGTGCGTGCCGAACGGGCTGCTCTTGAAGACGAGCTGCACGTTGTTCGTCGAGTGCGTGAGGTCGGTGTTGAGCACCGCCTGGCCGACGCCGCGGAAGACGACGGACGACGGCAGGTTCGTCGGCGGCCGCGCGGCGACCGCGGGGCGCGCGCCGCGGAGGAACTGGATGTAGGGGCCGACGCCCGAGGCGATGCGCTTCGACGACTCGCGGTCGCCGGCGCCGGTCTGCTCGGCGTACCAGCGCCAGTACGGGTTGCCCGTGGCGGACGCGAAATCCGCGGCGAGTTCGCCGATGCCGCCGCCGGGCCGCCGGTCGCACAGGTCGCCCATGCCGCCCGCGGGCGCGCCGGGGGGCATCAGGACCATCGGGTAATCGCCGACGCGCGCGAAGTAGGGCAGCTTGTAGGCGTCGACGCCGGTCGCGGTGCGCATGACGTCGGCCCACCACGAGAACCGGCCGATGTAGCTGCTCCAGTAGGAGCTGCCCTCGTGCCAGCCGCCGTCGTCGTCGTTCCAGACCGGGTAGGTGCAGAACTGCTTGAGCATCGCGAACCAGAGCCAGTCCGACGCCTCCGGGATCTCGCCGAGGAAGGCGATGGCGGCCTCGCCGAGCTTGTGCCAGCCGCGGTTGGCGTGGCTTTCGTAGGGTTCCCAGAGCTGCTTGGGGCAGAGGTGGCGGTACATCTCGGCGCCGCGGGCGCGCATGGTCTCCCGGCACGTCGCGCGGTCCTCCTCGGTGAGCAGGTCGTTCACGAAGGTGTAGGTCCGCGCGAAGTAATAGGCGAACGGCATGCCCGCCTCGTCGTTGTAGCGGAATCCGGTGCTGCCCTTCGGATCCCACGCGGCGGCATCCAGCAGCCACCGCCGGGCGGTGCGGCCGTACTCCTCGCGCCCGCCGAGCATCCGCGTGAACGCCAGCGTGGCCGCGCCGTCGAGCAGCGCGATCGTCGCCTCGCGGTTGCCCCACCAGATCTTCATCCATTCGTCGCTCTCGCGGTTCAGGCCCTCCGGGTACTTCGGCGGTTCGGCCGAGGGCGGCGGCTTGCGCAGCAGGCGCTCGCAGCGGGTCGTGAGCACGGCGAAGTCGGCGGCGCGCGCGCCGGCCGCGGCGGCCCGCAGCGCGGGGACCTGCTCGGGGCGGACCAGCAGGCGCGGGTGGGCGGCGGGGACGCGGGCGAGGACCGTCTCGCGCGGCGGCATCGGGAGGACGGCGGCGGAGGCGTCGAGCGTGAAGCGACGCGCATGGCTCCACTCGGAGGTCGCCCCCTTGCGCGACACGAACCGGAAGCGCCAGGTCCACTCCCCGGCGGCGAGGGCCTGGGTCGGGCAGCATGCGTTGAACGGGAGGTCGCGGTAGACCGCGGCACCGGCCGCCGCCGACCCGCGCGCAATCTCGAGCTCGTACGACGCCGCGTCCTTCTGCGGCCTCCACACGAACGCCGGCGGATTGCGCGACACGGCATACCCGTCGAAGGGACGGAATCCCCACTCGCCCGGCCGCGGCGCACGCTCGTCGGGCACCGGCGGCGCGGCGGACGAGACGAGGAGGGAAACCGAGAGGACCGTGACGATGGCAGCCGCGCGGAGTGAGTGCATCGGCACAGGATAGCGGCCGGGGATCGTATCCGCCAGCCTGCGGAGGCTCGCCGTACGGCGCGCGCAGCCGATGACTTGGAGGCTCAGGGGGCGGCGGGCGGCGGCGGACCGTCGAGCATCGTCCGGACGAGTTCCAGCAGTTCGCCGATGGAGAAGGGTTTGATCAGCGCCGACTGCGAACCGAGGAATCGCGCGGACTGCAGGATCGTGACGTCGTACTTGGGTCCGCCGCCCGACATGGTGACGACCTTGGGCGCCGGCGACTCCAGGCGGAGTTCGCGCAGGGTCTCGAGGCCGTCCTTCTCCGGCATGTAGAGGTCGAGCAGCACGAGGTCGGGGTGGTTCTCCCGGTAGACGCGGAGGCCCTCGCCGCCGTTGCGCGCCTCGATCACCTCGTAGCGGTGATGCTCGAGCACCCGGCGGATGAACAGCCGGATCGCGTCGTCGTCATCGATCACCAGGATCCGCTTGGGCGTCTCGCTCATCTGGCACTCCCACCCCTCCCTGCCGCGGGACCGCTCGTCCGACGGGTCAGTCCGGCTTCGTCGGCGCGGGGTCGCCGGCGGCCTTCTCGGCCTTCCGCTCGGTGGCGCGGATGATCAGGATGCAGATCTCGTAGAGCAGGACCAGCGGGATGCCCATCAGCATCTGGCTGAAGATGTCCGGCGGGGTCAGGATGGCGGAGATGATGAAGAGCCCGACGATGACATGACGGCGGTAGGTGCGGAGGAACGACGAGGTCACGAGTCCGAGCTTGCCGAGGACGACGAGGACCATCGGCATCTCGAAGACGATGCCGAAGGCCAGCAGGAACTGCAGCGTGAAGGCGATGTAGCTGGTGATGGTCCACTGCGGCCGCACGCCGATCCAGGCGTTGATCGCCAGCATCGCCTTCAGGCCGACGGGCAGGCAGAACCGGTAGGCCAGGAAGACGCCGAACGCGAAGAGCCCGACGGCCGCGCCGCTGCTCTTCCGGATCACGGTCTTCTCCTTGACCGTGAGGCCCGGGAACACGAACTGCGCGATGAACAGCACCAGGAAGGGCATCGCGAACAGGAGGCCGGACCACAGGATGAGCTTCATCGCCAGGGTGAAGCCGCCGAGGACGTCGAAGTTCCAGAGGAACTGCTTGACCTCCTCCTCGTTCTTGAAAACCGCATAGAGGGGGCGCTTCAGCCAGTCCAGGATCCTCGGCGCCAGCGGGGTCGCGACGATCATGCCGAGGGCCAGCGCGCCGACGCACCGCAGGAGCGTGTCGCGCAGATCCTCGAGGTGCTCGATGAACGGCTTGCTTTCGTCGCCGTCGTCGGCGCCGGTCCTAGGCTTTCGGAGTTTCTTCCACATGCCCGGGGGTCGTGTCGGCTGGGGGTGCATCGGCCGGCCCCGCGGCGTCGCCCGGCGCGGGGGCCGGGGGCGCTTCGGCGGGCGGGATCTCCGCGGCCGGCGGCGCCGCCGTGGCCACCTCCGGCGCCGGCTCCGTCCCGGCCGCGGCCTCGCGGACCGGCTCGATCGGGCCTCCGGATTCGCCGCCGCCGCTCTCGGGGGATCCGTAGTACTCCGCGCTGTCCGGGTGGTCGCCGACACCGTCCGCCGCGGCGTCCGTCGACCCCTCCGGCAGCGCGGGTGTCGCGGGCGGCGTCGTTCCCGGCTTGTTCAACTCGCGGTCGGCGTTGAGGAATTCCTCCCGGACCTCGCGGGCGGCCCGCT
>CAYODK010000353.1:0-4038 GCA_964402695.1 uncultured Verrucomicrobiota bacterium
GGAAGTGTTACCGGGTTTTCCGAAAAACCGGTCTCATGATTAGGCGGGCCTTACACCGTAGATCGACCGCAGCTCGCCGGCAATCGGCGTGCCCTGGTACAGGGCGGCCGCCTGCGTGCCGATGAGGAGCCCGAGCAGGTCGCCCTCGCTTAGGACCACGGACGGCAGGAACCATGACCGGTCTGTGTAGTGGAACCCGTGCCGGATGGCGTCGTACTCCAGCGGCGCGCTCAGCTCGTCCCGCAGGTAGTCGATATCCCGCTGGACGGTGCGCGGGCTGACCTCCCATTCCCGGGCCAGGCCGGTGCAGTTGGGATACGTTCCCTTGCGGATCTCGCCGTCGATATGGAGCAGCCGGCGATACTGAGGCTTGAACTTCGGCTCCGACATTTTCTTACCTCCATCCGGGGGTACGACACTGTTTGACGTACCCCCTTCTATAGGATGGGGCGCGTGAAGAGAAGAACGAACGAAGGCGCAACAGGAAGGAGCCCCGCATGAAGGCAAATGGATGGTCGAGTGTAGCCGGCGATGTGATGCCCTACGTGGTCCGGATCGAACTGCCCGACGGCTACGGGAGCGGGTTCTACGTGGGCAAGACGGTCCGCGACGGGCGTCCCTGCGCGGCCATCGCGACCATGGCGCACGTGGTGGAGTACGCGTTCAAGTGGCGATCGCCGCTCCGGATCATCGGCCAGAGTTCCGACACGGCGCTCGAAGCCGATTTGTTCACCATCACGATCAACTCCGACCTCGACTTGGCGGTCCTGGAGATCCCCAGTGATGCACTGGAGTTCCCGGCGGCACCGCTGTCCATGGCGGACTCGTCGCTCAAGATCGCGCCGGGATACTCCGTGGCCTGGTGCGGGTACCCGAACATCGTCGAGGGGATCTGCTGCCTCTTCGCCGGCCACATCAGTGCCAACATCGCGACGCACGGCGATTACCTGGTCGACGGCGTGGTCATCCACGGGGTGAGCGGCGCCCCGGCCTTTGTCTTCGACGGGAAGCGCCCGGTGGTCGTCGGCGTGATGGCGCAGTACGTGCCCAACCGGGCCAGCGGTGAAGCCCTGCCGGGGTTGGGGTCTGTCCGGAATGCCGGGCACCTGTGGTCGATCTTGAAACCTGCAAAGAGGACGCCCAAGAAGAAGCGGCGGCGGCGTTGAGGGTCGTTGAAGCAGCACATCACCACGAGAACCGAGGGAGGACAACCAATGGGCATGGATCTGGAAGGACCGGACCGATACCGCTACTGGACCCGACAGGGCTGGGGGAACCTGCTACGGCTCGCCCTCGCCTATGGCTGGAAGTGGACGGGGGCATGCGATACGCGCCGGGGCCCGCCCGTCCCGCAGATCTGGTCGTACGTGGTGAATGAGGGGCAGTGGGTGCGGGCCAGGGACGCCCGCGGCCTCGCCGAGGCCCTGGAGCGCGCAATGCCGGACCTACAACGAAAGCGGTGGGGGCGCCGCCGGAAGCTCACACCCGCCCAACGATGGTTCTTCAGCAAGGACGGTCAGATCGCGATCCTGGAGACGATCATCTTCCTTCGGAAGGGAGCATTCAGGATCTCCTGATGGCGGACGGATATCGGACGGCGTATCATCGCGAAGATCAACACTCCATGCATCAATAGGGCCTCATTTCGTGGCTGCTATCACACATTTCCCTCAGACACTGACGGAGCCCAGGCGATCGGCAAGGGGATCGTGTGGCCATTCATTGCTGGGCTCGGCAGATGGCGTTCCATCGTTGTCCTAGATCCGGCAAGTAGAACTCCGCCGTCTCGACAACACGGCCATTGAACAGGTCCCCTGTCGCCTGTCCGATCAGGTAGTCGTGAGCCTTTCCATTTGGCGTGCGGGCAATTCCGAATTCGTCCACCAAAGACCGAATTGCCAGTGCCTCCACCTGTCGGCGAGTCGCCCGACGATCGAGAATTTCAGACTGGGCGACCATTACATAGCACTCCCGCAGAAACTGCATGGAGAGTCGTCTTAGTTCAGCGCAATCCCACGCTGTGGACTTGCCAGGGACATGGAGTTCGCGCTGTGTGATCGTCTCATCACGAATTCTACCATGGGAGTCCCTTTGTGTGAGAACGCGGTAGGCATTGTTCACAGTCACGGGGTTCACAAACGTCCCCAGCCCCTCCGAGTAGTTTTCTAAGTGCTGCGAGAAGCGATGAACAACGTCCTTCGTCTCCCCCACATAGACGACTGACTTCCTCTCAACTCCCCAGAGCCAAAGATAGACACCCGGAACTTGCAGCCTCTCAGCAACCAGCGCTTCCTGAAAGCGCATTGGCCCGACCCAGTGCAGTTCCGCACGGCTCTCGGTTATTGCCTCGGTTCTCATAGAGTCATCCCCCATCATTTTGCCTCACATGATACGAATCCCAGTGACTTCTTGCGTCGGTATTGAATCCCAGAATCAGGTAGTCCGCAAGCGCCAAAGCCAGGTAGCCATACGGTACAGGGACCCCAAACGTGAACACCCGTGTGTTCGGATCGAATCCGTCGCACATGCAATAGACGCGCCGGCCACCACTCCCCTTCTTCGTCCTATCCCAAGTCGTGTAGTCGCCCAGTCGCTTTCCGATGCCGTTGCCGGTGTACTTGCCCGCCCCGCGACTGACGGCCGATCCGACATAGACGACCCGCCCACCTACAACCAGAGCGTAGCATCCTTGCTTGTCGTTGTTCGGAATCTCTCCGGTCAACGCTGCCCATTCCTTCCATGAAGCGTCGGGGACTTCGCCGCACGCCCGGCTATTCCAGTGCTTCTTGATGAACTCGTCTGTGGCTCTTTGAATGTCGGCCATCGTAACCATAACGATCCTCCTCCACCGCCTTCGCTGACCTGTAATGCAGTCCGGTGGGGAGCTACCTCTGCATGCCCGCCCCCGCCACCCGCAGCCACACAACCAGGTCGATCATCGCCCGGGTATCCAATCCGCAGTACTCCTCTAGTGCCCGCAGGATCCGTTGCTTCTCCTTCACATCAACGCCACCGTACATGGCCGCCAGGTACTGCTGGCTCGCCATCGAGCCGTCACTGATCTCCATGCCGTCATACGTGGTACCCGTCAGTGCCGGCAGAACGGCTTTCAGCGACGCGCTCCCGTGCTGGGCCGGGTGGTACACGCTGAAGCTACGGAATGGCTCCAGCAGGTCCACGGTGCGGGCGGCGATGCTGTCAACCCACGCGGCATGCTTCGGATAGGCATCGGCAGCCTCGTGCAAGACCCCCAACTCGAACGTGGCGTTGTACGCGATCACGGAGCCCTCCCGGCCCAGCAACCGGCGAAGCTGCTCCATCATGATGGCCCGCGGATCCCCTGCCCCGTCCCATATCCACGAAGAATGCACCGGATCGGCGCCCTGCCTACCCAGAACATGGAGACTGAACTGGAACGGCACCTTCTGATAAGGCCTGACACCATCCAGCAACGGAATCGCCGTCGAAAACGTCTCGAAGTCCAGAAAGTGCAGCGGATACTCCATCTTCATCAGGAAGGCGCGTACCGCCCGGGCGTTGATGTGCGGATCCCCCGTGTGCTCCGCGGTCAGTTGGACGCGCTGCTGGTCGCTCACGTCCATTTCGAACGGCAGGTCGGCATTCCGGATGATGTCCTGACCGTAGAGGTGCCACGCCTTCTCCGCCCGAAGCCGGTACAGCGTGAAGATGTTATCCTCGTACTTGAACACATGGGCCCAGCACTTCTCCTGCATCACGCACTCGTACGGATCCGAGCAATGCGGGCCGATATCGACCACCGGACACTTGCGGGCCGAGATCGTCTTCACCATCTCCGCCAAGCGCCCCTCGACGTCCCCGATCACTTCCGCCACCTGGTCCGTGATGTCCACCCGGGTGAACAGGCGCTTCGGATCGATGTCCCCGTGCCGCACGTACTCATTGTTGACGTGCATGAGGATGCACCGACGGATTCGGAGCCCGGCGCCCTCGAAGCAGTACCGCTGCAGCGCCACGTCCTGGATGTTGATGTCCTTCACGCTCGTGCTGCTCTTGACC
>CAYODK010000354.1:0-3965 GCA_964402695.1 uncultured Verrucomicrobiota bacterium
TCTCGGACAGGAATCCGTACCCCGGATGGATCGCATCGACATCCGCCACCTCGGCGGCGCTGATGATGTTGGCGATCTTGAGGTAGCTCTCCCTGGTCGGCGCCGGCCCGATGCAGACCGCCTCGTCGGCGAGCTGGACGTGCATGGACTTCTCGTCGGCCTGCGAGTAGACGGCCACGGTGCGGATGCCGAGTTCGCGGCACGCGCGGATGACGCGGACCGCGATCTCGCCCCGGTTGGCGATGAGCACGCGTTCGAACATGGGGTTTCCTTACAGCGGCTCGACCTTGAACAGCGCCTGGCCGAACTGGACGGCCGTGGCGTTCTCGACGAGGATCTTGCGGATGATCCCGCGGCACTCCGCCTTGATCTCGTTCATGACCTTCATCGCCTCGACGATGCAGACGACCGTGTTCTCGTCGACCTCCTGGCCCACCGTCACGAACGGCTCGGCGTCCGGCGCCGGCGAGCGGTAGAAGGTCCCGACGATCGGAGCGGTGATCGTGCCCAGGCCGGCATCCTCGTCCCGGGCCGGCGCCGCGGGCGCGGGCGCCGGGGCGACCGCCACGGGCGCCGCCTGGACGGGCGCGGCTGCCACGACGACCGGGGTCTCGACGCCGCTGCGCCGCTTGACCGCCAGCCGGAACCCCTGGTCCTCCATCTCGAACTCGGCCAGGTCGTTCTCCTTCATCATCTCGAGGATCTTCTTGATCTCCCGGATATCCATTGTGCAGCCTCCGTGGTTGCGTTTCCCCTTCCCGTCACACCGCCCGCCCGCCGGCCCCGGCCGCGCGGGCTCGCCGGAGATACCCCACCAGCCCCTCCAGCGCAAGCAGATAACTGTCGGCCCCGAACCCCGCCACCTGCCCGATGCAGGCCGGCGCCGTGAAACTCCGGCGGCGGAACTCCTCCCGGGCCGCCACGTTGCTCAGATGCACCTCCACGCACGGCACCCCCGACGCCTTGATCGCGTCGTGCAGCGCCACGCTCGTGTGCGTGTAGGCCGCCGGGTTGAAGACCACCCCGTCGTAGCGGCCCGCGCTCTCGCCCACCGCCGTCACCAGCTCCCCCTCGACGTTGCTCTGGAGGAAGTCCAGCGAAACCTTGAGCGCCCTCGCCCGGCGCTCCAGGCGCCGGCGGATCTCCGCCAGCGTCACGCGCCCGTACACGTCCGGCTCGCGCCGGCCCAGCAACTGCAGATTCGGACCGTTCAACACAAGGATCTTCATAGAGACAGGCGACCTCACGATCGCGCGAACGGAGCAAGGATACCCGCTCCCCGCGCCCTGTCCATCCGAAACGGCCGGACTGGCATTCACCGCCGCTCCGGGTAGAATCACCCCGTCCCGGGCGGGCGAAAACAGTCCGGGGACGCGGCCCATGCGCATTCACAAGGTCAGCCTGCTCGACGGCGCGCGATCGGCGCGCGGAGCGACGGTCATCATCGACGTCTACCGCGCGATGACCTCGACCGCCGTCATCCTCGCCGGCGGCGCGCGGGAACTGCTCTTCGTCACGGATGTCCCCTCCGCCCTCGCCCTCCGCGCCCGCGGCCGCGCCGACCTCTGCGCCGGCGAGATCGACGGACGCCGCCCGCCGGACTTCGATTTCGGCAATTCCCCGCACGAACTGGCCGCCGCGGATCTCCGGGACCGACGTGTCGTCCTCTCCACGCGCGCCGGCACCGCCGGCCTCGAGGCCGCCGCCGGCGCCTCGCGGCGCTTCGGCGGCGCCTTCGTGACCCTCACCGCCACCGTCGAGATCCTCCGGCGCGGAGGCGCCGACGAGGTCACCCTCGCCGCCATGGGCTGGAGCGGGGCACGGCGGACCGCGGAGGACGAGACCTGCGCCGACCTCCTCGCGGCCCGCCTCGCGGGTACGCCGGCCGACACCGCCGCGGCCCTCGCCCGCGTCCGGGCCGACCCGGAATCCGCCAAGTTCGGCGACCCGGCCCGGCCGTGGTTCCACGCCGAGGACCGCGAGATCGCGCTGGACGTCGACCGCTACGCCTTCGCGATCGAGGCCATCGCCACCGCGGACGGCCTCCTCGCGGCGCGGGCCGTCGATCCCCGCGGGGAGATGGGCCCATGATCGAACCCGAACGCATCCGCCGGCTCAACGAGCGCCCGGTCAACCCGGCCGGCCGGCGCGTCGTCTACTGGATGCAGCAATCGCAGCGGGCCGAGGGCAACCCCGCCCTGGAGCACGCCGTCGCCCGCGCCAACGAACTGGACCGGCCGGTCGACGTCATCTTCGGCCTGACCGACGGCTACCCGGAGGCCAACGCGCGGCACTACGCGTTCCTGCTCCAGGGACTCGCCGCCGTTCGGGAATCCCTCGAGGCGCGCGGGATCGGCTTTGAACTCCACCTCGGCGATCCCGCCCGGGTCGCGGCGGAGGCCGCGCGCGACGCCGCGCTGGTCGTCGCCGACCGCGGCTACATGCCCGTCCAGGTCCGATGGCGCGAGCACCTCGCCCGCGAGGCGCGTGTGCGCGTCGAGGAGGTCGAGGGCGACGTGGTCGTGCCCGTCGCGGTCGCGTCGGACAAGGAGGAGTTCGCCGCCCGGACGATCCGCCCGCGGATCCACCGCCAGTGGCGGCGGTTCCTCGCGCCCCTGCGGGCCCTCGAACCGCGCCGGCCCTCGCGCCCGGGCGCCGGTCGCGCCGGGGAGGACTGGCGCGACGCGGACGATCTCCTCGCGCGCCTCAGGGTCGACCGCTCGGTGCCGCCGGCCGACGGCTTCCGGGGCGGCACGCCCGAGGCGCGCCGGCGGCTGAAACGCTTCGTCGACCACAAGCTGGCCCACTACGCGGACCTGCGGAACGATCCGACGATGGACTACCAGTCCGGTCTCAGTCCCTACCTCCATTTCGGCCAGATCTCGCCGGTCGAGGTGGCGGTCGCCGCGGACGCCTCCGGCGCGCCGCGCGTCGCGGTCGACGCCTTCATCGAGGAGCTTGTCGTGCGCCGCGAACTGAGCATGAACTTCGCCGCGTACAATCCGGCGTGCGAGACCTACGCCGCCCTGCCCGCCTGGGCGCGGCAGACGCTGGCCGACCACGCAGCCGACCCGCGCACGCACATCTATGCCTTCGACCGTTGGGAGGCCGCCGACACGCACGACGAATGCTGGAACGCCGCGCAACGCGAGATGGTCCGCACCGGGAAGATGCACAACTACATGCGGATGTACTGGGGGAAGAAGATCCTCGAGTGGAGCCGCACCCCGGAGGAGGCGTTCGACACGGCGCTCCGCCTCAACAACCGCTACGAACTCGACGGCCGCGATCCGAACGCCTGCGCCGGCGTCGCCTGGTGTTTCGGCAAGCATGACCGGCCCTGGACGCGGCGCCCGGTGTTCGGAACCGTCCGGTACATGAATGCCGCCGGTCTGAACCGCAAGTTCGACATGGCGGACTACGTGGCACGGTTTCCGGCCGGCTGAGGGCCGGAGGCGGAAGACGGAGATCAGACGTCGGAGGTCGGCGGCGTCTTCTTTCAGGTTTCAGGTTTCATCCCTCAACCCTCCGACACGCGGAGCCAGGCGTCGAGGGCGGCGGTGAGGCGCGCCCGTTCCGGGGGCGGCAGGCCGTCCGGATCGTACACGGCGCGGTAGGCGAGCGGCGCGACACTCCGAAGCGACTCGACCGGCACCGGCGAGAGCGGCGCGACGCGGACCAGCCACTGCCCCGGCGTCTCCGCGGGATCGCGGGCGAGCCCCAGACGCGCCATTCGTTCTTCCACCGCGGCCCAGGGTGAAACCGGACCCGTGCCCAGCGCCCTTCCCCCCTTCGCATCCGGCGGCAACGGCACGGCGGCGCGGCGACGGAACAGGAGACGTCGACCGAGCCAGGCCATCAGGGCGATCAGGATGGCGACCATCCATCGGAGGTCCTGTCGGAGCGCATTCCACCTCGCGGCCAGATTGAACAGCATGCGGGCCCAGGTCTCGCCGAGGAGCCCC
>CAYODK010000355.1:0-3894 GCA_964402695.1 uncultured Verrucomicrobiota bacterium
GCTGTGCAAGGTCATCCTGGAGACCTGCCTTCTCACGAATGCCGAGAAGGACCGCGCGTGCCGCCTGAGCGCGGCTGCGGGTGCGGACTACGTGAAGACCTCCACCGGGTTCAGCACGGGGGGGGCGACCGCCGAAGATGTGGCGCTGATGTACGGCGTCGTCGCCCCGTTGGGCTGCAAGGTCAAGGCCTCCGGCGGCGTCCGTTCGCTGGAGGATGCCCGGCGGATGATCGCCGCCGGCGCCTCGCGCATCGGCACGAGCGGCGGCATCGAGATCCTCCGTGCCATGGCCGGGAGGCCGCCCGAGTGAGGGCCGTCCTGATCGTCCTCGACTCCTGCGGCATCGGCGCGGCGCCGGATGCCGCGGAGTACGGCGACGAGGGGTCCGCGACGATCCCGCACACCGCCGAGGCCGTCGGCGGACTGAAGCTCCCCGTGCTCGGCTCGCTCGGGCTCGGCAACATCCCGGCGCTGCGCGGCGCCGGGCCGATCCGCGGCGTGCCGCCGGCGGCCACGCCCCTCGCGTCGTACGGCGCCATGGAGGAGCGGTCGCAGGGCAAGGATACCGTCACCGGCCACTGGGAGATCGGCGGCCTGGTCATGCGGCCCGGCTTCGCGCTCTTCCCCCCGGATCCGCCGTCGTTCCCGCCCGCGTTGATCGCGGAGTTCGAGCGCCGGACCGGCCGCGCGGTGATCGGGAACCGCGCCGCCAACGGCGTCGCCATCATGAACGAGCTGGGCCCCGAACACCTGCGGACGGGCGCCTGGATCCTCTACACGAGCGCCGACTCCGTTTTCCAGCTCTGCGCCCACGAGGAGGTCATCCCGCTGCCCGAGTTCTACCGCGGCTGCGAGATCGCCCGCGAGCTGTGCGACCCGCTCCGGGTGGGCCGGGTGATCGCACGCCCCTTCGTCGGCGCCCCCGGCGCGTTCCACCGCACCGAGAACCGCCGCGATTTCGCCTACCGGCCGTCGGAGCCGACCCTGCTCGAACGGCTGACCTCCGCCGGCGTCGACGTGTGCGCCGTCGGCAAGATCGAGGACATCTTCGCCCATCGCGGCATCACGCGGTCGAACCACACCGGCAACAACCGCGACTCCCAGATGGCCGTCGAGGAGTTCCTCGCCGGCCTCGACCGCGGCCTCGTCTTCGCGAACTTCATCGACTTCGACATGCTCCACGGCCATATGCGCGATGCGCCGGGCTACGCCGCCGCGCTCGAGCAGGTGGACGGATGGCTCGGGCGGTTCCTGCCGTCGCTCCGGCCGGATGATCTCCTGATCCTGACCGCCGACCACGGCAACGATCCGACGTTCAAGGGCAGCGACCACACGCGGGAACACGTGCCGCTGCTCGCCTACCGCCCGGGCCGCCCCGGCCGGCCACTGGGCATCCGCGACGGCTTCATGGATGTCGCCGCATCGGTCGCCGCCTTCTTCGGGATCCCGGCCCCGCCGCGCGGGACATCGTTCCTCGGCTGAAGGGGATGAAAGCAACAGGGGCGCGAGCCGGAAACCCGGCCGCGCCCCCGCTCGTTTCGTCCCGGCCTACTTCGCCAGGAAGAGTTCCGATGCGCGGTCCCAGTTCACGACGTTCCACCACGCCGTGATGTAGTCCGCGCGCCGGTTCTGGTACTTGAGATAGTACGCGTGCTCCCACACGTCGAGGCCGAGCACGAGCTTGCCGGGGCACTCGGACACGCCGGCCATCAGCGGGCTGTCCTGGTTCGGCGAGGAGCAGACGCACAGCTTGCCGTCGGGCTTCACGCTGAGCCACGCCCAGCCGGAACCGAACCGCGTCAGCGCGGCCTTGGTGAACTGCTCCTTGAAGGCATCGAAGGTGCCGAACACGGTGTCGATCGCCTTCGCCAACTCGCCCGACGGCTTGCCGGCGCTCTTGGGCGTCATCCACTGCCAGAAGAGGTTGTGGTTCAGCACGCCGCCGCCGTTGTTGCGGACCGCGGTGCGGATGTCCTCCGGGACCGCGGCGAGGTCGCCGAGCAGGGCCTCGAGCGACTTGTCCTTGAGCTCCGGGTGCTTGTCCAGCGCCGCGTTGAGGTTGGTCACGTAGGCCGCGTGGTGCTTCCCGTGGTGGATCTCCATCGTCTTCGCGTCGACGTGGGGCTCGAGTGCGTCCACCGCGTATGGAAGCTTCGGAAGTTCGTGTGCCATGTTCATTCTCCCTTTTTCAGTGTTGGTTTGCGTTGCCTGTGCCCAACCTACCCCGGCTCCCGTCGATTTCCAGTTCATCGACGGAAATTGGGGAGCGAGGGTCGCGCCCGCGCCGGCCAGCGTCAGGAATGTGCGTCGTTTCATCGTTTTCATCGGCTTCCTTTCGTTGCCCGCCAATCTACGGCGTGTTCGCGGAGTTTCCAGTCGGCGCGCTCCGCGGGCTTGCAGCGGAGCCATCCGGCGGTAGGGTGGGGCATGGAGACGATCGTGATCACGCTGCTGGTCGTCGGGGCCCTGGCCTACGCCGTGGTCGCGATCCGCCGCGAGGTCCGGCCAAGCCAGGGCGGAGGCTGCTCCTGCGACTGCCCCCAGGCCGACAAGTGTGCGGGCACGTCGTGTCCCGTCATCGACGACGCCCTCGCGCGCCCCCCGAAGCCCCCGCACCCGCCCGCCGCGTGAGTGCGGGGCGGAGAGCGGCGGGCGGGAAGGTGCCCTGTGAAGACGAACCTCCGCTGGTTTGTGTTTGTGCGCGCGCTTGACACGGCCAGAGTGGATCTGTACATGTCCGCACATTCCGAGGGCGAAGGAACCCGCGGAGTGCGGAGGCGGTTTGTGAGGAGGACGGTCCATGAGGCGCGGCGGAGTCCGGCGATTCTCTCTCTCTCTCTCTCTCTCTCGTAGCCGCCGTCGGTTTCCTCCTTTGGCTCGCGCGTAGCGATCGGTCCGGCCCGGTGGCGGAGCCGGAAGACGCAGGCGAAGCCACTCAGACACGGCAGTCTCCCAAGGCCTCGCACGAGGCGGTACCGGCATCGGCGGTTGGCGGCTCGTCCGATCCCTTCCGTGTTTCCCACTCCGGATCTTCGCGCCCCGCGGTTCCGCCATCATCCTCATCCGCGGTCCGAAGACCGGCGCCCGTCCGATCCGCGCGCGTGGCATCCGCCAGTGTTGTGGCTGCGACGGCATCCACGCCCGCGACCTTCCGGGACGCACGAACCGAGAAGGCGGCCACGGAACCTCTGGACGCCGATGCCGTCGTCACCACCGGCGCCGGGACCTTCCGGCTTGCGCCCGACCCGGCGGGGGACTTCCCGCCTCTCGTCACCGGTCCCCAATCCACGGCCGAGGTGCGGGTGGCCTACGCGGATCGCGAAGGTCCCGAGACCGTCGTCCTGCAGGCCGAGGACGGCGGCGAGTTCGCGGGCGGCGGCATCGTTCGCAGCATCCGACTCGAAGACGGCGCCGCCGTTCGTTTCACCTTCGTGACCGGCCCGCAGGCGGGACACCATCGCGTGTCGGTCCGCCGCGGCGCCGATCTCGGCTAGCGATCGGTGAGACAATGCGGTTCGAGTACCGTGGGTTATCGATCTTTCGTGACCGCGCAGACGTTCCGCGTGTAGCCGACATGATTCTCAGGTCTGAGTTCATTGGACGCTGGTCCAATTCCGGTAAGTGATCGAGTACGGTGTCTCGTTATCTGGGGCGTGATGCCCCATGAGGTTCTGTGTACCATGAATAGGAGAGAATCGCTTTGCCTCACTACTCTCATTGCGATCTCCGCCTTGTCATGTCGCACGCATCTCGAATCGGGGATTGTTTGCCCCGGCCTTGGTGTTGTCAGAGTGCGTGGGGAGGTTCGATCCCCTGGGCCGGTCGAGCTTGGGGCGGGAGTCACGGTGGGCCGCGCCATCGATTCGCGCGGCGGTCTGACGGAATATGCGAACG
>CAYODK010000356.1:0-3870 GCA_964402695.1 uncultured Verrucomicrobiota bacterium
AACGGCTCCCGGTTGACCGTCTCCGGTGTCTTCGTCAGCAGGCTGCGGAACGGGTTCATGCCCTCAGCCAAGTGGGGATGCAGGTGCTTGAAGGTCGAGCGCAGCAGCTTCAGGGCGTCATTCCACGTCTTGGGCGACATCCCGCGCACCCCCTCGGCGTCCATGAACGCCTTGGCCGTCTCGGGCTTGATGGCGATGAACTCCTCGACTCCGGGCTGATGCTCCCTCGCGAACGCGGCGAAGCGTTCGAGGGTGACGCGGCAGTGCTTGGCGTGGGCGACCCCGGGAGGCTTCCGGCGCGGGATCGCCGTCCAGTGCTGGGGTAGGTCGGCGAGCTTCGGGAACGTCACCTCGCGGCCGGTCTTGATTTCAGCCAACTTGGTCAGCGTCTTCTCCCCGGTCCGGTCCTCGGCGATCTCCTGCATCCGCTTGTCGTGGGCTTCCATGGCCCGGCCACGGGACCGTTCGAACTCGTCGTCCCCGAGCAGAGTCCGCTTCCGGGGACGCTTCCCCGTGATCGGGACCCCCAAGTTCACGACGATCTTCCTGCCGTTGACGACAAAGACGCCGTACCACCACCGGCTGTTCTTTCGGATTTCGAGGCTCATGGCTTGGTCTATGTTCCAGAATTGCGCAGAATGTACCAGAAAGGCGCAGTTTCGGGCCTCAACCACTTAAGTTTTTTGTCGAGCTGAGGAGCCAGGGGTGGACGTTGTGGCAGTGAAGCGTGGTCGACGAAGCCGCGACAAAAAACGGGTTGGACTCAATCCCGCTCAGCGAGCGGTGAAGTTGCTTGGGGTTTGGACCGAGGTTGGTTGGTGGTGGAGGGTCTTTGTCGAGGCGTAGGGAAGGTGAAACCCGGCCAGAGGTGAAGGCTGGCCGGAGGCGGTGAGGCCAACGGGGGCACTGAATGGGCCGAAAGGTGGGCCGATGGGAGGGCAGAGTACAGAGGCCGCAGGCGGGTCTTGGAGTCGACCAGGACCTGGTTGAGCGGGGCGATGAGAATCAGATGGCATGGTGATTAGGGCGGACGGTTTCTGTGGGGGAGGATTTGCTGGATGAAGATCATGTGCCCCACCTTGCATTGGGGACAACAGGTAAGCTCCGATGTCGAGCGGGAGGGGCTTTGAGGCGGTTCGGCGGGAGGTGGTGATGGGAGTGAGGACGCAGGTGGAGCCAGTTGGGCTTGGAGTTGAACCAGGCGGTGCCGCTGGGTGGCACTCCAGAGTCCGTAGGTGCGGATCTTGACGAAACCCTTCGGCAAGACGTGTTGCAGGAAGCGGTCGATGAACTCGTGGACCGGGAGGGTGAGGTGGCGGAGGGCCTGAGTGCGATTATCGCGATAGCGAAAGGTGACTTGCCCCTGGTGCAGGGCTACCAGGCGGCTATTGACCAGCGCCACGCGGAAGACGTAGCGGGCCAGATAATTGAGGACCTTCTGGCCGCTACCGGCATGGTGGCAGTGGACGTGCCAGTTCTGCTTCCAGCAGGGATCGTGGGGATCCAGCCACCCCAGTCGTTTCAAGCCGGCTCTGAACTTGGCGCGGAAAATGGGGCTCAGCGCATAACCCGGAACCAGAAAGGCGGAGTGGCGGGCGGTGAGCCAGGTTCCATCGGCAGATAGTCCTCCGGCAGGAACCAGGAGATGGACGTGGGGGTGGAAGAGCAAGGCGCGCGTCCAGGTGTGAAGCACGGCCAGGACGGGCACCGGGGCTCCGACCCACTGAGGGTCTTGGACGAGTTTCTGCAAAGCCGCGACGGCCTGAGTCATCAGCAGTCCGTAGATTGGGCGAGGGTGGGAGCGAGCCAATGGCCGCAAGGAACTGGGCAGGGTGAAGGTTAACAGATAATAGGCGCCGGGCAGCAAGCGGTCCTGCTGTTTTTCCAACCACTCTTGGGTCTGATCTCCGTGGCACTTGGGACAGTGCCGATTGCGACAGGAGTGATAGCTGTAGTGCTCGTGGCCGCAGTGATCACAGCGCTCCAGATGCCCTCCAAAGTGAGCCGTGCGGCAATGCTCGATGTCGGCCATGACCCGCCGTTGGCCGGGGCACAGAGCATGAGTGGCGCGGAAAGACTCACCGTGGAGGCGGAAGATATCCGCCACCTCCAGCATGGTCCCTCAGCGCGGGTCGACAACTTCGTTGATCGTTCGTGAGACCGAAGCGATCAGCCCGGGAGTCAAGTGGGTGTACACCGAGGTGGTTTGGGCGGACAGATGGCCCAGCAGGGCCTGGATGACCCGAAGGTTCACCCCCGCTTCCAGCAAATGGGTGGCATAGGAGTGCCGAAGGGTGTGCACATGGGCTGGCTTCTTGACGCCGCTTTGCCGGCGGGCCTTGGCGAAGGCGTTCTGCACATTGTCGACGGGGACATGCCGGGTGTAGTTGCGGTGACCGACGCGGGCTGGAAATAGCCACTGTGCCGAGCGATGCGTCCGCCAGAAATCCCGGAGCATCAGGAGGGTCTTTTCCGGCAAGGGAATCTCCCGCTCTTTGGAGCCCTTTCCCATGACCCGCAACATCATCCGGGCACTGTCCACTGAGGCGACCGAAAGCGAAATCCCCTCGCTGACCCGCAGACCACACGTGTAGATGGTGGTGAGGCAGACTCGATAGACCGGAAAACGAACGGCCTCCAGAATGCGCCACACTTCTTCCGGGCTGAGCACCACAGGCAACCGCCGGCCCTTGGGCGAGCGCATCAATGCGAGGCTGGGCCATCGCCGTTGCAGCGTGTTGCGGAAAAAGAACTTGATCCCGCACAACTGCAGCTTCGCCGTGGAGCGCTTCACCAGTTTGCCGGCGTTCAGCTCCATCACATAATCGCGCAACTCTTGCTCCGTGATCAGGTCCGGGGACTTGTGGTAGTAGTCAGCCAGCCGAGAAATACTGCGCACGTAGGTGTCTTGGGTGCCCTGGGCCAAACCCCGCAGTTGCATGTCCTCCAACAATCGCTTACGTAGAGGTGTCATCGGTCCTTTCTGGAGAGGGTGGTTGAACATCCCCGGCCAGGGATGCGCCTTCACCATGAAGCTCTGCCCTCTCCGAAAGGACTATCTTCCTCCAAAGCGCCAAGCGCCACCTCCTATCCGGCGTAAGCCGGATTGAGTCCAACCAAACAATCGCCAAACACTTCGGCGGTCGGGGGGGCGAGCCGCTCGGCGCCAGATGTCGTGCGGCCTATGCTGCCTCGGTCAGCCGCTCCCCACGCCTATGTGGGTTCCCGTCGTCCAGCAGCTTTGTTCATGTGACGCAATCGCCGCGTTACTAAGACTGAATGATCGATTGACCTCGTCAGCGTACTGAAGTAAAAAAGCCATCAGCGGTTTTAGACGACACCTGACCGGCCAAGCGGTCTCGGTCTCGCGATCAGAAAGGACAATGCGCATGAGACCTTTAGCGGCATTTGCAGCTTTGGCTATCGGCACCTTCGTAGCCCACGCGATTCCGGACCTTCGGATCACCGTCCAGAGCACGAATGTGATCCTCAGCTGGCCGAGCGGTGCTGGGCAGACTTTCCTTGTCCAGTATCGCTCCGACCTCCAACCCGGAACGCTCTGGATCACGCTGACGAACGATCTTCCAGCCGAATCGGGAACGAACCGAACGGCATACACTCATCTCGGAGGCTTCATTCTCCCCACTCCGTGCGCTGGAGGAGGTGGAGGCGGTGGTCAGCCACCACTGCCGGGAGGTTCGATGCTGTACGTGCCGGGCATTGAGGGGGCTGTGGAAGCGACGACCGAGTCCGAGGCCTTCGTTGAACGGTGTGAACCCACTGTTGCCCTGCGGTCCGATTTCAAGAAGATGGAGATTCCATGGCCACCGTTACCACCACCGCTGTGGGACACGTTGCCACCAGAGGAAC
>CAYODK010000357.1:0-3796 GCA_964402695.1 uncultured Verrucomicrobiota bacterium
CGACCGCCGGGCTCGCGGGGGTCAGGCGCCACAGCGCGTACGGGCCGTCGTCGCGGCTCAGGTGCGGCTCCACGAATCGGAATCCGGCGGTCCATGGCGCATTCGTGACGGGTCCGGAGGCCCAGCCGAGGTTGCCCTCGACGCGCAGTCCATGGATCTCGCCGGGCGCCATGAGCGGCCACGGGTGGGGCTGCGTGTGGACAACGAGGTTGGTGACGAAGGTGCAGTCGCGCGGGGCGTGGATGCGGCGTCCCTCCGGCTTGAAACCGGGCTGGAGCGGCGCGCAGTCGATCCATGTGTTGCAGGCGATCAGCGTCCGCGTGGCGGGCACCGTGGTCAGGCTGTCGTACCTCGGCCCGATGACCGTCGTCTCCGGCGCATCGAGCGTGCCGGGGATCAGCGCCAGCGCCCCGTCGTGTTTCCGGCCGGTCAGGCCGAGGAAGTAGTTGTTGAGGATGCGGTGGTCGAAGCCGTAGATCACGACGCCGCCGCATCCGGGCCGGCCATCGGACGCCAGCATGAAGTTGCCGGACACGACGGTCCGGTTGCCGAGGCGGAGGCAGATCGCGCCGCGGCAGTCGATGAAGGTGTTGTTGCGGACCGTGTTGTCCGACGACTTGAGCGATACGATCTCGGATTCCCCGCTGCAGCGCTCGAAGAGGTTCTCCTCGATCAGCGTGAACGAGCCGCGCCCGCTGGCGCCGAGGTCGTTGCTGCCGGTCCGCAGCGTCTCGTGTCCGTTCTCGCCCTTCGCGTCGACCACGTCGCGAAAGTGGTTGCGGTCGACGCGGTCGTGCTGCGAGCAGACGAGCGCCGCGTCGTCGCCGCGGACGAAGAGAGGGCTGCCGGAGTTGACCTTGTGCTCGAACAGGTTCCGGTCGAACCGGTTGCTGGCGCTGGTGCCGCCGATGACGTAGACCCAGTGCTCCATGTGCCGCGGTGTGCCGCGCTCGCGGAGGCTGAAGTGGTTGCGCGTGACGCGCACGCTGCGGCAGTTCTCAAGCAGGATTGCCTGGCGGTCGGCGTCGTGCGTGAAGACGAAACCCTCGATCACGACGTGCTCGCAGTCGCGCAGGTGGAAGCCCGCGGCGCCGGAGATCGCGGCGCGGCCGCGGTGTTCGGCGCGGAGGACGATCGGGGCTGCGGCCGTGCCGCGCAGGCCCTCGATGAGGACCGGTAGCTTCGTCGCATGGTCGCCGTCGGCCAGGTGCACGATCGCGCCGGCCGTCGCGGCGCGCAGTGAGGTGGCCAGTTCGCCGATCGTGCGGGGCCTCAGCGGAAGGCTGCCGGCTGCCGCGGTGAGCGCCGCGAAAAGGAGCGCCGCGATGGCAGAGCGTAGCGGCATGGTCCTCACCGCGCCGCGGCCGCCCAGAGGTAATTGAGCGTGGCGACGTACAGGGTTCCGTTGGCGGCGACGGGGGTGCTGAAGGCGCCGGCGCCGAGCGGGATCTTCTCGAGCGGCGCGGCCTCGCGCCCGGCGCGGAGGACGTGGAGCCCCTTCTTGTTGCCAAAGTAGAGCCGCCCGTCGGCGACCAGCGCGCCGCCCCACGTCTCGGCGTTGGTGTCGTGGGTCCACAGGCAGCGGCCGGAATCCGCCTCCAGGCCGTAGAGCTTGCCGGAGAGGTCGGTGATGTAGACAAGCCCGTCGTGGATCGCGGCGGTTGCCATCGTTCGTTCGATGCCGTCGAAGCGCCAGAGGCAGCCGGTGGACGTGATGTCCCCGGACTTCGTCGCATCGATGCAGTGGAAGAGGCCGCGTCCGCGGCCGTGCGCGGGATCCTGGCCGATGCCGACGTACACACGGCCGTCGTGGAAGACCGGCGTGGCGATGATCTCGCTCGGACCGAGATAGGTCCCGTCGCTCTTGTTCGGGCTGTCCTTCTTGCGGCGGTCGCCGCGGGTGTAGCGGATCGGCTCGCCGTCGCTGAGGCGGAACTCGGGCGGGTTGCAGTCGTAGGACCAGACCTTGCGCAGGTCGGCCACGCCGTCGCCGGCCTTCGCGAGCGCCTCGAAAGCGTAGCAGACCCCGTCGCCGCCGCCGAGAATGAGCAGCGGCCGGCCGCTCACGACGCCGAGCGAGGGCGAGCACCATTGCGCGTGGAAGAGGCGGGCGCTGATGCCCTCGCGCTCGCGAGCCGCGAGCCGGCCGGTCCGCTTGTCGAGCGCGATCAGGACCGGCGCGTCGGGGGCGGGGATCCGCTCGTGGCCCTTGTCCACGCCGTTGGCGGTCGTGGTGTAGACGAGGTCGCCGTGGACCAGCACCGCGCAGCTCGCGGCGTCGTGGATCGAGACGCCCAGTTCGCGGATCATGTCGTAGCGCCACAGGATGTCCGCGTCCGCGGCGGTGAGGGAGACGGGCGCGTTGGAGGCCCCCGCCATGTAGGCCGCCTCGTCGGCGAACGGCCCCTGGTTGCCGTTGGCCTGGCCGTCGAGGTCCAGGCAGACGACCTCGCCCGCGCTGGTGACGACGTAGACGCGGTCGCCCTCGACCGTCGCCGAGGAGCAGGTCCCGAGGTGCTGCTGCGAGAAGTGCATCTCGACGGGCACATCGGTCCGCTCCGGCGTGACGAGCTGCCACAGGAGCGAGCCCGTGGCCTCGTCAAGGCACTTCACGAGCCCGCCCTTGCGGTGGTGGAACCGTGCGTCGGCCGTCAGCGTCTTGACGTCGGTGCCGACGATCACCCGGCCGCGGGCGACGACGGGATTACCGTACGCGTAGGAGCCCATGCGCGCGGTCCACCGCACGTTGCGTGTCGTGCCGGCCAGGATCCCGCCATTCTGCAGGTCCCGCTCGCCGGGCGCGAAGGACTGCGGCAGGCCCCGCTCGCGGCTGACCATGTTGCAGTCCGCGCCGCCCCCCCAGCGCGGCCAGTCGCCGGCCGACAGGCTCGCCGGGACCGCAAACAGAAACAAGAGGATCCGCAGGTGCGCCGCGATCGCCGCGGGGCCCGGTGTCATCACGGATGAAAGCGTCCGCATGGCCCGCGATCCTACGGCCCCTGCGCGGCCGTGTCACGCGCCGGAATGTGACAACCGAATGGGGACAGCCGAATGAGGAAAGGGTCGAGGGTCGAGGGAGGACGGTGTCGGGTGGCGAGTGTCTGCCCCGTTCTTCATCGCAGCCTTCCTCGCGGCCTTCCTCGTCCGGCCCGGGTGTCGAGTGTCCGGCCCGGAGGATGGCAAGCGAATGGGGGCAAACGAATGAGGCCGAGACATGCGGGGCGGCGCTTTTGGATTCGCAGTGTTGGAGGGGCGAGCTACCGCGAGCCCGAACGCCGCGCACCCGAAGCATCCTCCCCCCGGCCTCGCATAGCTCGGCCCTCCATCATCCCGGTTGGATGTCTGCGCCACGCCCGGCCTTCGTCTCCGGTCCGGAGGCGGAACAAGGCGGCTACCGGGGGTCCCGGCCGATCCGGACGTAGTCGAGGCGGCAGGTGCCGGTGAGGGGGGCGCCGGTGGCCAGGTCGATCCGCAGTCGCTTCACGCGGCCGGACCAGCCGGGCGCGCCGGCCATGTCGATGCGGTAGACGCGCGTGCCGGTGTCGTCGGGTACCACCTCGAATTCGCGCGCGCGGGCCGCGTCCCAGCCCGGCGCCTCTGCCGTGGTGAACCGCAGGCGCATGCGGGTGGCAGGGGTGCGGTTCTGGAAGCGGAGAACGATCGTCGGACAGCTTGCCGCATCGAGGTCGAGTGCGTCGGGCGACAGCAGGTGCGCGTCGGGGCTGGTCTCGACGGCGACGATGTAGTGGCCGCCCGCGACGTACTTCACGGGGTGCGAGCGGCAATCCTCCCATTC
>CAYODK010000358.1:0-3758 GCA_964402695.1 uncultured Verrucomicrobiota bacterium
GCGGGTGTTGGCGTGACAGACATCGATTGGGTCATCTCTCATCAGGCGAATATCAATATCATCCGGAAGGGTATGGATGCCCTCGGTCTGCCCATAGCGCGTACTCATACAACGATTGATCGGACGGCCAATACTTCCGGGGCCTCCATCCCCATTGCTTTGGACGAGGCCGTTCGGTGGGGGCGCATACGTCCCGGGCAGTTGGTGTGTATGGTGGGTTTCGGTGGCGGGTTGGTTTGGGGTTCGGTCCTCGTGAGATGGACTGGGCTTGGGAAAACAAGATGAACGAGTCGGTTGCTATCCTTGGCAGTGGGACCATGGGGTGCGATCTGGCGGTCCTTTTTGCGCGCCATGGGTACAGCGTGTTGATCTGGCATCGAGCTTCGGCATACATAGCGTCAGAGGCATGGGGCCGTCGTGTTGATGCATACACTGCGCGCGGCATTATCTCGCGAGACGAAGCCGTGCGGATCCGCGAACATACGGAGTTTACAGAGTCGGCTGAGCGGGTGGCTTGTTGTCCTTGGATCGTCGAAACTGTTGTCGAAGATCTTGGTGTCAAGAGGAAGTTGCTGGCGACTGTAGACCACTTGCGCGACGCGCGCTCGGTCTTGGTGAGTAATACTTCAAGTCTCTCGCTTGACCGGCTGTCGGATGGCATTGACCACCGTCGTTCATTCGCCGGGGTCCACTTCTTCAACCCCGCCCTGAGGATTAAGGTCGTCGAGGTTGCCGCGGCCGCCTCGACGTCGCGTAGCGTCATGACACAGATAGATCAATGGTTGTCGGCGGTCGGACTGGAACCTGTTCGGGTGGGAGGAAGACCCGGGATGGTCGTAAACAGACTCATGGCCGGTTTGATTGCGCAGGCATTCAAGCTCTGGGAGGAAGGCGTAGGTAGCCCGGCGGACATCGACCGTCTCGCGGTCGGGGCCTTGGGCCATCCGCTCGGACCGCTGGCTCTTGCTGATCTGGTCGGCTTGGATGTAATCCATAGGATTCTGGAGACTCTCTCGTCCGAATTGCCGGACGATTCGCTTCGTCCGCCAAGATCTCTCTCCGAGCTTGTGGCTCGCGGTCAGTTGGGACGGAAGACCAAACGTGGCGTTCACTCGTACGTACTGCCGTGCCCGACCGGTGAGTTGGGTCGCTGAGTTGCTGGGCTTCGCGTTATCTAGGTTGATATAAGGATCTCCTTCGAGCCCGCGGTGTGATCCCATCCAGGGCTTAACGATCAGGAGTGAATCGCATGGCGGGCGGTTCGCCTTCGCCGGGGCTCGCGACAGGCCCGGCCGGACGCAGGACCGCGGACAACGATTGAAGAGGTTCGTTCATGACTACCGATTTCATTCCCCTGGTCGACCTGGCGGCGCAGTTCGAGGCGATCCGCGCGGAGGTCGAGCCGCGCGTCGCGGAGATCATGGCGCGCGGGGACTTCATCCTGGGACGCGCGGTGGGCGAGTTCGAGGCGGAGTTCGCGCGCTACTGCGGCTGTTCGCGGGCGGTCGGGCTGGCGTCCGGGCTTGACGCGCTGAAGCTGGCGATGCGGGCGTTGGAGATCGGGCCTGGCGATGAGGTCATCACGGTGGCGAACAGCTTCATCGCGACGGCGCTGGCGGTCAGTTCGGTCGGCGCGACGCCGGTGCTGGTGGATTGCGATCCGTCGACGTACACGATCGACGCCCGGCAGATCGAGGCCGCCGTGACGTCCCGCACGCGGGCGATCCTGCCGGTGCATCTCTACGGGCAGCCTGCGGAGATGGACCCGATCCTCGACCTGGCGCTGCGGCGCGGACTGGACGTGATCGAGGACGCGGCCCAGGCGCACGGGGCGCGTTATCGTGGACGGCCTTGCGGGTCGATGGGGCGCGCCGCGGCGTTCAGCTTCTACCCGGGGAAGAACCTTGGCGCCTACGGGGACGGAGGGGCGGCGACGACGAACGACGGGGCGCTGGCGGACCGCATGGCTACGCTGCGGAACTACGGGTCGCGGGTGAAGTACCGGCACGAGGAACTCGGGGAGAACAGCCGGCTCGACACGATCCAGGCGGCCGTCCTTTCGGTGAAGCTCGCCCACCTCGATGCATGGAACGCGGCGCGACGGCGGATTGCGGTGGCGTATGCGGCCGGACTGGCCGGGGTCGGCGACCTGGTTCTGCCCACGGTTCCCGCCCACATGGAGCCGGTGTGGCATCTCTTCGTCGTCCGCACGGCCCGACGCGACGCGCTTCTGGCGCATCTGCAGGGGCGGGGGATCGGCGCGCTGATCCACTACCCCGTGCCGATCCATCTGCAGCCGGCCTACGGACCCCGAGGTCAGAGGTCGGAGGTCGGAGGTCCGAGGTCCGAGGTCGGAGGTCAGAGGTCGGAGGTCGGAGGTCGGAGGTCAGAGGATCGAGAGCCGAGGGCCGAGGGCCGTGACGAGCCGAGATGGCGGCCGGGGCAGTTTCCGGTGGCGGAGAGGCTGGCGGGCGAGGTTCTCTCCCTGCCGATCTATCCCGAGATGACGGAGGAACAGGTGGGGCGGGTCATGGAAGCGGTAAGGGACTTCTTCCGAGGGATGAGGGATGAAACCTGAGGGCTCAACATCCAACATCCAACCGCCAACACCCAACATCCAACGCAGAACCCGGAACTGCGGACCCAGCCGCAAGTTCCAGTGGCGGGGAGCAAGTGTCGCTCGGACCTCGGACTTCAGACCTCGGACGTCGCTCTAGGTCCTCCCGACCTCCGACTTCCGACCTCTGTCGCCTTCGGACCTCGGCCCCCGGATCTCAGACCTCGATCTCTTCCTACCCATCCGCTTTCCCCGCGAGGATGACGACGAGGGTTTTCAGGATGATGGCGATGTCGAGGAGCGGGTTCGCGTTCCGGGCGTAGTAGATATCGTAGAGGACGGATTGGCTGAACGGCATGCTCTGGTTCCAGCTTGCGTAGATCTTCCAGAGGCCGGTGCAGCCGGGCTTGACCTCGAACCGCTTCTTCTGCCACTCGTCCTGCAGGTCATATTCGCATTTCGGAAGCGGCCGGGGACCGACGAGGGACATGTCGCCCTTGAGCACGTTGAAGAACTGGGGCAACTCGTCGATGGCCCACTTGCGCAGGAAGCCACCGACGGGGGTCAGCAGGGCGCGGTTGACCAATTTGCTCGGGCTCGGCGCATCGGCGGTGCGATAGGCCTCGGCGACCTGGGCGGCGCGCGCGACATCCCGGTCCGCCCCGACGACCATGGTGCGGAACTTGTAGAACCGGAACGGACGGCCGCCCATGCCCATGCGTTCGGTCGTGTACAGGATGGGCCCCTTGGACGTCAGCCTCACCAGCAGGGCCGCGACCAGGAGCACGGGGGACAGCAGCAGGATGCCCAACCCGGCGCCGACGAGGTCCATCGCGCGCTTCTGGAACTGGAGGGCCGGGTTCCTCTGCATGCTGCGCATGCGGATGAAGGGGATCTCGAAGTAGGTGTCGGGATCGAGGTTCTGCTGCAGGCAGGCGGTCCGGTCGGCATGCACGTCCACCCAGCCGAACGTCTTCACGCACCACTCGATGCAGTCCATCAGCTCGCCGTAATGCATGGCCCCGGCGGTGATGACGGCGCCCTCGAGGTTGTAGAGATCGACCATCTCGTCGAGCTTCGCCATGGGGCCCAGGCACGGCACTCCCTCGATGACCGGCGAGCCCGCGGGGAGGGTGTCGTCGACGAAGCCGACGACATGCATCATGTAGCGGTCGCTGTTGTTCCGGACCTGCTGGGCGAA
>CAYODK010000359.1:0-3687 GCA_964402695.1 uncultured Verrucomicrobiota bacterium
AACCTTCCGTCCTCCCCCTCCTCCGCCGCCATGAAACCCTGCGCCGGCATCCTCCTCCACCCCACCTCCCTCCCCGGCCCGCACGGCATCGGGGACATCGGCCCGGCCGCACGTGATTTCGCGTTCACGCTGGCGTCGATGGGCCAGACGCTCTGGCAGATGCTGCCGCTCGGGCCCACCGGCTACGGCGACTCGCCCTACCAGTCGCCCGGCTCCTTCGCCGGCAACCCGCTGCTGATCTCGCCGGACGATCTCGTCTCCGACGGTCTCCTCGATCCGGCCGACGCCGTCGGCGCGCCGGGCGGCGGCGGCAGCCACGTGGACTTCGGCGCCCTGATCCCGTGGAAGACCGCGCTGCTTGACCGCGTCGCCGCGGACTGGTCGCGACGGGCGAAGCCGGCTCTGCGCCGCTCGTTCGACCGCTTCCGCGCCGCCGAAGGGGGCTGGCTCGAGGAGTTCGCCCTCTTCGCCGCCCTCAAGCGCGAGAATGGAGGGCGGGCATGGCTTGAATGGCCCGCCCCGCTGGCCCGGCGCAAACCCGCCGCGCTGGACGAGGCGCGGAGGCGGCTCGACGCCGTGATCGAGTCCGTCCGGCTCCAGCAGTTCCTGTTCGCACGCCAGTGGAACCGCCTGCGCCGCGAGGCACATCACCGGGGCCTGCGGCTGGTCGGCGACGCGCCGATCTTCGTCGCGCACGACAGCGTCGACGTCTGGGCCAACCGGCGCCTCTTCGCGCTCGACGCGGACGGGCGGCCGACCGTGGTCGCCGGCGTCCCGCCGGACTACTTCAGCGCCACCGGCCAGCTTTGGGGCAATCCGCTGTACCGCTGGGACGTTCACGCCGCCGACGGCTACGCATGGTGGATCGCCCGGCTCCGGCGCGTGTTGTCGATGGTCGACCTCGTCCGCCTCGATCATTTCCGCGGCTTCGAGGCCTACTGGGAGATCCCCGCCGGCGAGCCGACCGCCATCCACGGCCGCTGGGTACCCGGCCCGCGCGACGCCTTCCTGAAGGCCGTGCGCGACGCGCTGGGCGGGCTTCCGATTCTCGCCGAGGATCTCGGCCTCATCACCGAGGAGGTCCACGCCCTGCGGCGCCGCTTCCGCCTCCCCGGCATGCTCGTGCTGCAGTTCACCGTCGAGGGTCTCCTCGAAAGCTCCCCCCGCATCCCCGAGGAGGCCGATCCCGCCACGGTCATGTACACCGGCACGCACGACAACGACACCGCCGCCGGCTGGTTCCACGCCGTGCCCGGCGAGGGCAGCACGCAGGATGCGGAGCGCCATCGCCGCGTGCGCGAGGCGTTCCGGGCCTACGTGGGCGGCGACGGCCGCGAGCCGCACTGGGACATGATCGACCTCGCGTGGCGCTCGCCGGCACGCATGGCCGTCGCCCCGGCGCAGGATCTGCTGGGCCTCGGATCCGAGGCCCGAATGAACCTTCCCGGCCGCCCGTGGGGCAACTGGCAATGGCGGATGAGGGACGGCGCCCTCTCGGAAGCCATCGCCTCGCGCCTGCGGGATCTCACCGCCCGGCACGGACGGACCGACCGCACCCCACCCTGATGCCGGCCCGCGAGGCAGGCACCCCTGCCCGCCCCCGGACGTCACGAAAGCGTCATTGACACCGGACGCCGGTTTTCTAATCTGTTTACGCAAGAGACAAGGTCTGCGGGGTGGTTCAGGCATCGGAGGGGCGCACATGAAGCGCGTGGCGTTGCTCGTGGGAATGGCGTGCATGGTCATCTCGGCGCCGGCGGTCGAGATCGGCATGGACGATTTCTCCGACCTCCTGGGACCGATCGCCGATCAGACAGGCGGCACGGGCTGGAGCTACGAGCGCCAGAGCGACGGCTCGGTGAACTCCGCGTCCGACTGGGACAACGTCGGCGGCATCGTCAGCAACGTCCAGGGCAGGCTGATCACGGTCGGATCGTCCGCCAAGCGCGAATTCAGCGGCCCCGTCGAAGGCTCGACCGCCCCGAGCAGCGAGCGCGAAGGCGCCTTCCAGAACAGCGGCGAGGTCTTCTTCCAAGTGCTCGTCAACCGCGACGGTGGATCGGTCGGCGACTGGTCCGGCGTCAGCGCCTACGATTTCGGCACCGAGCGCGTGTTCTTCGGCCTCCCCGGCGGACAGGGCGGCGCGTTCGGCGTCGCCGGATCCGCCCCCGTGACGACCGGCACGCTGACCGCCCGGCTGGACCGGACCTACCTCCTCGTCGGTTCCGTCGACTACGACAACGACCTCGTCAAGCTGTGGGTCAACCCGACCGCCGCGTCCTACGCCACCCCGTCCGTCAGCGCCGCCTACACGCTCTCCAACTGGACGACCGCCTGGCGCCTCGGGTCCGGCAGCCGCACGGAGTGGGACGTGCTCCGCGCCGCGGACTCGTGGGCCAGCCTCTCGCTGCCGACCTCGCACCCGGGCTCGGGCCTGCTCACCTACGAGGGGTTCGGCTCCTATGCGGCCGGCAACCTTGCCGGAAAGAACTACTCGGGAACCGGCCAGATGCCCGGCGGAAGCTGGGACACGCAGGGCGACACCGACAACGAACTCACGGCGGCGGCCGAAACGCTTTCCTATGGCCTGCTGCAGACGACGCCCGGCAAGGCGGTCACCTCCGGCGATGGCGGCAACGGCGGGCGGATGGAGCCGGACATGCTGCCCGGGGGCGGCCTGCACGCGGCGGGGTTGGTCGACGACGTCTCGGGCGATATCGGCGGCGGCAACGTAAGCGGAACCCTCTACCTGAGCTTCCTCGCACGCGCCGTCAGCACGGACCGCGGAAGCGAGTACGCCGGGCTCCAGCTCTGGCGCGACGACGCCGAGGGGCTTCTCGTCGGGAACAGCTGGGGTTCCAGCAGGTACAGCCTCGCGGCCGGGGGCTTCACCGAGACCGAGCTGAGCGGGTCCGGCACCGTCGACACCAACGCGCACTTCTTCGTCCTCAAGCTCGACTACCTTGCCGCCGCGAACGACAACGTCACCATCTTCTTCGATCCCGACCTCTCCCTGGCCGAAGGCGGGCAGGCGGCCGGCATCCAGACCCTGGTGTCGGGCAACGCCTCGTTCGACTTCATCAACCTGCGCTCCGGGAATGCGCCCCACCCGTGGGAATACGACGAGATCCGCATGGGCACGACCTGGGAATCGGTGACGCCCGTGCCCGAGCCCTCGCAGATCTCCCTGATGGCCGGCGCCCTCGTCGCCTTCCTCCTCCGCCGCCGCCGAGGCTGAGCGTACACGCGGCCCGCCGGCACCCTCTCGGCGCTTGCCATGCGGGGTGGATTCCGCAACACTGAGCCCGTCGCCGGGCTGGACCGGCGGGTGGCCGAGGCATGAACAACGACATCTACATCCGGCGGGGCATCAGGCCGCAGAACGCGCCCAGGGGGATCGGTCCCGGCCTGGGGCTCCTTCTTCTGGCCGCCATCGTCGCGCTGGGCATCGTGGTCGGCATGAAGTGGCTCCGCTCCCGCGAGCCCGCGGCCGCCGCAGCGACCGGGACGTCGACCGAGCCCCCTGCGACGCCGGCCCCGGCTCCGCCCCCCGCCGCCCCATCGCCGCCCGTCAGGACCGCGCCGCCCGCCCAGCCCACACCCGCGCCCCCGCCGCCCGCCCTGGGACCCGACCCCGCCCTCCCGGCCCTCAACGAAGCCCGGGCGCTCGTGGAGTCCGGCCGGATG
>CAYODK010000360.1:0-3674 GCA_964402695.1 uncultured Verrucomicrobiota bacterium
GGTGCTGGAGGCCTGCCGTACGTGCTCCGGGTCCGGAGCGGAGGCCGGGAGCAAGCGCGAGCGATGCCGCCAGTGCGACGGCCGGGGCATGGTCGTCAGTTCCCGCGGCTTCTTCCAGGTCCGGCAGACCTGTCCGGTGTGCCAGGGTACGGGCGAGGTCGTGGCGAAGCCGTGCCGCGATTGCCGCGGCGAGGGGCGGACGAAGGTCCGGCGGTCCCTTCAGTTGAAGATCCCGGCCGGGGTCGAGACGGGGTCCCGGCTCCGGCTGGCGGGGAAGGGGGAGGCGGGCATCCGCGGCGGGTCCGCGGGCGACCTGTACGTGGTTCTTCATGTCCGCCCCCACGATGTGTTCGAGCGGCACGACGAGGACATCTTCTGCGAGGTCCCCCTGCCGTTCGAGGTTGCCGCGCTCGGCGGCGAGATCGACGTTCCGACGATCCACGGGTCCGCGAAGCTGAAGATCCCGGCGGGCACCGAGAGCGGACGCGTGTTCCGCCTGCGCGGCCAGGGCGTGACGAACCCGCGCAGCGGCATCGAGGGCGACCACCATGTCCGCATCCGCATCGACGTCCCCCAGAAACTTGGCGGCCGCCAGCGCCGTGCGCTGGAGGAACTCGTCGCGATGCTGGACGAATCGAACTACCCCGACCGCGCGGAGTTCCTCCGGCGCGTGAAGAAGTTCAATGACCGCCGATCGGCCATGCTCCGCTGAGGAGGCGTCCCCCCGGCCCGGCCATTCGAAGCCGCGCTGCCATGCGGCGCGCCTGGGGGGCGCCGGCGGCGTCCTCGACCTGGACGGCGACGAGGCCGCCCATCTTGCGCGCGTGCTCCGCCTGCGCCCCGGCGACGCCGTGGAGGTGTTCGACGGGGCCGGCGGTTCGGCCGCCGCCCGGATCGAATCCTGCTCCCGCCACGGTGTCCGGATCCGGATCGACGAGGTGCGGTGCTCTCCGCCGCCGGCGTTCGAAGGGGTCCTCGTGCAGGCGCTGCCGAAGGGCGAGAAGAAGGACCTGATCGTCCAGAAGGCCGTCGAACTCGGCCTCGGGCGGCTGGTGTTCGTGGAATCGGAGCGCTCGGTGGCGCGACTGGCCGGGGAGGGCGCCTCCCGGCGCGACGAGCGCTGGCGGCGGATCGCGATCGGCGCGGCGAAGCAATGCCGGCGCGACCGGCTGCCGCGGATCGAGGCGGCGCCGGACGTTGCGACCGCCCTGGCGTCCGTCCGGGCGGGCCCCCGCGTCCTGTGCGAGGCCCTGCCGGGCGCCCGCCCCCTGCGCGATGTGCTGCGCGAGGCGGCGGCCGCCGGGGCGGCCTCGGTCGTTCTGTTCGTCGGACCGGAGGGCGGGTACTCCCCCGCGGAGATCCGGATGATCCTGGATTCCGGCGCGTGCGCGGCGTCGCTCGGGCCGAGCGTCCTGCGCACGGAGACGGCGGCCCTCTACGCGATGTCGGCGCTGGCGTACGAATTCGCCCGGTGAGGGACTTCCGCGCTCCGCGCCGCCCCCGGATCCCTACCGGATGCGGGCGGCCATGCGGATGCCGATGCCCAGGTAGATCAGGATCGGCCCCCAGCCGGCGATCCACGGCGCCACGAAGCCCTTCTTCCCCGCCCACAGCCCGATGCTGACGAGGACCCAGGAGGAGAAGAACATCAGGACGCACAGGAGGACCCCGCGCAGGGCGCCCTTGCGCCCGGTCATGTTCCCGAACGGGATGCCGAACAGCACGGCGATGAGGCAGCCCCAGGGCAGGGCCAGCCGGCTGTGGAAATCGACCATGAACCGCTGGACGGCGTCCCGGGACATCTGGGGGTGGGTCCGGATGAACTTGATCAGCTCGGCGGCCGAGAGGAACTCCGGCTCCTTGACCTCGTTGGCGAAGTCCTCCGGCTGTTCCGTCAGTTCGGTCATCTCGCGGAGCGCCTCGGACCGCGGGGCGCCGCGGGGGTGGCCGAACTCGTCGTAGACCTGGTGCCTGAGCGTCTCGAACCACCAGGTCCCGTTGGTGTGCGTGGCGCGGGGAGCCAGGATCTTGTAGGCATCCATCCCGCGCGCGTCGTGCTGGATGACCTCCACGTTCTGCATCTCGTGCGTGAGCGTGTTGTAGCGGTGGATCATCCAGGTCCGGCGCGAGGTCCGGTTGTGGTAGGCAAGGGGGCCGTAGACGTACACGCCCATCTTGTCCTCCCGCAACTGGGCGCGGACGAACTGCCGCGTCCAGTAGGCGGCGTAGGATCCCACGGTCTCGTTGACGCCGGTCACCAGCAGCGCCGCGACCAGCCCCACCGCCGCCAGGGGCGTCATCAGGCGGCCCATGCTGACGCCGCAGGCGCGCATGGCCGTGAGCTCGTTGTTCTTCGTAAGCCCCGAGAGGCTCCACAGGACCGCGAGCAGCAGCGACACCGGCATGATGTAGGTCAGCGAGGCCGGAACCATCATGAGGTAGAAGCGGAGTACGCTGAGGATGGGGGTCTGCCCCTGGATGAAGTCCGTGAGGTTGTTGAAGAGATCGAAGATCACGTAGACCATCGTGAAGGCGGCAAAGCAATACGCCAGCGGGACCAGGAACTGGCGCAGCAGATATCGGTCGATGATCTTCACCGGGCGAGGATAGACGGGGGTCCGGCGGCTGACAAGCGGGGCGCCGCAGGGCGCAGAGCGGAGAGCGGGGAACGGAGGTCAGAGGTCGGAGGTCCGAAGTCAGAGGTCGGAGGTCGGAGGGCAGGGGGCGGAGGGCAAAGGCAAGACTTGGAGACTCCACCTTCCTGACACCCGAAACCCGGCACCTCCAGTTCGAGGTCCGACGTCCGGGGTCCGGCAGGGAAACGAAACGCCCGGCCGTGCGCGGGGCATCCGTGCGCGGCCGGGCGTTCGCGGACCGGATCAGAACTCGTACATCAGCTGCCAGCGGGCGAAGTAGCTCATGTTGGAGACCCGGTAGTAGTCCTCCGGGTCCACGATCTCGAGCCAGAGGTGGCCGGTCAGCTTGTCGCGCTTGTGAAGCAGCCCCTTATAGAGGGTGAACTCCCCCTTGACCACGTAGAGCCAGCCGCGGTCGTTGCCGTCGCCGGGCCCGTCGTCCTCGGGGGCCATCATGTATCCCGCCATGGCGCTTCCCTTGAACCACTTGCACGGGGTGAAGGTGACCTCGGCATACGGCATGTTGAAGTTGGACCAGCGGGCGGCGCCGTCGGCGTCCCACGCGTAGATGTAGAGTTCGCTGTACTGCGGCCAGCGGGCCCACAAGGGGTTCCATCCCTCGATGTCCGTGGTGTCGGGATCGTCGCCGGAGAGGTAGTACCAGCCGAGCTTCGCCGTCGGTTCCCACGTGGGCATGATGCGCGCCCGGACGAAGGCGTCGATCATGGCCCCCGTGACGTCGGCGTCGCCCTGCTCGCCGGACTGGTAGGCGGCCTCAAGGTTGCCGTCGACCGCCTCGGTGAATTTCGGCATCAGGCGGAATCCGACGGTGTGGAGGTTGAGCGTGTCGTGGTGGACGCGGTTCGTGGCGGGGCCGGACTCCCAGTCGCTCTCCTGCTTGTAGAGGTAGTAGGCCTCGAAGGGCATCTTCGCGATGGACTTGTTCTTCAGGTAGACGCCGCCGCCGCTCTCGGTGATATCGTCATAGGCGGCCGTCTGTCCGTTCAGATCACGATTCTCGCGGTCAAGGGCGAGTTC
>CAYODK010000361.1:0-3668 GCA_964402695.1 uncultured Verrucomicrobiota bacterium
AGAGCCTTCAGTTTCTGGGTAAACTCGTCGTAGTCCTTCTGAAAACCCGCTTGCACCTCGGGCTGTTGTCGATCGCCAAAATCCGCGTGATTGTGGGGAAAGCCGCGTAGCGGCGATCGGGGGAGTCGGAGGGCGGTGACTGCGATCGTGATCAGCCTTTCTTGCGTCGTGAGGCGCGCTCCTTCGCCTTGGCGGCAGCTCTCTCCTTCGCCTCCTTGAGTCTGTAGCTGTCGGCATCGATTTCGATCTGTTCGCAGCGGTGTACGAGCCTATCGACAAGCGTCACGACGCACGAGGCGTTCGGGAACACCTGAGCCCAGTCCTCGAAGGCCTTGTTCGTCGTGAGCAGGATGGGACGTCCCGCTTGGTAGCGGCGGGTGACGATCTCGAAGAACAGGTCGGCGTACCGGCTGTCGTAGGAAAGGTAGCCTACCTCATCGACACACAGCACCTCGGGCTGGCAGTACCGGCGCAGCCTTCTGGACAGCGCGGAGGAGCTATCCTGCGCGGCAAGGTCGGCGAGCATGTCGCTGGCGTTGGTGAAGCGGACAGTGTGCCCGCGCACCAGGGCGTGATGGGCGACGTTCTTGGCAATCATGGTCTTGGCGACGCCATTGGGGCCGATGATGACCACGTTGGCCTTGTCCCTCACGAAGCCAAGGTTGACGGCGTCGTCCACGGCTTCACGGTCGATCTTGCGGGGCCAGGTCCAGTCGAAGTCGCTCATCGGCTTGAAGCAGCCGATGCGAGCGTACCGAAGTCGCCGGTCGAGGCTGCGGCGCTTTCGCTCGCCCTCCTCGTAGCCCAGCAGGTCGGTCAGCCAGGACTGCTCTCGGACCTGGGACCAGTTGGCGAGCAGACCGTACAGTCCCAGGGCGCGCACGCGGGCGATCAGGGTGGCGTCGTCTGGCACCAACGGGTCAGGAGTCGACTTCATGGCCGTCCTCCCGGTTTCGAAGTTGGTCGTAGTTCGAGAGTCGGTGAGCACGCACGGGGCGTGACAGGGCTCGCGCCGTGTCGGACAGATGCAGCATCACCGGGGGAGGCTGATGGCGAGCCTGGCGTTGTTGGTCGAGCAGATGTCGCACCGCTCCAAGGTGGGCGGTATCACCCGCGATGGCCTCGGTCAGGGCCGCGTCGAGGGCTTCGGCGCCGAAAGCATCGAGCAAGCGTGTGAGTCCGACGGTGGTCGCGCCGAGGTTTCCTCCCCGCTCGGCAACGAGTTGGAAGAACCGTTGGCACGACGGGCAGGCGTGGTGCAGCCGGTCCATGCCCCGCTGCTCGCGAGCGTGGGACTTGAGCGCGGCCAACTCTCGGACGTGGGAGGCATCCTCGATCTGTTTTCCTTTGCCCCAGCAGCGAGGATGCGAGGCGATCTCGTCCACGCCATCGATGATGCGCACGACGGTCGATGACGCCACGACGGTGAGCGAGCGGCGAACGCGGTCGTGGGGGATCGAGTAGTCGTTGAGGTCGAATCGCGCATAAGGAGTCTTTCCGACATGAACCACGACGCGGTCCTCCGCGGGAAATGGTGCGTCGGGAAGGGGTAAGAGTCGCTGGCGTTCGTCGCCGAACACCTCGCAGACCTTGCGGTGTCGGTCCTCGGGGCACGGCCGATGGTCGGCGACTTCCTTCATCCAGACGAGCGCTTGAACATTGAGGTCGTCGACATCACGAAACGAGCGGGCGGGAAAGAAGCTGGTGCGCACGTACCGGATGGCACGTTCGACGCGGCCCTTCTCGTTTCCTCTCGCGACGGCCACAGGCTTGGGCTGAAAGCGGTAGTGGGAGGCGAGGTCCAGAAGGGTGGGGTTGAACCGAATGGCGTCCCCCACCCGCTCGATCACGGCACTCTTGAGGTTGTCGTACAACAGGGTGCGGGGCACGCCCCCAAAGTGCTCGAAGGCCTGGACGTGAGCACGAAGGAATGCACCCATGGCCGCCCCCAAGGAGAAGAATAGGAACACGCTGCGCGAGTAGCTCAGCACCATGACGAAGGCGAACAGGCGACGAGCAGCCCCGTCGATGTCGAGCTTGCCGAAGTCGCCCCAGTCGACTTGCCCCTGCTCGCCAGGCAGCGTGCGCAATCGGAGGAACGCCTCCGCGACAGGCTTGGGCCGGTGTCTGGCAACCAGGGCTCGAAAGTGGTCCGGCGCGCCCCGGTATCCTCGCTCGAGAACCATCTGATACAGGCGGCTTGCGGGCAGGCGAGGATACTTCGCGAGCGTCTCGATCACGAAGGGCAGATACGGGTCGATGATGCTGGGCCGATGGGCGAGCCCCACGACGCAAGCTTGCTGGCCCAGCACGCGGGTCACCACACTGTGGTGCACGCCGAGTTGGGAGGCGATCGTACCCGGCGGCCACTTCTCGGCGTGTGCGAGGCGTACGATCTCCGCGGCCTTGTCGTGAGGGATCATGCGGCGTGCCCCTTTGCGTGCTTGCGGCGGAGGGCGCGGAAGTCACCCATGCCGCGGAGGGCCACGCGGCGTCCTGGGGATCCGAGATCCCAATGCACCAGCTGGCTTTCGCCGGGAAACAGCTCGTCCCCGAAAATCCCCGACCCGAGCGTATCGGACGGGTCTTCCACAGACACAGCAACATGAAGCGGATACCCGCTCCACAGCGCCAGCCCCTCGAGCAGAGTCAGCAAGGCCCTGGGGTGAGGCGGGGCCAGGGGCAGCCTGGCCTTGAGCAGGTCGGTTCCCGGTGGTTGCACAGCCAGCACCTGGCACTCCCCCCGCCGTACTCGCACGACACATGTCCATCTGCGCATCATGAAGCGGGCCCTCCCGGACCCCGACGGCCGAAGCCTCCGCGGCTCGCGCAACGTCGGGGGCCAGGTTGCGGCCAGCCGAGGCTTGTGTCGCCGGATGATCCGTCTCTATTTCACGAGCAATCTTGGCCCTGATCCTAAGAGCGCGGTTGCGATCGGAGGTCTTGCCCCGCCCCCACCGACTGCGCCAATACCGGCGCTGGTACTGCCTGACCTGAGCCTTGCGGGCGATCGCTCGGCATCGCTCGGAGCAGTAGCGCTGACCCCAGTCGCACTCGACGCAGACGACGAAGGGAGTGCTGCACTGTCCGCAGTTGACCAACCGCCCATCTGCCTGCCTATCCTGCACGTGCTCTCCGAAGTTGGCCCACCTCGAGTCGAAGAGCGATACCGGCGGCACCCTGTTGCCCCGAGGTCCTTGTTGCTCTTGGACCGTTGGCAGCATCCGTGGCTCGAGCTGTCACTCGGGCCACGAACCTTTTGTGGCGCGGATCCTACGGAGAGCGAACCACGAGGGCCAACAGCGTGATCGTTCCTCAGAGCGCTACACGCTGAACCCCAACGCGCGCGTCATCCAGTCGCCGCGCTGATCACCATCAGGCGGCAATCCCCAGAATGCCGCGGGTTGGGAACGTTGACGACAGTGCAAGAAGGTCGCAGCAAAGCTCCGCTTCGTTCCCAAGGCAAACCAAGACGAGTTCGAACCCGCACTGGGCCGCACCGTTGGCCGCCTTTCGTGGAACGGACCGTGGTCGGAAGGATCAAGTCCAGTACAGGGTTGGCAGGAGACAGCTCTGCAGCTCGCCCTGCGCAACCAGAGCGCGCAAGAACTGTACGAGATCTCGTCGCGCTTCGGCATGGCCTACTGCCCGAACTGCGAGAGAACGCT
>CAYODK010000362.1:0-3656 GCA_964402695.1 uncultured Verrucomicrobiota bacterium
TAGGGCACCTGCGGACAGGTGCCCTAATCGGAAGTTGGGTGTCGGGAAGAGGCTTCAGGTGTCAGGTTTCAGGAGGGACGCGACACGGCCCTCGGATCTCGGACCTCCCGTCTTCGCCCTCTGGGCTTCGCCGGGCGCAGCCTCGGACCTCAATCCGTTTCTTTCCGGCCTCCGGCGTCCGACTTCTGACCTCCGACTTCTGACTTCCGCCTCCGCTCACCCGGCCGGCTGCTCGTGCGTGAGGCAGTGGACGGAGCCGAGGCCGAGCAGGAGGTCGACGGCATGGATGCCGACGACGGTGCGGTCGGGGAAGAGGTCTCCCAGAATGCCGAGCGCCTCGCGGTCGTGCGGATCGTTGAAGGTCGGGACCAGCACGGCGGAATTCGCGATGTAGAAGTTGGCGTAGCTGGCCGGGAGGCGGCGGCCGCGGTAGGTCAGCGGTTCGGGCATCGGCAGCGGAACGATCGCGATCCGGGACCCGTCCTCAAGCCGTGCGCCCTCGATTCGATCGCGGTTCTCGGCGAGGATCCGGTGGTTCTCGTCGGCGCCGTCGGGTTCGGCCGCGAGCACGACGGTGGTGGGATTGACGAAGCGGCAGACGTCGTCGACGTGGCCGTGGGTGTCCTCGTCGCCCGCGACGCCCTTGCCGAGCCAGACCACGTTCGGCGCGCCGAGCCACCGCGCGAAGACGGCGGCGTAGTCGTCGCGCGTGAAGCCGGGATTGCGCACCTGCACGTGCGGGTCGAGGAGGCACTCCTCCGTCGTCAGGACCGTGCCGCGTCCGTTGACGTCGATCGCGCCCCCCTCCAGGACAACCGGCCGTCCGGCGTGTTCCGGAACGATCCGGTCGAGGCCCAGCGCCGAGGCCGCGCGCTCCGGGATCGCGGCGTCCTTCTGCCAGTCGTCGTACCGCGCCCACGCCGTGAACGCGAAGTGGGCGACGAGCGGCCGCCCGCCGCCGGCGGGCACGACGAAGATGGGGCCGGCGTCGCGGCTCCAGCTGCGGTCGCTCGGGATCCTGAGAAACTCGACGGCATCCGGGGGGACTCCGCAGCCCTCCAGCACGGGGCGCACTCCGCGCTCGTGCTGCGGGGAATTGACGAGGATGCGGACCCGCTCGCCCGGGGTCAGGCGACGCACGATCTCGCCGAAGTCCCACTGGACGGCCGCCAGCTTGCCGGGCCAGTCCTTGCGGCTGTGCGGCCAGCAGAGCCACGTCGCCTCGTGCCGCTCCCATTCGGCGGGGTGGCGGACCGCGGGTGTCTGGACGATGTCAGGCATGCGCGTTCCTCATGGCGCAGTCTACCACGCCGGGGCCGCGCCGCCCATTCCGGGCGGGAGGAGTCTCAAGTTCCAAGTTGCAAGTTTCACGTTGGGGCGGGGCCGGCCGAGGATTCAACGTCCAACAGCCAACAGCCAATACCCAACATCCAACGGCGGAACCTGTGAACCTGCGAACCTCCCAACCTGTGAACCTCGTTCCTCCGCCGCGTCAGGGGGGCGGGAGCGGGGCGGACTCGGACGAGGCGGCGGCCGGAGGTTCGTACGGCTGCGGCGTCCGTTGCCGTTGGTGCCACCAGCGGACGGTCAGGCCGACGAGAACGATCGCGAGAATGACGGCCACCCAGAGCCTCTCGTCGGGCGCGAGGGCCAGCCAGAGACGGGACTTTGCCAGACCGCTGGCCTTCTCCTCGAAGGGTGTCCGTTTCGCCGCCATGCGCATGGAGACTACGTTTCGAGCGGCGATGGGGCAATCCCGATCCGCCGACGGTGGGAGGACCGGCGGTCCCGCCGGCCGCGGGGGATCCCGATATCGCCGGCACGGTCCAGGTTTTGCGGCCCACCGGGGCAAGCCCGGTGGGACCGGTACCTCCGATGCGTAGCCCGGTGGGATCGGTACCTCCGGTGCGTTGGCAAGCCCGGAGAGACCGGCCGCTGGGCATCGGGAGGGTTCACCTCGTCGCGGCGATGCGCACCCAGAGGTAGTCCAGCGGGGCGGGGACCGTCACCGCGAGGCGGCCGTCGAGAAGGGCGGCGGTGCCGCGGCCGCCGAGGACCGTCACGTCCGCCGCGCCGGGGGCGAGCAGCGGGATTTCCGTCGTCCACGCCTCGCTCGCGTTGAGTTCGCGGAAGACCACCGCGTAGGCGCTCCGGCGGTCGGGCGCGACGGACGCGAGGCCGGTCCACGCGACGCCGTCGGGCGCGTCGCCGATCGGCAGGATCGTGCCGCCGTGCATCCGCGCGCGCTCGCGCCTCCACGTCGCGACCAGCGGCGCGACAGCCGCCACGTAATCGGCCGGCAGGTTGGACACCTCGAACCAGCCGAGGGGACTGGCCATCATCGCCGTCGCGAAGAGCGCGTCCGGCCGCCACTTCGCCGGAGCGAGGGGGTCGTCCGGGTACTTCTCCGCCTGCCGCGCGTTGTTGAGCAGCTCGATCCGCAGGCGGACGGGGTCCACGACGTGCGCGAGGCTCCAGAGGCTGCGCAGCGTCTGGTGCGGCCAGTAGCGGTGGAAGTCGGTGTAGCGGTTCTCGACGAAGATCGGTCCGACCCGCGGCGCTCCGAAATAGCCAGGCCGCGTCTCGGCGGTGACGTCGAGGTCGAAGACGACCTTCCCCGCGCTCTCCGACAGCACGCGGTCGAAGAACCGGTTCAGGTTGTCCTCGGCGAGCGTCGACGTCGCCTTGACGGAGTCGATCTTGAAGTAGTCGACGCCGTCCGCGCGGTGGAGGTCGAGGATCCGCGCCGCGTCGCGCGTCCAGTTTGTGACCCCGCCGCTCGAGTCCGGCCCGAACCACAGGCCGAATTTCATGCCCTTCGCGCGCGCCGCCGCGACGACCGGCGCCAGGCCGCGCGGGAACCGCACCGGGTCGGGCAGCCAGAACTCCGGGTCGGCGTCCCAGTAGCCGTTCCACGCGCCCTTGCCCTTCGCGACGGCCGCGGAGTTGGCGGAGCGTCCCTTCTGCCAGCCGTCGTCGATCTGGACGACGTCCACCCCGAGCCGCGCGCCGGCGTCGACCTCGGCGAGGAGGAACGCCTCGTTGATGCGCGAGTCGCGGTTGCGGTCACCCCACGTGTTGCTCAGGAAAAGGCCGTCGCGCTCCGGCGCGTACGGCCGCAGCGCGCGCTGGAAGGCCTGCAGCGCGGCGGTCCGGCCCGCGCGCCCGCCGTCGCAGGCGAGCACGGCGACGGGATAGCGGTCGGTCGGAACGCGCACGACGCGCTTCGACGGCGTCACGAGGAGGTCCGCAGCCGCCCTGATGGGCCTCGCGTGGGGCAGGGGGGCGAGCTTCAGGAAGACCAGGCTGCGGCCGGTCAGAGGTTGCTCGACCGCGAACACGTTGCCCTGCAGCGCCAGCGGCGCCTCGTTGGGCATGAGCAGCCACTCGCGCTCGAAGCGCAGTTCGTTGCGCACGTCGGTCTGGTCGAGCAGCGTCGTCTCCGTCAGCCGCAGGTGCTGCGGCGCCAGCGCCAGTTCGTCCAGCGCCGGCCCGGCCTGGGCCGTCGTGGCGGCGGGCGCGGCGGTCTCGATGCCCGAGGCCGACGGCGCCGCCGCCAGGGCCGATGTCGTCCCCGCGGCCGCGGACGGGGCGGAGAGGAGCAGGCCCGACACGCCGGGGAAGATCTGGATGCGGAGGATCGACGTCCCGGCCTT
>CAYODK010000363.1:0-3652 GCA_964402695.1 uncultured Verrucomicrobiota bacterium
CGTGGCCCGGCAGACCATGAAGAAGGCCGGGGTCCCGGTCACGCCCGGCAGCGAGGGCATCCTGGCGAGCAAGGAGGAGGCGCTGGAACTCGCGCGGAAGATCGGCTACCCGGTCCTCATCAAGGCGGCGGCCGGCGGCGGCGGCAAGGGGATGCGCGTGGCGCGCAACGACATCAGCCTGGCGCAGTCGTTCATGACGGCGAGTTCCGAGGCCGAACGGGCCTTCGCGAATGCGTCGGTGTACATCGAGAAGTACGTCGAGAACGCCCGGCACATCGAGGTGCAGGTCATCGCGGACCACCACGGCACCGTCGTGCACCTCGGCGAACGCGACTGCAGCATCCAGCGGCGCCACCAGAAGCTGCTCGAGGAGGCGCCCAGCCCGGCCCTGTCGGCCGAGACGCGCAAGCGGCTCCACCGGATCGCGGTGCGGGCGGCCGAGGCGGTCGGCTACCGGAACGCGGGCACGATCGAGTTCCTCTACGACGCGGACGCCAACGAGTTCTACTTCATGGAGATGAACACGCGCATCCAGGTCGAGCACCCGGTCACCGAGGAGGTGGCGGGGGTGGACCTGGTCCGCGAGCAGATCCGGGTGGCGGCGGGCGAGAAGCTCTCGTTCAGCCAGCGGGATGTCGCCTCCCAGGGCCACGCCATCGAGTTCCGGGTGAACGCGGAGGATCCGTACCGGAACTTCACGCCCTCCCCGGGACGGGTCGAGTTCGTGAACTTCCCGGGCGGGCGTTCGGTGCGCGTGGACAGCCACGTGTACAACGGCTACGAGATCTCGCCGCACTACGACAGCATGATCGCCAAGATCATCTGCCGGGGCCGGACCCGCGGCGAGGCGATCGCGGTGATGTCGCGCGCCCTGCAGGAGTTCGCCATCGAGGGCGTGAAGACCACGGTGCCCGTGGGACTGGCGCTCATGGCGGACGCCCGGTTCGTGAAGGGCGACTACAACACGGCGTTCCTCGAGAACTTCATGCAGGACAGTTTCCTGATCAACAAGCCCGAGTAGGAGGTGTGTCATGGCCGATCCCAAGCAGAACCCGGCGGCTCCCGTTCCGCACCCGCCGACGTATCCGGTTTCGGAGGACCGCCCGGAGGAGGAGTCCGAACTCGGACTCATCCACATCCACAACGGCGTGATCGCCGTGATCGCCCGGCTGGCGGCGGTGAAGGTGCCCGGGGTCGTGGACCTCGTCGGGTCCATCGTCGACGGCATCGCCGGCATGGTGGGCCGCAAGCCCAACGATCGGGGCGTTCATGTCGAGATCGTGGACAACGGCATCGTGCTGGAACTGAACCTCGTGGTCGAGTACGGGATGAACATCCCGAAGGTCGCCTGGCAGGTGCAGACCGAGGTCCGGCATGCGGTGGAGCAGATGACGGGCAAGCCCGTCAAGAGCGTCAACGTCGTGGTGCAGAGCATCCAGCTGCCGAAGGCCGAGAAGGCGGCGCCGGAGAAGGAGCCGGGGGAATGAAGGCGGTCCGCGGGGCCTTGGGCGTCGCGGTCTGGCTCTTCGTTCTGGCGGCCGGGCTCTACGGGGTTCACGCGGCCTGGCGCGGGGCCGGGGCGTGGGACCTGACAGCGTGGATCACGAGCCGTGGCGAAGTGTCCATGCCGCTGGCCATCCTGACGGTCGGGGTGGCCGTCCTGTGGCCCCTGAGCCTGATCACGAGGACCGCCACCGAACGACACCTCGCGTTCCGCAATCCCGACGGCGAGGTTCGCGTGCGACTGGACGCGATCCGGGACTATCTCGGACGGCTCGCCTCGGAGTTCGCCGGCGTGGAGTCGCTGCGCTCCGTGGTGACCGTGAAGGCGGGCGGACTGGCGATCGACCTGCACTGTCGAGTCCAGGTCGGACGGCCGGTGGCCGAGATCAGCCGCAACCTCCAGGAGCGCGCGAAGGCGTGCATCCAGAACGATCTCGGGATCTCCGAGATCCACGGCATCGACGTGACCGTTCGCGAGTTCGTCGGGACCCCGCCGGTGCGGGATCCCGTCGTTCGTGCCCCGCGGCCCGGCGAGTCGCCCTCCTTCGATGAGGCGCCGCCGCCGGCATGAACTGGGACCGCATCGCGGAAGACTCGCTCGCGGTCACACACGAGGTCCTGACCGCCCTCCGTCCGTCCGCGGAGGCCTGCGCCGAACACCTGGCCGGCCTCCTGCGCGCGGGGGGGAAGATCCTGATCTGCGGCAACGGCGGAAGCGCGGCGGATGCGCAGCACATGGCCGCGGAACTCGTCAACCGCTTCCTCGTCAACCGGCGGCCCTACGCCGCGCTGTCCCTGACGACCGACACGTCGATCCTGACGTCGGTCGGCAACGATTTCGGGTTCGACGAGGCCTTCGCCAAGCAGGTGCAGGCCCTGGGCCGTCCCGGCGACGCGCTCGTGGCCTTCAGCACCAGCGGCACCTCGCGCAACGTGTGCCTGGCGCTGGAGGCGGCGAGGGCGGCCGGAGTGTGGACCCTCGCCCTGACGGGCGGCACGGGCGGCCGGATGCCGGACCTGGCGGACCAGTGCCTGACCATCGCGGCCACGTCGCACACCCCCCGCGTCCAGGAGGGCCACCACCTCCTGATGCACATCCTCTGCGAACGCATCGAGGAGATCCTCGGCTAGCCGCCGCCGGCCGGATCGACGGAGCGCCCATGAATCGAGACCCCCGCCTGATCGTCGTCGGATCCATCGGACTCGACACCGTGCGGACACCGCGCGACAGCCGCACGGACGTGCTCGGCGGATCGGTGTCCTACGCCTGCGCCGCCGCCGCGCCCTTCGTGAAGACCGGCATGGTCGGCGTCGTCGGAACCGATTTTCCCGCCTCCGGGCGCGCCCTGTTCCGCAGCCTGGGCATCGACATGCGCGGGTTGCAGACGGCCGAGGGCCGGACGTTCCGGTGGTCCGGCGTGTACGCGCGGAACATGGACAACCGGCGCACGCTGAAGACCGAGTTGAATGTCTTCGAGAGCTTCCAGCCGCGCCTGCCTCCGTCCTACCGGCGCGCCCCCTTCGTGTTCCTCGCCAACATCGCGCCGGCGCTGCAGCTCCACGTCCTCGACCAGATGGCGGGCCGCCCGCAGTTCGTCATGGCCGACACGATGGACCTGTGGATCCGCATCGCCAACGCCGACCTCCGGAAGCTCGTCGCGCAGGTCGATCTGCTGACCGTCAACGAGTCCGAGGCTCACCATTTCACCGGCGAACGAAACCTGATCCGGGCCGCGCGGATCCTCCGCGGGATGGGGCCGCGGTACATCCTCGTCAAGCGGGGCGAGCACGGCAGCGTGCTGTTCTCGGAGGAGGGGATCCTCCTGATGCCGGCCTACCCGCTGGAGGAGGTCGTCGATCCCACGGGGGCCGGCGATTCGTTCGCGGGCGGGCTCATGGGCCACCTGGCGGCCGGCGGCCGGGTCACGACCTCCACGATCGCCCGGTCGATGCTCTACGGAAGCGTCGTCGCGTCGTTCAATGTGGAGGCGTTCAGCCTGGAGAAGCTCGGCGGACTCTCGACCGGCGCCGTCGAGGAGCGCGCGGCGCTCTTCCGCCGGATGTGCCGCGTGCGCTGACGGACTCCGCGCGTCACGGCGCGACATCCACCGCGACCGGGTAGTGGTCGGAGACGTGACCGCGTCCCGCG
>CAYODK010000364.1:0-2603 GCA_964402695.1 uncultured Verrucomicrobiota bacterium
CCCACATCCCGCCGTCGACGGGGTCCAGCACGTCGGCTTTCGCCATGGAGTTCCCGTGGATGTACCCTGCCTCGAACAATGTCTTCCGCTCCCCGAGTCGCATGTAGCTCTGGGCTAGCCCATGGGGCATCCCCTTCGACCAGTCGATCAGGACGCCGCCGGGGAACAGGCAGTGTGCCAACTCCCCGACCTTGTGCCCCTGGTCGAAGATGGCTTGGGTGGCAGCGTCCGGCTCGGGGATCTCGTCCTTGGCGTTGAATTGGAGCCACAGCAGCTTGGGACACTGGAGCCCCGAGGTGTACTTGATCTTCGAGATGCTGGGGCTCGGTCGAATGAACCGATGCCGATCCGGCCCTCGCATCACATCATCAATCGATTTCACGCGGCACCTCCCCTCCCCGATCCACGGAGACCCGGGCCGGACCCCGGCCGGACCTTGCCACATCCTTCCCCACGATCACCAGCACCTTCATAGCTTCGCCTTTCATGTTGTGCCCCCGCGCCAGTTGCCTCTACGCCGCACCGAAACCGACCGACTGGCCGATGGCGGGCTCGATATGGCCCTTCCTGCCGGATTTGAACTGCGTGGAGAGCAGGTCGAACGCGTCGCGCACGCAGGAGTCATCGCCCGCAGGCCGCCCATCGCGGATGGCGAGGATGGCGGTCGCAATCCGAAGTTCATTCAGGTAGGCATAGCTCCACCCCTCGCTACCCCGGACCAGCTCGTCCCGCAGATCCGCGTCGAGACCGTCCATGGCGTGAAGCAGGTACTCGGCCCGCATCCCGACGTCGGGCAGGCTGAAGTGCCACACCCGGTCGAACCGGCTGGGCCGGTGCGTCAGGGCCGGGTCGATATCGCCCGGGTTGTTCGTGGTCCCGATGACCAGCATGCCCTCCGGGGAACGGATCCCGTCCAGTTGGGCCAGGAAGCCGGCGCGGGTCATCTGGGAGTCCTTGGTCAGGGAATCCATGTCGTCCAGGATCACCAGGCTCGGGCGCGCTTTGGCCGCACGGCGAAACATGCGCCCGATGGTATCCTCGTCCACTCCCCGGTGGATTCGCACGCTGAACGTTTTGGCATTGAAGCGCTGGACACACTCCCGGACGAGCCGCCGGACCATCATCGTCTTCCCGCAGCCCGGCGGCCCGGCAAAGAGAAGCCCGCGCCGATACGGGATGCCGAGCTGGGCGAACATTTCCCGCTTCTCGAAGAACGAAAAGACCTGCGCATCGATGTCCTCCTGCATGCGGGGCGGCAGCATCAGCCAATCGGCCGACACACGCGTCAGGTGGATGTCGTCCCCATCGGTCACGTCGATCACGATGTCATCATCGGGCTCGAAGCTCTTTCGCACGTCGACGAGGAACCGGTTGAGCACCGCGCTGTCCTGGGTCGACGCCATGAAGCGCGCCGCGACCATGCCCGCGCTATCCAGGTACGAGAAGAGAAGGAACCGCGCCCCCTCAGGTCCGGTAACCTCGATCAACCCCGTCCATCTCCACGCCACGTACCGGTCCGTATCGGGCCCCTGGTAATGCAGAAGCACCGGGTAATCGCAGGAAACCTGACGCCACGCCCACGGCCCGATCGTACCCTCACCCCGGGCGGAATCGTTGATCATCGCGGCAATGCCGACATGCGACGGATCCCAACAGATCCAAGCCGGGATGTCCGGCCGCATTCGCTTCAGAAAATGGATGGCCTCGATTGAGGTCAGGCCGCGGCGTCGGGTGTTCACATCGAGCGTATCAAACTGGCCGTTCTGGCGCATTGGGTCCTCTCTGGTGCTGTTTGCCACGAGGAATACTGCACAAGCACGGACAAATGATGTCCGTCATCTCCCTTGACTGCATTTCTCTGGCGGTCATCCTTTGTCCGTGTGGCCTTGGTATATGGGAGGCATGAACGGAATGAAGCGCACCCGACCGCAGTTCAGCCGGCTGGTGGAGCTGGACCGCCGCATCAAGGCCGGCAAATACCCCAACTGCATCACGTTCTCCGCCGAGTGGGAGACGTCCCAGAAGACGATCCAGCGGGATATAGACTACCTGCGGGACGTGCTGGGGGCGCCGATCGAGTTCGACCGGGAGAAGAAGGGCTACTTCTACACGGACGATCACTGGTTCCTGCCGTCGGTAAGCCTGGGCGAAGGCGAGCTGGTCGCCGCGCTTCTGGCAGCCCGGGCCCTGGAGCAGTACGCAGGCATGCCTGTGGCCGGCGACCTGGAGCGGATCGTGGGCAAGCTGGCCGATCTCCTGCCCGAGCGGATCAGCATCCGCCCCGAGTGGCTGGCCGGGCGGTTCACGTTCCACGGGCCACCCGCGAAGCCGGTCGACCCGGCCATCTGGACGGAGGTCATGAGGGGGCTGCTGCACCAGCTATCAGTGAAGATCACATACAAGGCCATGGATGCGGCCGCGCCGGGCGAGCGGATGATTGACCCGTACCACATCGCGAACCTATCGGGTGAGTGGTACGTACTTGCCTGGTGCCACAAGAAGGGGATGGTGACGCAATTCGCCATCCCCCGGATCTCAAAGGCCGGCGTGACAGAACGGGGCTTCGTCGTGCCGGACGACTTCGATCCGAAGACGTATCTGGC
>CAYODK010000364.1:2613-3648 GCA_964402695.1 uncultured Verrucomicrobiota bacterium
GCCCGCTTTGCCTCCGGCGAGCGGCCGACCGGGGTTCGACTACTGTTCACCGCCGAGGTCGCGCCATGGGTGGTGGAGCGGGAGTGGCACCCATCCCAGCGTCTACGCAAGCGGAAGACCGGTGAGATCGAGATGACCTTCAAGGCGACCGGGCTCTTCGAGGTCCTGCGCTGGGTCCTAAGCTGGGGCAGCGCGGTGACGGTGCTCGGGCCGGAGTCGCTGAAGAAGGACGTGGTTGAGGAGATACAGCGGATGGCGCAACAATCGAAGAGGAGCAGCCCATGAAACCGGTTCCCCGCGGTCGCGTTTGGCTATTGGGCGGCCTGCTGCTCCTCGGCGCCGGAAAGTGCGCGGTTGCCGCCCAACCGGCGGAAGCGCTGAGGCTGGAGTTCAAGACGCAGCACCACGTTGTCCGTGTCGTGCCGACCGGGCCGGGCGAGATGGCGTCCATCGGAAGCTACTCCGTTATCGTCTACTCGGCGGACGGCATAAAACTCATCACCGGGACGATCCGGGAGCGCGACGGCGAGGTCTCAAAGGTCTGGGTCGAACCCGCGGGCGCGAAGGACTTGCGGGTCTGGATCTGGACGACATCGGCAGGATCCGGCGCGCATGGCCGGATCGAGTTGATGGCGTTTGCGGGAAGGGCGCTTCAGGAGATCAAGCTACCGGAGGCCGACCCGAAACTCTTGGATGGCCACATGGGGCACGACAGGTTCGAGGTCGTCGACGGCACGGTGTACTGGGAGTTCCCGCTATATGGCCCGGACGATTCCAACGCCGGCCCGACGCGGGGAACGCGCCAGCTGGTTCTGGACCCCGATCGCAAGAAGTGGGCTTCAGCCAGTGGGCCTGCGGGCAGTCGGTAGCGACACAGCCCGCATAATGTACATTGAGATGCCGGCCGCCCAACCAGAGCGAGGCATGCGATGAGCACGACCAGAGCGATCCGCCGAATCGTGACCGGGTCGAACCAGACGGACGGTGCGGGCGTCAGGCTCGTGCGGGTGATCGGGCGCGATGACGTGGAGGACT
>CAYODK010000365.1:0-3646 GCA_964402695.1 uncultured Verrucomicrobiota bacterium
CTTCAACCGCGATTCACCGGCAACTGTTCAGTGACGGCGCTGGCGTAAGGGGTCCACATGCTCAGAGCCGAAATTGAACAGGTCAAGGAGATTGCCCGGCAGATTGCTGTTGAGGAAATAGCCGGGCTCAAGAAAGAGCTGGTCGGAAAAATAGAAGAACTCGACCAGAGAATTCAACAGGTAACCACTGCCAGTAAAACGGCGGCGGCGAAACCCGCCATAAAGGGGGCATAAATGAACTATCCACCGTCAACCCGCGAAAGGGTAGGGGATCTCAACCGGGGCATGGTTGTGGCGACCCCTACCATGGACAACACCACGGCCATGCCGGGGAACGCTGACGTGGCACTTTTCAATGTCTACGGGCGCATCCGGATTCTAACCCTCGACATCGAGGCAATCACCGCCTGGTCGAACAACGCGACCACCTTGAAATTTACCTATGACCCGTCCAGCCCGGCGCTTTCAGCCATTGACCTGTCGGCGGCATGTACGACGGTTGCGCAACTCGGCGTGGGCCGTCGCGTGCGGCTGGTCGGGACCGCTCTGAACACGGCGGCCGCCATTGACGCCAATGCGGCCGTATCTCTCCAGGCTGCCGCATACATCGAAGTTGGATGTTATAACGGCGTAGGGACCATTGGGGTCACCAGCGCAGCCGCAGCGCAAACCAGCGGCACCAGTAAGGCCACGCTAACCTACGTTCCGATCACCCCCGGCGCGTATGTGGCCTCTGCTGTCTAATCTGACCGGGGCCGGTCAACACGACGGCCCCACGGAGCACCTATGAAATCAATCGTACTCGCCGTAATAGTCGCCGTCCTTTGCCTCTCGTTCGCATCCTGGGCCGGGAAATCGGAACTGGCGAAGGACGGCATGAAAACCAAAATCAACGGATTCGCCCCTGACGGATCTAAGGATACGACGCTCTCTGTTGCATCGCAGACCGTCGATATGAGCAACGACGTAGCTTGGTCCGCCTACGCTCCGGGCGATTGCAAGTTCCGCACGATGTCCACCTCAACCAAGGCGGGAGCGCAGAAAACCATTCTCGGCGGCCAGTGGACGACTAGGGTGGTTAATCCAGAATCGCCCTTCCTCAATTATTCCGGCTGCACATCAGGGGAACTGGAGCGGCAATGAAATCCGTCCTGTACGCAGCCCCGGCCACCGAGCCCGTCTCGTTGAGCGAGTTGAAGCTACACCTGCGCCTCGACTCCGGGTCGTTCGCATCCAATGTGGATTCGACGCAATCCGTCGCGCCCGGCAGCCATGCGACCACGGAGGGTTACGCGCTCATCGGCACCGCCGTTGACGTGCTCGGCTACTCGGCGCTGGTGCTGTTTGAGTCAGGGGTGAACGGGGCGACCGGGACGGTGGACGTCAAAATTCAGGAGTCGGACGACAATATCACCTTCACCGACTGGACCGGCGGGGCATTCACGCAGGTCACGACCGCCAACGACAACGCCACCTACGAGATGGCTTACTCTGGAACGAAACGGTATATCCGCGTCGCCTGCAAGGTTTTGCTGGCCGCCTGCGAGTTCGGCGTATCCATTATCCGTAATACGGCGGTGACGATTGAAGACACACTCCTCACGTCCATCATTACCGCGGCGCGTGAACAGGTTGAAGACGTAACGGGTCGGGCGCTAATCACGCAGACATGGGATTGCTATCTCGACGCATGGCCGGGAGGGGACCGCATAACCCTGCCGTTCGGCAATCTGCAATCCGTTACCTCCGTATCATGGAAGGACACGGATGGCGCTGAAGCCACCCTGACGGCCACCACGGACTATCTGGTCGAGACGAATGGCGACCAGAATGGGGCAATCGTCCTGCCGTATGGCTGTTCATGGCCGAGCGGGACGCTGTACCCGTCGAATCCGATAAAAATCCGGATCGTCTGCGGATGGGCATCGGCAAACGCGGTGCCGTTCAAAATCAAAGCGGCGCTGCTGATGGTGTGCGCTGACCTGTACGAGAACAGGGAATCTCAGGCTGTGAGTAATGCCGGGTATGTCCAGAACAAAACCGTTGATGCGCTACTTTCCAATGCGCGGCTGTGGGTGTGAACATGAGACCCGGCGCCCTCCGTCATTACGTCACCATCGAGCAGAAAACCGTCACCCGCGACGCATACGGTGCGGAAACAGTCACATGGACAACGTTCGTCCAGGCATGGGCAGACATTCGGCCGCTTAACGGTCGAGAATTGATTGCAGCACAAGCGGTACAGAGTGAGATTACCGGCAAAATCATCATGCGGTACATGACCGGAGTAAAAGCGGCAATGAGGGTGTCGTATGAGGGCAAATACTACGACATCAAGGCCGTCATCGATCCACTTCTTCAACATCGAGAATTACAGCTCCTTGTTTCCGAGGGGCTGACGAAATAGGGAGCCTCCCATGAAACGCCTTCTTATCCCCCTCCTCTCCATCCTCCTCCTCGCGCCGCTGGCCCATGCTGGCGGGTATAAGGATTTCAGCGCGTTCAATCTGGACTGGAGCGGCGGCAACAACTCCCGCCTCGCCTTCTACACGCCCCTCACCTCCACCTCCAATATCCTCACCCCACCGAGAGCGTATCCCGGCACGGCTGCAACTTTCAGTAGGTCAAGTGCTCAGTATTTCACCGACTATCAGGGAGTAATTCAGAGCGTAGCCAGCGGCTACCCGGCAGTAGAGGGGAGCAGGGTATCAGGTAACACCTGTTACAACACGGACGCTACAGGTGCGGCACTCCCTCAATCCTACCCGGAGAGAGCGAATAGCACAGCGTATGCCCTCGGTCAGCGGATACAGGTTTCAGGCTGGTGGTACAACTGCACCACGGCAGGGACTTCAGCGTCCTCCGCTCCTACCTTCCCACAGGGGAAAGCGGGGAGTCAGACTGTCACGGACGGTACTGCCGTTTGGACAATCGGCGGTCGTTTGCTTCTTGGGTACGTAAGCGAACCGGCGAGCACGAATAAGGTCACGGCTTACGGGATTATCCCGGCTGATACCCTCGGCTCGGAACTCTCAAGCGGCTCTCTCACCATCGGGCAGAAATACCAGATTACCGCACGAACGGATGCAAACTTCGTTGCTGATGGTGCGGCTGATAACGTAGTAGGCACTCAGTTTGTGGCTACAGCGGCAACCGTTACCCTTGATGCTGGCGACAAGGTTAAACGGGTGCAGTGGGGAGTGGGTGAGAAGTCCTTCCACAACGGCTCCTCCTTCGTCCAGAACATCACCGGCCTGACACTCAGCGGTGACACTGCCGCAATCCTGTCAATAGTAACCGACCAGACGGAGATAGTGAAGGCAGGGCTGGCGGGGATTAATCCGGGGTATAAGGTTTATAAGTTGGATAACTCGGCGGGGAGCGTCCAGGCAACTGTGCAATTTAGCGGCACAGTAGGTAATACTAACCCGCATAGTACGTTGTGTGTGATCCGGAAAACGGGTACTGCAAAGGTTGCTACTAGTTTGAGTGATGGTAATGGAGATAAGGCCGTTACCACTACGAGTTATAGTGTTTCGACGTATTTCGGCGCGGTGCCGAACGCAACAGGGCGTGTATTGCAGGTATACGCTTTAGCGGGAGGGGTAGGTTATATCCTCCTTCCCCAATTAGAGGAACTCCCCTA
>CAYODK010000366.1:0-3638 GCA_964402695.1 uncultured Verrucomicrobiota bacterium
TGTGGGACCTGGAGAGAGGGGACTGCCTCTGCACACTCGAAGGTCACAGCAAAGATGTCCATTGTGTGAGTATAACGTCCGATGGTCGGCGAGCGGTTTCGGGGAGTTATGACAACACCGCGCGCGTGTGGGATCTGGAGAGCGGGGCCTGCCTGCGCACACTCGAAGGTCACAACCGGGAGGTCATGAGCGTGGGTGTGAGTCCGGACGGTAGTCACGCGGTCTCGGGAAGTCGGGACGCGACGCTGCGGGTGTGGGACTTGGTGACTGGGACCTGCCTGCGCACACTCGAAGGCCACAGCGATGACGTCGAGTGTGTGAGCGTAACACCCGACGGGCGGCGAGCGGTTTCGGGGAGCTATGACAACACCGTGCGCGTGTGGGATCTGGAGAGCGGGACCTGCCTGCGCACGCTCGAAGGTCATGGAGACTTGATCCAGAGCGTGAGCGCGATGCTTGACGGTCGACGCGCCGTCTCGGGAAGTGATGATGAAACCCTACGTGTCTGGGACCTGGCCAGCGGGCAGTGTATGGGCGTGTATGCTGGCTCAGCGCCTTTCCGTTCGGTGGCGCTCACCGGCGCCGATAATGCCATGTGCGCCGGCACAGACTCCGGTGAGGTGTTATTCCTCGAATTGCACGGGGTACCGTCCGGCCCCGCCATACTCACCGCCACCAATCCCCAGCAGGCGCGCTGTCCCGTATGCGGCCGGGAGTCTATTCCGCCGCCCGCCGTTCTCGCGGCCATTCAAGAAGAAAGCCAGAAGGGAAGGCTGACGTGTCTCGAATTCCTCGCCTCAGCCTTCGCTGATCGGCGGTTGCTCACTGCGTGCCCGCAATGCCAGCACCCGCTTCAGTTCAACCCGTTCTTCTCCGCCGCGGAGGACTACGCAGACGTTCTCCGCCGCGGCCTCGAATTCTCCCGTCGCGAGAAAGGCCCCGACCACGAGGAGACCTTGGCCCACCTGGCCGCGCTCGCCGTGCATTTGGAGGGCGCCGGAAGACCGGAAGGGGCGGCCGCGTTCAAGCGCGAGCACGATGAGTTGGCTGCGCGGACAGCGGCGAAGAGAAGAAGGGACGGCACATGAACAAGAACTTAGCCACACGAGACCATCGCACTGCTACCGGAGCAAGCAAGATGAGTCGTGGGAAAGACGAAAGCGCACTTCGTGTCTTCATCAGCTACTCCCGCGATGATGCCGGGTTCGTGGGGCAGTTGGCCAGGTTCTTGAAGAACGAAGTCGGCGTTGAGCCGGTGTATGATCGGGACTTCCGACTCGGCGCGGTGTTTGACGATGAGATCAAGCGGTTCATCGCGCACGCTCACGTCTTCATGCCCGTCTTGACGCCGATCGCCGATGAACGCAAATGGGTACATCAGGAAATTGGCTACGCGAGTGCATTGAACATCCCGATACTCCCCCTTGCTGTGGGGAAGCTCCCCGGAGAGATGATCGAGCGGCTTCAGGCGATGAAAATCGAAAGAGGGGGAGTCTCCTCGCTTCGCAACGTGCTTACTTTGGAGCACTTCAAGGGTCTGGTTCGGGAAAAGAGCGGTCCTGGCTTCGCGTTCTACCAGTGTGCGAACTACCCCGACGAACGTGCAAGCTGGCTGGCATCGTTCAGCGACGATGTGACGAATCAAGGCGGGTTGGGCTTCCTCCGGCAGAAGGGAGGCTTGAGTTCGCTGCACATTCCAAGAGAGGTGCCGAGTCATCCCATCTGGGCGCAACGATATGCTCCTCATGTCCGCGCTCCCGATCACATCCGTCTGCAGCGGGCCGAGCGGATCGCCCTCGAGCAGCATGCGCGCGGAGCCGGATGCCGGCTGATCATCAATCCAGATCTTGTCTTTCCGGATCTTGCCCTCTCCGCGGTCGTGGTGAGGCTGCGGACCCTGCTGGACTTCCTGAAGTCGATGTCGGACGCGAACTGCGAAGTGGCTTGGAATGCATCGATGGTTCACGACGAGAGCGTGACGATTGTCGGTAACTGGTTCGCCGCTGAATCGGTTCGTGCCCGGCGCGGTGTCGGCTACTTCCAGACGGTGTTCACGCGTCACGCCCCGACACTGGTGTCGAAGATCGTGGCGTTCGACCAGGAATTCGAAGGCCTTCTGCAACTGCACGGCTGGAAGAGACGCCATTCGCGACGCGAGGGAATGCGTCTGCTCGTACGGAAGATCACCGCCCTGCAAGTCGCCGAACAGGAGAAGGCAACACCTCCGAGCGCCGAGTAAACGCGGGGGATGGGTTATCGCCTCATCAGCACGACCTTCCCACCGACCCGGGCTCGTTGGGATCTTGGCTTCCGGTCGGTGCAGGGTCGGTAGGGATCCTACGCGGAACACGGGGATCGACCTCGACATTTTGGAACGCGTTCCAAAATCTCCGGCCCTCGTGCGCCACAAGCTAAAAAAGAAAGGCGATCCCTGGGGGCCGCCTTCCTTCTTTTTGCGCGACCGCGCTCAGTTCATCAGCGTGGTGAACCGCCCGCCGGTCCAAAGACCAGGAACTCGGCACGCCGATTCAGGCGCCAGTCATCTTCGCTATGGCCTGCCTGCGCGGGCTGCTCCTCTCCGTAGCTGAGGCTCTGGATCCGCTCCGCGGCGACGCCCAGGCCGATGAGATAGGCCCGGAGGGCCAGTGCACGGCGTTCCCCGAGCGCCAGGTTGTACTCCGCGCTGCCCCGCTCATCGCAGTGGCCCTCGACGCCCAACTGGTACCCGGGGTGCGCACGCATGTGCGTGGCCACGCGCTCGATGGTCGCTCGCTCGGCGTCCGCGATGGTGGAGCTGTCGTACGCGAAGTACACGGGCGGGAACTGCCCGCGCACCGGGGTGCCCGCGAACGGCTCGCCGGGCATGCCCGATTTCTGGAAGGCGTCCGGCCGCACACCGCCCATCGCATCTCCGGCCCCGGTGTCGTTCGATGCGGGCTTGCGGTCGGCAGTCCGGCATCCGAAGGCTATCCCGATCAGGCACGCCGCGAGGGCGACCTCCGTCAGCCTCTTGATGTTCGTCATGTTCACGTTCCTTTCGTGTGGATTCTTGTTCGCTGCGCTCTTGTTGATCCAAACCGTGGTGTCTACGCCGCGATCTTCCTCCCGGTCTTGGCTTCTGCCTGCGACGTTGCGAACCGTGCCCGGCCCTGCGCCCAGCGCCGGAGGCCGTCGATCTGTTCCGCCATCAACCGCGACAACGGAACGGTCTCGGCCAGCACCCGGCCGATCGTCAGCAGCCCCGGCTCCTTGCTGTCGGCGAAACCGGCGTACATCGCGTCGATGAACGCCTGCTCGATCTCGGCACCGGTCATACCGTCCGACCCCTTGGCCAGCGCCTTGAGATCGAACGCTGCCGCCTTCCGGCCATGCCGCGCAATCTGAATCGCCCAGATGGCTTCCCGCTCGTCCGGGTTGGGCAGGTCCACGAAGAACGCCTCGTCGAACCGGCCTTTGCGAAGGAACTCTGGCGGCAACTGGCTGACATCGTTGGCCGTCGCCACGACGAACACCGGCGCCTTCTTTTCCTGCATCCAGGACACGAAGCTGCCGAAGACCCGGCTGGACGTCCCGCCGTCCGTGACGCCCGAACTCTTGCTGCCGGCGAAGCCCTTCTCGATCTCGTCGATCCACAGCAC
>CAYODK010000367.1:0-3615 GCA_964402695.1 uncultured Verrucomicrobiota bacterium
CCGGTCTGCGCGGCGGCGGCGAAGGCGATCGCCCACACGGGCATCAGGTAGCGCGGGGCGCCGACCCAGGCCATCGAGTGGGGAAGGTAGAGGGCGAAGAAGAGCGTCACGTAGAGCAGCGGGACGGCCCACAATCGCGGATTCTCGCGGCGGCGGATCATGCGGATCACGGTCCATGCGGCGAGTGCAACGAGACCGCCGAACACGACGGCATACGCCGCATAGGCCAGGGTCGCGTGTCGCTCCGGCGAGAAGAGCAGCTCTCCGAAGCCCCATTTCCTCCTGAAGAACGTCACCGCGACGACGCGGCGGATGTAGGAGGCCGCGAGGTTGAACGTCTCGGTCTGCCCGGCGCCGTGCCGCGAGAGCGTGAGCAGCACCGGCCAGACACCGGCCAGGAAGAAGGGGAGCCCCCACGCGAGGCGCAGGAACTTCCACGGGCGCAGCGGGCCGCGAACCATGGCGGCGGCAAGCACCAGGAGGCCGGTCAGGAGGAAGCTGGCCGACATGTAGTTGGTCCAGAGCGCGAGCCCCGCGAGGAGGCCCAGCATCGCGATGCGGACGAATCCCGCGCGGCCGCCCACGCCGAGGCGCTGGATCCGGAGACAGAGCCAGAGAACCCATGTGCCGAGGCAGAAGGTCGCCGGGTAGCCCCCGTAGGTCAGGACGCTGTACCAGAGCGCGGTCCACGGCGGCGCGATCGTGGTCGCGGCGGCGATCAGCCCGGCGCGGCGGCCGCCGATCTCCGCGAAAATGGCGTAGGTGCCGGCGGACCAGCCGAGCGAGAACAGGATGGCGGACATGGAGAGCGAGACGTCCGAGACGCCGAACAGGGCGAAGAAGCCGGCGGCGACATAGGCCTCGAGGGCGCCCATGTAGTGCTGTCCATAGTAGAAGAGGGGGAAATCCTCGCCCCGCAGGATGTGCAGCGCCATCAGGCCCGGCGTCGCGGAATCGAAGTTGGAGACGTAGTTGAGGATCGACAGCGCGAAGCGCAGTGCGAAGGCGGCCGCAAGGATGATGCCCAAGGTGATCCCTGTGGCGTGGCGACGGAAGAGCGACGGAGGGGCGTCCATGTCAGCCGCCCCCGTAGCGGATCGTGCACGACGCGGCGCCGTGGGGTTTCAGCCCGATGAAGCGGATGGTGTCGCCCATGTCGACGGGGCGGATCTCGGCGGGCGGATCGGCCCTCAGCCCGTCGGCCCACTTGTAGCGGAGGATGATCTCGTCCGGGGTGCCCTCCGGCACCACGTCGATCCGGTCGACGCCCGCCGTGACGCGGCCCGCGCCGGCGGCGAGCGGGGGCGCCGGGTTGAGGACGCGGAAGATGCACTTGTTCGTCTTCGGTCCGAACGTGAGGACCTTCGCGTAGTCGTTGGTCGTCCGGCTGAAGAACCGGATCCAATGCGGATGGTAGGTGATCACGTGTCCGACGCCGTGGAGATCGAGGTAGGCGCGGACGCGCTCCGGCGATCCCCGGAACGCCTTGGGAGGCATCTCGTATTCCACCCGGCGCGGCGAGAAATTGTAGTAGTCGCAGGCGATCATCTCGCGCTCCGCGAGCACAGGGAGGAGCGAGGCCTGCGCGTACCCATACCCGTGCACCGTCGGTCCGGCGAAGAGGACCCGCGATCCCGGCGTCGTGTTCTCCCGGATCCACGCGGTCAACTGCAGCGTCTCGGGGCCCATTCCGCGGTAGGGGGCCGGTCCCAGGTTCGCGTAGCTGCGGGTGACGCTGTAGCCCCCGACCACCAGTACGGCCGCGGCGATGGCGCGGGGCAGGACCGGCCTCCGGCGCCGGGCCAGCCGGTCCACCCACATCGCGCACGGGAGAACAAGGACGAACGACATCGGGATGATGGCACGGTTGAGCTGGAACTGCGGTTTCCAGTACTGGCCCCAGCCGGAGAGGAGCGCGAGCAGGAGGCACAGGGCGGGGAAGAAGCGCCGCGCCCCGCGCGCGGGCAGCAGGACCATGCCCGCGCCGCCGAGGAACACGATCAGCGGATGCGTGGACCGGAGGGCGGTGCGGAGCTTGTTCCAGCCCGCGACCAGGTCCTTCGATGCGTCGAACCGATGCTTCTCCATCGCCGCGAATCCCGTCGGATCGGCATGCTGGAACGTCGCGAGGACGAGGGGAAGGATCAGCATCGCGATCACCGCGCCGGCCGCCGCGAGCCATGCGAGCTTGCGCATCTGCAGGCGCGGCAGGGACACGGCGACGGCGGGCAGGACGCACAGCCCCATGATCCACGAGCCCGGCCAGCTCAGGTAGATGGCCGCGGAGGCGATGAGCGAGAGGACCACCGCCGGCCGCGTGTCGTCTCGCCAGAGAATCGCGTAGAGAGAGGCCGCGACCACGGCGAGAAAGGGGGAGCAGAACGCCGCGCCCATGGTGCCGAAATGGATGGCCCACAGGAACTGGAGCTGGCTGGCGCCGAGGGCCAGAAGAGCGGCGGCCAGCATCCCGCCTCGACGCATTCCGCACAGCCGGGCCGCCCAGGCGCAGATCGCGGGAACCATCACGATGTGGATCGCCCCGAGCGTGGCCGTATAGGTCTCGATGCCCATCCCGGCGCGCCAGACCGGGCCAAGGAGCCATGCGATCGGCGGAAGACCGGAGGCGATGGAATAGGGGCTCACCCGTCCGGCATTCCAGGTCGGATCGTAGTAGGTCAGCGACGGAAGGGCCTGCGAAAGACCCCAGAGTCTGTGCATGAACGCGGGATGGTCGAACTGGTAGACCGGCAGTCCTCCGGTGACCTTGAGCAGTTGGTGGAACGACCCGACGACGGAGGCGGCGAGCGCGGCGGCGATCACCCAGGGGAACGCCCGCGGCAGGAAGCGGAACACGACGACCAGGCCCGCGGCGAGGCAGGCCATCCGGACCAGGCCGGAGCGGAAGCTGAGACCATGCGGATTCCATCCGTTGATCCCGAACCAGATGTTCCCGGCCGCCGACGTGGCGAGCATCGCGACCATCCCGAGCACCAGCCATCCGGCCGGGCCGCGAAGGAACCGGATGCTCGCCGACCCGCCGGTTCGGCCGTCACGCCAGGCGAGGAAAAGGGCGACAGCAGGCGGAACCAGCAGGGGCCACGCCCTCCACACGGGGCCCCATGCATCCCAGGCGATCGCCGCCAGCATCAGGCCGGCGGACAAGGCGGACCATCCGGAAGAACCGCGGAGCGACCGGACGATCCCCGTCCGTGCCGTTCGCCAGAGTGCCGCCAAGTCCATTCGCCGCCCGCGTCCCGGTCAGCGGACCAACTCGATGGCGTAGCGGTCGGTTTCCCACCCGTGCCCGGGCGGTGGCGTTTCCGTGAAGTCCTCGATCAACACATGGTTGGTCGTCGCGGGGCCCTCGATCGTCGTCCACGTCTCCCCGTCGAAGCCATCGGTGAGTTGCATGTGGCCCTCCGTGTTGATCCAACCGGTCAGCAGAACGCCGGTTCCAGCGCTTCGGGAGGTTCGGATCGTGATATTGGACCCCGAATGGCTGATCTGCGCCGTGATGGTGTAGTCGACGGAGCCGTCCGTGATGTAGAAGTCGCCGTCCCAGGCGCCGTTCAGATTGGGCCCGATGACGCTGGGACCTCCCCCCCCTCCGCCCCC
>CAYODK010000368.1:0-3595 GCA_964402695.1 uncultured Verrucomicrobiota bacterium
GCGCTGGCAGCACCAGGGCGAATCCGCATAGGCGTCGTTGGCGAACACCGCCATCGCTCGGGATCGATCCACGCCCTGCCGGAGCTTCTCGTCAAGGAACCGGCGGTCCCGCACGCGCACCAGGTACTCGTCGAACCACACCCGGACTCCGCGAAGCGTCAGTTCCTCCGCGACCCGTCGCACGACATTGGCGTCGAGCCTGCGGTAGCTGAGGAATATCTCAAATTCCGAGTTGGTATCGTCCCACGGTGTTCGGCCGAAGCGCCACGTGCGCCACGCGAGAAACAGGACAGCAAAGGCGTGCGGAAGCCACAGGAGCATCGAGCCCGCCGCCAGCGAGGCCGCGACCGGCGCGTGACGGTGGGAACTCGCCGACGCCAGCGCCGACGCCAGCGCGGCCCATATCGCACAGCGGATCATCCGACGTGCCTCCGGCTGCCGGAGAGACACATCCATGAGCAGGCGACCCGTGGCAGGCAGTTCGCGAGTCCATGCGTAGGTGATGCGATACGCCGCCGTCAGGACGGCTGCCGCGAACGCGCAGACGAGGGTCGGCCAGGACCAGCTTGGCACATGGGGCGGATACTGGATCATGAGTCCCAGCGCACCCAGTACGCCCACGCGCCATGCGATCTCAATGCGGGAGTCGCCGGAGAGCGAGCGCTCGAAGCGCGGCCCGGCCCAGCCTACGCGAGCCGCATAGGCCATGCTCCACACGAGCAACAGCCCTTGAACCACACTTGGAAGGTGGGCGTTCATGGCTCTGTGCTGTTCCCACTACACCACGATTAAGCCGTCGTCGCAAGCGTCCGTTGCCCTACCACCACTCGTATTGGTCCGACCGGCGGAACACGGGGATCGACTCCGCGCCCTGCCGGAGCGCGCGTTCGGCGCGGGCGCGCTCCCGGCCGCTGCGGAGCTGCTTGAAGAGGTGCGGAGGCTTGTGGCCGGGCTTCTTGTCGCGCTGCGGGAGGCCGTAGAGAGCGGGCCATCGGGCCGTGCTGCAACCAAGGCGCCGGAGTTCCTCCTCGTTGAGTCGTTCAACGACGTAGTACCAACCACGCCGACGGATCCGGTAGCCCGGATAGTAACGCTGCGTATGGCTCATGGGATCTCCTGAATGATGACATTCAGAAGGCCGATCCCCTCCGCACCTTGACCCGTTTGAACCCCATCGGAGCCACGACGACACCTTGATTGCAGCGGATGATGATCCTCCGGCCGCGCAGGGTCAACTCGTCTCCCTCGCTCATCGTCCTCGCGCGAGCAAGCGACGGAGCATTCGACGCGCGTACCGCCACGCCTATCGGGTTCGGCGTCTTCCCGCGCAACCGAATGGCATCCTGTTCGCCTAGAGCATCATCGGGCCGGCATGGGCCGTGCGGGCGATCCGGGCCGCATCCCGAAGAGCATGGGGCTTCCCGAGTTCCTCAACCAGGATGCCCAAAGGCCGGGGCAGTTGGCACTCCCCGCGCCGTGCACATGCCGCACAACGGGTCCCCGCCCCCCTGGCCTTGCCCGCCGCCGAGACCCCGTCGCCGGAGATGGCCGTTCGAAAGGTCACGCCCAGCCCCTCGTCGCCAACCCAGCAGAGGAAGTGGCAATTCAAGGGTTCGACCTCAATCCAATCCCCGGCCTCCACCGTGTTGCACTGCCACGTCCGGACTCCCCGCTGGTTCATCGGCTTGTGCCAGATCTGCAGCCGTCCCCGCAACACGCCAAGAACCTCCACGTCGGGGAGGCGATGAACGTGAATCTCCTGGCGCTCGCGCACCGTGAAGAAGCCCCACACCAGTCCCAACCCCTGCCGCTGGTAGCCCCGGCTTGGTTCCGGCATGCGGAGGATCATGGCCTCCTCCCCCGCGGCGAGAATCTCCGAGATCTTCTCCCCGTGGATCGGGCGCACCCCCCCGGCATGGTCCGCGGCCCACACTTCGGCCAGGGCGTCCATGGACGGCGGCGCGGAAGCCATGGCATCGGCATCTCCGCGCAGGCCCTTCAGGATCCCGACGATGGCAAGGATGTTGGGTTCCGAAACGTCGTGCTCGATCTCCTCCAGCGTCATCCACAGGAGGTCGCGCTCCTGTGCCACCCGGCGCCAGGCGCCCTCGCTCAGGGAGATCCACACGGGATAGAGACTCCACTCCTTCTGCAATCCCGGGTAGCGCCCCGATTCGCCGGCGCTGGGGATCATATCGAGTTCCTTCTCGACGAAGTACGTCTCCGGCCCGAGCCCAAGGTCCTCCTCCATCGGCCGGACCAGCGCCTCGAAGAGGTCCTCCCGAGGCCTGAATCGCGTCGGCGGGAATGTCGGGGAACCGTTCCTGACCTGGAGCATGAACTCGGGGCCCCGGGGACCCCGACGGCAGATCAGGGCGTACAACACCATCGATGCGCAGAGACCCGGCACATCGTCGTTCCCAACTTCATCGTTCATGCGTCCCATCCTTCGTTCGACGGTTCTTGAGGATCGTAGGAATCTCCCGCACGGAGTCGAAGTCAATCGCCCGGATGGAGTCGCTCACCTGCTCCCACGGCACCAGGTGGGGGCTGATCCGTCGATCGCGATCCTTCACGGGACCGTAGGTCCATCCCGCGAGCCATCGCTCCGCACACCAGCGCGCATGCTCCATCCGCCCGAGGATCTCCACCTGCGACTCGTCGAATGAATCGGGCAGTCTCGGCGCCTTGGGATCGGACGTGAAGCCGTAGGTGCCCAGCTTGACCTCCATGTGCTCGGCCTGCTCGCAGCTGGATTCCCGGTACGCCTCGCCCAGCTCGTCCCACGGCACCATGGCGTCGTCGGACGGCGACGCGCCTGCCTTCAAGCGTTCCCGCACATACGCCGCATGGAAGGAGCGCGCGAACGAGGAGATCTCCTCCTCGAGAACCGACTGGAGCGCACAACAGCGCTGCACGAGCCCGAAACCATCGACCTGGCGCGCAAGGGCCGCCTGGGAACGCTCGGCCTCGAGCATCTCGGCCAGGCCCGCGGCGGCCGACAACCGGACGTAGCTCCGCACATCCGCGCCCAGGTGAGGCACCCATCGCAACGCGACGGCCAGGTTCTCGTAGTCGCGATCGAGGCACAGCACGACGGTCCCGATCTGATCCGGCTCGGCCAAGGCCGCCCCGATGCGGCGCGCGGTCTCCGGCCGGTCGATATCTGCGGAGAGAACGGTCAGGTCGCAGACCGACGTCAGCATGGGATATCGGTCCGCCAGCCGCTCCCGCACGGCCTCCCCGTCCCGGTCGACGATCGTCACGGCCACCTTGCGGCCATTCGCGAAGTGCCCGCTCCGGACAACCCGCAGGAGGACCGCCTCGCCCAACTGACCAAGACCGCCGATCACCACGTGCATCCGGCGGGAGTCGGTCACCGCCAGAGGCCCCCGGGGCATAAGACACTCCCGCCACAGCAGACGCGCGGCCGAATCAAAGACGTTGAAGACATGCACGCCGACGGAGGTTACCGCCTCCTGGAAGACGCGGTGCTGCCTGAAGAGCTCATGCGTGACACGGTCGACAAGATGGATGTAGCAATCGGGCTGCGTGGACTTGCCTGCATTGCTACGTCCGCGCAGCAGGTTGAACA
>CAYODK010000369.1:0-3575 GCA_964402695.1 uncultured Verrucomicrobiota bacterium
CCGAAGCGCTGGTGGCGGATGCTGTCGGTGCCGACGCGGGCGTTGTGAAGGTTGGTCTCCCGCCCCGGGCGCATCTCCTTCAGGAGCAGGCTGCTGAACGCGAGTTCGCAGGCGTTCGTGCCGAGCATGCGCGGGAGGGCCCGGCCGACGTCCGGATCCAGTTCGTGGCTGCCATTGGCGTCGATCAGGCCGGACCCGTCGACGACCATGTAGGCGTAGCGTCCGACCATCCGCCGCTGCACGTTGGTGGCGTACACGTCCACGAACTTCACGACATGGGTGTTTCCGCCCTGCCGGCATACGAAGCGGTTGGTCTCGACGTTGACGTTGTGAGCGGTCCCCGAGGGGCCCATGAGCGCCTGCGGGATGAACCGGACGGCCCGGTGGTCGGGGAACCATCCGGCCGTGTCATTGGTGACCGGCCGCATGCCCGAGTGCAGGCAGTGGTTGGACCAGCCGGGATAGACCCAGCCTCCGGTGATGGGGCCCGGTTGCGCGTAGTGCACGGTGCTCGTCCACATCGTTCCGTACCGCGCATCGCGCTCGATGTGATCCAGCGCCTCGGCCAGGCCGTAGTAGCACATCTCGACGGCCTGCATCTGCGAGCCGGACATCTTGGCCGCCTTGTGCTCCGTGCGCATGGAGATGGCGAAACCGACGGCCAGGATCATGAGCGCCGCCATGAGGCTGAGCACGATGACCAGGGCGATGCCGCGCCGGCCGCGGGTGGCGTTGGGGGAGTGTGATGTCATTTCTGGTCCATCCCGCGGGAGTTCTGCAGGTGGACGCGGTGCGTGTAGCGCCGCATCGACCGGTTGAAGTGGTTCGTGCCGGCGGAACGCGCCTTGATCCAGTCGTCCTCGTCGACGAGGAACAGGGTCAGGTCGACCCACAGGGGCCTCGTCGCGGCGCCGAATGTCGTGTACGGGATGGAGGCGGCGCTGATGGTTCCCGGGGAGGCGCGCGGTTCGACGAAGACGCGGGCGTCGAAGTAGACGACGTTCTCGGCCAGGATCTGGGGTTCCGGCCAGCCCGAGGAGTAGGGCCAGTTGGGGTCGTCGTAGCACTGGATGATGCGCGTGCTGGTCTCCTCGGGAAATTCCCGGTAGACGCCGTACCGCATGAGCACCGCGTTGGTCGGGGTCTTGAACACGGCGTACTTCGTCTGCTGGACGTCGCGGAAATAGACCAGCGTGGGGTCGGTGGGGCTGGCCCGGATCCGGCGCGCCTGGTGGTCCATCGTGACCATGCTGATGGTGCTGTACTTGCTGCCCCCGAGGGCGCAGGTGTCGCCCTCGTCGACGCGGAAGGTGAGGAGTTCCTCGTCGCCCAGCGCCACGACCAACTGGCGGCCGATCAGTTCGAGCGCGGCCCGGGCGTTCATGTCCTGCTCGATGCGCCGGCTGCCGAGCTTCCAGAACTGGGCGGATCCGGCAAAGAGCTGCGCCGCCATCAGGACGAGCACGGCCAGGATGGTCATGGCGGCGAGGACCTCGATCAGCGAGAACGCCGACCGGGGGCCGGTCCGGGGTGCCGCATCAGGGGTATGGGGGCTGCTCACGGCAGATGGTCCTCCCTGTGGAGTGCGGACACGTAGACGTAGGTCGGGACGAGCGGAACCCCGTATTGCGAGGGGTCCGGTGTGTCGCCGTAGAGGCCGGGCCAGATCGTCAGGGTGACGATCTTCGTGTTCAGGCTCGCCGTGTCGATCTGCAGCCGGTAGCGGAGCCCCGCCTCCGTCATGGTGCGGCTGTTCACCATGACGTTGCATTGGTAGGTCTGGATGCTGCCCGCGCGAATCGTCGCCTTGGCCGGTTCCGACCAGACGGCGGGGGTGCCCAGGAGGCCGGTCCCGGGCCCAAGGATCGAGAACGAACTGTTCACGCTGTTCCAGTTCGACTGGGCTCGGGCGCGCAGGGTCTGGAAGACCGTCTCGGCGAAGATGGAGGCCTGGGTCTCGGCGCTGGCGCGCTGGCTTTCGGCCAGGGCGTGGGGGAACAGGGCGAACGCGCCGAGGACGCCGACCGCCATGACGAGCAGGGCCAGCGAGACCTCGACGAGGGTGAAGCCGCCGCGGTGGTGCCTGGGTGTCATCATTTTTCGTAGATCTCCCGGGTCCGGATGCGTCCGGTCAGCGGCAGGATCTCGACGGAGAACTTCGAGGAGCCGGGGCTCATGAAGTACCGGACTTCGTTGCCGTCCTTGTCCGTCTGGACCGCGCCTTCGGAGAGGATGATCATCGGCGTCCAGCGCACGGACTGCACGTTCTGGATCAGGCGGCCGTTGGCGCTGAACGCGATCGCGCAGACGCTCTGCGTGTGGGTGAAGCTCGTGTTCGTCATCCCCGGGAACGGGAGGACAAAGACATTGTTGGAATAGACCGGTTCCTGCGAGAGGGGGCGATGGAGGACGTTGGCGTACTGGTCGATCATGTTGGCCGCGATGCCCGGGGTGAACTCCAGGTCGGACGGCCTGGAGTCACGGTCGAACACGATGCCCTTGGGCAGGTGCTGCCAGCGGCCGAGCCGGTAGTGCACCCGGCGGTACAGGATCTCGCCCTCGCTCGTCGTCCGGTCCTCGATGGAGTCCTGGTTCATGATGTAGTAGCTCTGGTAGCGGCCCTCGTAGACGCTGTCGTGGCGGCTCGGGTCCGGCCCGCCTTCCGTGTCCTTGTCCGGAAAGACGACGTAGGCGGCGCGGCGGTCGGTGATCGCGTACTGGCGGGCGAGGGACAGCGACGCCTTCATCTGCATCAGGGCCGAGCGCATCTTGGCGCCTTTGCCGATGGAGTCGAAGGCGGCGACCGTGACGCCGAGCAGCAGACCCATGATCCCGACGACGACGAGAAGTTCGACGAGGGTGAAGGCGCGCCGGCGGGAGCGCGAGTCGGAGACATGGAGTGGGGAGACGGGAGAAGGGAGTGGAGGGCTGGAGGAGGGGCCGACCTCTGACTTCCGACCTCCGACCTCGGTCTCCTGCTGATGCCTGTTCCGGCTGTCGCTCATGTTCTCACCCGCCCCACGACGTCACGTTGTCCGTGCGGTTCGACCTGGCCGATTCGCTGCCGTCCTGTCGGTCCGGCCCGGGCGACCAGACGAGGATCTGGCGACCTCGGACCAGGCCGTAGACGTTCCCCGGCGTTGCCGTGTTGATCTCGTTGTTGTTGCTCCAGTCGGCCCAGATGCGGAAGGGCGAGTCCCACGGGTCGAGCAGCACGCTCTTGAGCGCCTTGTATTCGCCCAGCTTCTTCTCGGGGACATCCAGGAAGGGGATGTTCTTCGGGTTCTCCGTCACGTTGAGGCCCCGGAGGCATGCGACCAGGTTGGTGTAGGTGACGTCGTCGATCAGGTAGTACTTGTCCGTGTTGGGACTTCCGTACGCGGTGTTCCCCTGGAACGGGAAACGGCCGTACTCGTTGACGAAGGCCTTCATGGCCCCCTCGATGGCGATGGTGAGACGCTCCGTGTCCGCCCGGTCGGCCGCCAGCTGGGCGCCGCGGATGGCCGGGAAGAGCAGGGCGACCAGGATGCCGATGATCCCCATCACGACGAGCATCTCGATGAGGGTGAAGGCGC
>CAYODK010000370.1:0-3526 GCA_964402695.1 uncultured Verrucomicrobiota bacterium
CGGCCGACGGCGCGACGCGCGCGCTCCGGGCCGCGGCCGGGGTGCTTGCCGCCGTCGCGCTCGGCCTCGTGCTGCGCGCGGACATCGCCGCGATCGCCCACCGCCGCGCCGAGACCGCGCGCGACCGGGAGTGGCGGCATGCGGTCGTGGACGCGGCCCGGGGTCTCGGCCTTCGCGGCGTCGAGATGACCGGCGGACACATCTGGGGTCTCGAAGGACAGGTCTTCTCCTTCTACGCCCACGGCGATCCCTACTTCGCCTCCGCGTCGGCCGACCGCTATCCTCCCCACGCGGAGCGACTGGAAACCGAGGAACAGCGGGGATTCCTGGTCGAATCGAAGTACCTCACCCTTGCCGAGGCCGCCCTGCGGGACCTGGGCGCCGAGTTCGGGACTCACAGGCTCAAGGGGGCGGCCTTCATCCATTCGGTCAACGTCCCGCCGCGACCCATGCGAACGCTGAACGACACCATCCGCGGCATCCGGACGAGCGGGACCGGGAACGCCCCGCCGGATTCAATCCTCGATCTGGACATCACCACCCGGTTGAAGGGAACCTACGCTGACGCCGGCCACATCACGGTCGACTTCGCCGAGCCCTGCGAGGTGTCGTGCGTCCGGCTGATGTCGCCCCACCCCATGACCGGCGACCTGCCCGGGGGCTACCGGATCGAGATCTCGGACGATGGATCGGCCTTCCAGGTCCTCCGCGAGGTTCCGAAACGCTTCGCCGTGGCCTACGCCATCGGGTCCCGTGCCTACCTGCGCGGCGCGTGGGGCATGATGGAGATTCGCTTCGACCCCGTGCGCACGCGCTGCCTCCGGTTGACCCCCCTGCCGGGCGCAGCCCAGCGGCCGGACTGGCTGATCTCCGAGATCGGCGTCTACGGGCCTGCCGATGCGCCCTCCCCTGAGCCTCCCGTTCAGGATCTGCTCCGGCGCATGGAGGCGTCCTCCATTCGCACGCTGGTCGCCGACCGCCGCCTCAGCGCCCTCGTCCGGGCCGAGACCCGCGGAACCCCCGACGCCGTCCGCGTGCTCTCCTACTACAAGCCGCCGGACTCGGAGCCTCCGCTGTCGTTCGCCGTCCGTCCGGCCGCCGACGTTGCGATCGCGGTCGAGTCCTGCTTCGAGCCGGGGGCCCGTGCGGCACTCGCAGCCGCCTTCGGCCCCGGCATCATCCGCGCGGAATGGCGCCACGGCGACTACGTCGTCTGGGCGCTGGCCCCGTCCGCGGCGACGAACGCGCCGGACGGATCCGTGGAGTGGTTCGGGCGGACGATCCTCCGGCGTTCAGTCCCCGGCGACCGTGCGGCGGCGTCAGCCCCCTGATTCGCCGCGCGCGGCCAACCGGGTCTCGATCCAGTCGTAGGCGTCCATCACGCGCCGCTGGTGTGCCTCGAAGGTGTGTCCCTTTTCCACGAAGGCGCGGCCGGCCCGGCCCAGGCGCGAACGCAGGTCGGGATCGCGGGCCAGGCGCACCATGCCCGCGGCGAATCCCTCCGGCGTCGCCGGCACAAGCAGCGCCTCCTCCGACGTCAGGATCTGATTGTGCGTGGGGAGATCGGTCGCCAGAACCGGTTTTCCCGAATGCAGGTAGGCGAAGATCTTCATCGGGGTGTTGATTCCGCGGATCCGGGGACAGGCGAGAATGTCGGCGTCCGCGAGGTAGTCGTCGAGTTCGTCGTAGGGCCGAGGGCCGAGGACGAAGCACCGCCGGTCGATGCCCCTGTCCCTCGCCATGCGCCGGTAGATCTCGACGCTGACCGCACTTCCGCCGATCACCGCGAGCGTCAGGTCCGGCACGTCCCGAAGCGCCATCCGGAAGCTCTCCAGCAGCAAGTCGATGCCCTGGTACGGTTGCAGGTTTCCGCTGTAGACAACCAGCGGCCCGGCGGCGCCCGTCTCGCGGCGCAGCCGGCCGCTTCCCGGCGCGCCCGGGGACGCGAGTTGCGAGATGTCGTGCAGCGTGACCGTCTTCCGGGATCCATGGGCCGCGCAGAGGTCGGCCAGCGCGTTGCAAACCGGGAAGTTGATCATCGCGCCGCGAACCGCACGCCGTTCCAAGCGGTTGAATGCCGCCGCCAGCGGGCGCATCCAGGGCTTCTGCTCGATCATCTGCTGGGCGATCGACGAGTCGAGGTCGTACGCGTACGGGATGCCGTACCGCCGCTTCAGGTGCATGGCGATGAAGACCGACTCCTCGCCGGCGTGCACCAGGTCGTAGCGGTTCCGGCGCGCCAGCCGGCACGCGGCCGTGAACATCAGCGCATCGCAGACAAGCTTGCGCTTCGAGAACCCCGGGCGGATCCCTGTCAGAAGCCGGTGCGCCGGGATACGGTGGATCCGCACGTTCGGGAGATCGACATCCGCGCCCTCGTTGTAGGTCAGCACATCGACCGACGTTCCCGTCCGCTCCGAAAGGACCCGGAGGACCAGCAGCACGTCGATCGGCGTCCCCCTCTCCTGGTAGAAGGGATGGGGCGCAAGCAGAAGCACCCTCATGCCGCCCCTCCCCCGGGGACCGGCCATGCCGACGACCCCTCGACCGCTGCGATCTCCGACGCCGTCCGCGCGGCGTCCCACTTCATCCGCGACGCCATGGCGGCGGCCACCTCGCGAAGCACGTCCGGCGCCGGGCGCCCGCGAGCGGCCAGCCCGGTGCGCCGGAACACGACATCCTCGAGCCGGACCGCCATCTCGTGGTCGATCGCGTGCCCGACCATGGCCGGGATGTCCCCGCGGCCGCTTCCGGCCAGCGCGGACGCCTCGGTCCCGTAGTCCCGCAGAAGATCGGCATCGACGCCCGCGGCAAGGCCCTCCCGCTCGAACGCCGACCCGTCGGATATCGAGCCGCCGGCCAGTTGCGGAAGCGTGTTTGTGCGCGGCAGCCGGAAGCCGGGACGGATCCGTCGAACGACATCCTCGGCCACCGATAACGCCGTCGTGTACTTCACACCGACGACCGAGATCAGCCCCGGAAGGCCGTCCGCGGAACGGTCGACCACCCTGGAGTGCGCCAGCACGGGCGCGTCGTCGCCCCGCGTCCATGCCCGCTCATCCGCCGGCACCGTCCCGCAATGCACATGCAGCACGTCCTCCCGCCGGAGGCCCGCGTTCGGCCACGCCCGGTTGAATCCCTCCAGAAGCCGGACGATGCGCTCCTCGGTCGCGCGGAACTCCTCCGGAGGTCCCTCGTGGCGGAACCACTCGGTGCCGACGATCGAGCATCCCCGCCAAGGCGAAACGAAATAGAACCGCGAGCCGTCGCCCTCCCGGTCGCGGACGCCCACCGCCACCCCGTGGGGGTGAATCGGGCGCGTGACGAGGTTGATCCCGCCGACCAGCCGCCGCGCCGCCGCCCGCCCTGTCGGTGCGGCCAGACTCCCCGCCCAGGGACCGGCGCAGTCGACCACCCACGGCGCGCGCAGTTCGACGCGGCCCCCGTCCAACCGATCCTCAACCGCGATTCCGCCCACCCGACCGTTTAGTTTCTCAATAGAAACCGCCTCGGCGTAGTTCGCGGC
>CAYODK010000371.1:0-3430 GCA_964402695.1 uncultured Verrucomicrobiota bacterium
CTGCAACTGAGACTGGAAGATGGGATTCGACGCATACGTTCCGTTAGCCCTCAGGGACATCTCCGGATCGCTGCCGAGGAAGTAGACGCCGAGGTCCAGGGTGACCGTCCAGCGCCCGTCGCGCGTGACGGGGTTGCCGAACCCGATGCCGGCATAGTAGGCGACCTCGTCGACATCGACGGTGCCCGTGATGACGCCGATCTGCTGCGGCGTGAACGTCATGCCTCCGATGTCCGCGTTCGCGGTGGGCGTGGCGGTTCCGCCGTACTCGTTGCCGTTGTAGAACACGCCGGCGCTCCAGCGGAAGCTGCCTTGGGCGGCATGGAGGTCGAGGATCAGGCCGATGTTGGCGAAATCCACCTCGACGTCGTACTCGATGTCGCTGAAATCACCCCACACGCTGAAGCCGCCGACGTGGCCGACGGTGCGCAGGTTGACGTAGTCGCCGAGTCCGACCGCCCACTCGGCGCCGAGCCCGAGGGTTCCGAGTCGCAGACCGACGGCCATGGGGACCCCATCATCGGATTCGGCCGGCGCCGCCGCGCGGCCCTCGATCGCGACCACCATCGCCAGCACCATCATCCAGACTCGTCTCATCGCCATCCTCCGCATTCCGGGCGCCCCGGGCTTGACCACTTCTAGGTCCGACGGGGCCCGAGGTCAAGGAGAAGCCGTTGACGCACGGGGGGGGCGGGGTAGAATCGAGGCATGTCAGGATGGTTCATTGCGGGCGCCTCCCTTTTTGGCGTGAGCGTGCTGGGCGGTGTGGTCGCCGCCGCGACCGGAATGCGTTCCGCCCGGGGCCCCCGGGAGCGGGCGTTTGTCCGGCGCGCATGCGTGGCGAGCTGGGGCATGGTGTCGCTGTTCGTCCTAGCTGCGTTCACCCTGCCGTCGCCGTACAACTGGATCACGGCCGGCGTGTTCTTCTTCGCCGTTCCGGCGGCGATCTACCGGTGGACGACCCAGCGCCAGCTCCTGCGGGAACTGGAGGAACGCGAGCGCCGGGCCGCCGAGGGGTCCGACGACCCGACCGTTCGGCCCGGGTGAACCCCGTCAGCCTCCGAGGAAACGTCCGCCACGGTCGCCGGTGAGCCGGCCCGACCGGAGGGTGACCGTTCCATTGACGACCAGGGTCTCGATCCCATCGGACAACCGGTGCGGCGTGGCGTACTCGGCCCGGTCGCGAACGCGACCGGGATGGATGACAACCACATCCGCCGCCTGGCCCGGCGCGATGCGGCCCCGCCCGGACAGATGGAACTGGTCGGCCGGCAGCGACGTCATCTTCCGCACGGCTTCCGGGAGGGGGACCGTCTTCCCGTCCAGCGAGGCGCGCAGGAAACGGGGGAACGTCCCGTAGTTCCGCGGGTGCGGATGATCGTGGCTCAGGGGGCCTTCCGGGGACCGCAGGGACCCGTCGCTGCCGATCATGACCCACGGCTCGGCCAGGATCCGCCACATGTTGGCCTCGCTCATGCCATGGAAGATCCCGCCGGTCGACAGCTCGTCGGTCTCCATGAGATGAAGGGCCGCGTCGACGGGCTGCAGGCCGAGGGCGGCGGCAACCTCGCGGATGGGACGGCCTGCGAAGGTCCGGTTCGCCGCATGGCGCGTCGAGCCGATCGTGAGCCGGTCCCAGTAGTCGCCGTCCCCCCGCGAGGCGAGCATCTCGTCCCGGATACGGGCCCGCTGCGCCGGATCGCGCAGGCGGGCGAGGATCTCGGCGCGCGATCCGGCGGCGGCCCAATCGGGCAGGATCACGTCGAGGTCCGTGCAGGAGGCGGTGTAGGGGTAGCGGTCGGAGGCGACCTCGAGGCCCGCGTCCCGGGCGCCGCGAATGCGGGCGAGTGCGCCGTCCAGCAGACTCCAGTTGGCGGGCCCCGAGGTCTTCAGGTGCGAGATCTGCACGCGGCATCCCGTCTCGCGGCCGATCGCGAGCGTCTCGTCGATGGCCTCCAGCAGCCGGCGTCCCTCGCTGCGCATGTGCGACGTGTAGATGCCGCCGCGGGCGGCCACGACCTGCGCCAGGGCGGCGATCTCCTCCACGGGCGCGAACATGCCGGGCGCGTAGACCAGCCCCGTGCTGAGTCCGGCGCCGCCCTCGTCGAGGCTGCGCTCGAGCCACCGCCGCATCGCGGCAAGCTCGCCGGCCGTGGCGGGCCGGTCCTCGTACCCCATGACGCTCGCGCGAAGCGTGTTGTGGCCGACGAGCAGCACGACGTTCGGGGCGGGACGGGCGGCCTCCAGCAGGGCGCGGTACTCGGCGACCGAACTCCACGTCCCGGGGTAGGTGTGCGCCTGCCAGTCCGAGGGCATGCGGCAGGCGCCGAACCGCGGCCCGGCCGATGCGCCGCAGTTGCCGACCACCTCGGTCGTGATGCCTTGGAAGACCTTGCTCGGCGCCGAGGGCTCGATCAGCAGGTAGGCGTCCGAATGGGAATGCACGTCGATGAAGCCCGGGCAGACGAGGCATCCGGCGGCGTCGATCGTCTCGCGCGCCCCGGCGGCGCCGAGGTCTCCGACGTCCGTGATGCGGTCGCCGCGGATCCCGACGTCGGCGCGCCGTTCGGGGCTGCCCGTGCCGTCGAGCACCCGCCCGCCCGCAATGATCAGGTCATGCATGGGGTCACTCTACCGCCCCGGCGCCCGGGTCGCCACCCTGCCGGGGAAATGCACGTGGGGATCGACGGTGGGAGGCCGGGATCCGGCGGCGTCCCGCGGAGCCAGCCGCTACGGGGGCGGGGCATCCGGAGGGGGAGGCGTTCCGCCGCCGGGTTCGCCGGGAGCGGCCGGCGGCGCGGACGGCCCCGGGCCGCCCAGGAGGGCGACCACCTCGGTCTGCACCTTCTCGAGATCGTCCAGACGCAGGCGCGGGTCGACGATGACGAACGTCTCGCCCGTGCCGCGGTGCTCGTAGATGCGGCGGCGGTGGCCGTTCTCGAGCAGCTGCACGTCGCGCTCGATCAGCAGGCGTTTGCGCTCCAGCATGACCGCGAGCACGAAGATGGCGGCGAGCTTCGACTCGTCCTTGGCCTCGATCAGGTGTCGAAGCAGCGACTCCGCGGTCTCCTTCTTGAGCGGCTCCTCGACCTGCGGCGGCTGGTGGTAGACCGTCCGCCACGCGCTGACCGCCTCGCCTGGCGCCTGCGGGGCGCAGACGGGACAGAGGTCGCGCCGCGTGTAGCCGGCGCCGGCTTCCATGGTCAGACGCGATGTCAGCGCCTCGCCGTCCGCAAAGGCCTTCCCGCAGCCCTCGCAATGGGGCGATGCCGCCCGCACCTGCCATTCCGGTTCGTTGAATGCCGCCATGGTCGTCCCGTCTTCCGCGCAAACCGCGGAGGCGACATGAAGCGGGATCGGCCGGGCCTTGTCAAGCCGCCGGGTTCAGGTCCGGCGGTAGAGGAGGGCGGCGTCGCGCGACGCCTCAAAC
>CAYODK010000372.1:0-3372 GCA_964402695.1 uncultured Verrucomicrobiota bacterium
CTCCCCTCCGCGCCCCTACCATGACGCCATCCGAGGGCGAGTGGCGAAATTGGCAGACGCGCAAGACTTAGGATCTTGTGGAGCAATCCGTGGGGGTTCAAGTCCCCCCTCGCCCACCAGCGTGACCGTTCTTGACTCCCCGGGGGAACTCGGACAGCGTCTTCCGTATGAAACCTGTGTCGCCGGTGGGTCTCTCCGCTCTGTCCGTGCTGACAGTCTGCGCCGCCGCGGGGCCGGATTGGAGTTCTCTGGAAACGCAGTTCCGCGAGGTTCCGATGGAGGCGCGGAGACTGACCGGGCCGCTGTATTGGATGCACGGCGACGAGACGCCGGAGCAACTCACGGGCGTGCTCGCGAAGGTGGTCGAGGGCGGCAACGGGATCTTCACGGCCGAGTCGCGTCCGCACAAGGACTGGCTCGGCGAGGGATGGTACCGTGACCTCGGGATCTGCCTCGATTTCGCGCGCAGCAACAACCTCCAGATGGTGATCTTCGACGACTGGTGGTGGCCGAGCCAGATGATGGGAGGCCGGGTCCCTCCGGAGTACGGCAGCAAGCGGCTGGAGGCCGAGGCGACGGCGTTCGAGGGGCCGGGCGCCTACCGCGCGCCCGGGTACGCATCCAACCTCGTTGCCGTCATTGCGGGCCGCGTGGTCGCGGGCGACGCGATCGATCCGGCGAGCCTGGTCGATCTGACCGCGTCCGTTCGCGACGGCGGGCTGGCCTGGTCCGTACCGGCCGGCTCCTGGCGGATCATGAAGTTCACGTGGCGCTTCAACGGCACGCGCGGCGGACAGCAGAAGTACATCTCGGTCGACGGCGCCGACGAGGCCTGCACCGACTGGTTCCTCCGAACCGTCTATCAGCCCCACTACGACCGGTTCAAGGCGGACTTCGGCCGGACGATTGTCGGCTTCTTCTATGACGAACCGGAGACGCAAGGCGACTGGGGCAGCGCGATGCGGAAGGTCGCGACCGAGCGCAATCTGGATCTCGCGCCGCTGCTGGTCGGCTACAAGTTCAAGCTCGCGGGCGACGCGCAGACCGCGGCGTTCTACGGCTACCTCGACCTCTTCGCCGACGCGTGGGGCCGGACCATGTACGGCGGGATGAGCCGCTGGTGCCGCGAGCATGGCGTCTACTCCATGGGCCACTTCATGGAGCACAACAACTGCCTCTACGACCGGGGCATGTCCGGCGGCAACATGATGCAGCTCCAGCGCCACAGCGACATGGGCGGCATCGACCTCGTCTGCGACCAACTCTACCCGGGCCAGCGCAAGGACGGCCTCTACCAGATGCCGAAGATCGCCAGTTCGATCTCTCACACCTGCGGCAAGGCGGACGACATCGCGTTCTGCGAGATCTACGGAGGCTACGGCCAGAAGGTCACCTATCCGCAGATGAAGTGGCTGGCCGACTGGCACCACGTCCGCGGCGTGAACTACCTGATCCCCCACTCCTTCAATCCGCGCGCGCCGTTCGATCGCGACTATCCGCCCTACTTCTACAACGGCGGCTTCGAGCCGCGCTGGCCGCTCTACCGCATCTGGGCGGACTACACGAGCCGGCTGGCCACGATGCTGACCGGCGGCCGTCACATGGCGCCTGTTGCCTTCCTGCAGGTCGGCCAGAGCCTGCACGTGGGAAAGGCGGTGCGGCCCGAGGCGCTGACCACGGCGCTCCAGGACGCGCTCTTTGACTGCGACTGGCTGCTCTACGACGTGTGGGAGAACGATGCCAGGATCTCGGGTCGCGAGATCCTGCTGCAGAAGGAGGCGTACCGCGTGCTCGTCCTGCCCTGCGCCGAGGTGATTCCGTATCCGACACTGCACAAGGCGAGGCAGTTCTTCGACGCCGGTGGCGTGGTGGTCGCCTACGGGATGCTGCCGTCGAAGTCCGCGACGCTGGGCCATGGCGCGAAGGACATTACGGATCTGTGTGGAGCGATCTGGGGTGCCGCCGCACCGGGACCGGGGCTCTGCAAGACCAGTGCGGCGGGTGGGCGATCCTATTTCCTGCCGGAGCTGCCGGCGGCCGACGAGGTCCGCAGGGTGCTCGCGGACGATGCGGGGGTTCACCCCACCCTCGAAGTGGTGAACGGCGACACCGGCAACTGGCTTCACGTGTTGCACCGGCAGAAGAGCGGCCGCGATGTCTTTCTCGTCTGCAACCAGCATCACGAAGGCGCGGCACGAGCCTTCACCTTCCGGATCCGTGCGAAGGGCGTGCCGGAGTCCTGGGACCCCATGCGCGGGGAGGTCGCGGCGCTACCGTTCCGGCGTGTGGACGCGCAGACCGTCGAAGTGGACCTCCCATTGGAGCCGTCCGAGAGCGTCCTGCTGGTGTTCAACGGGGAGAAGCGTCCGCTGCCCGCGCGGATCGACGCGAAGACAAAGCCGGCGCGCCCGCCGATCGAGGTCCGCGCGACGCGGCCGGCTGTGGCGAAGGCGAAGCCGGAGCGGTTGGTCGTCGTTTCGGCCACGTACGGCGTGCCCGGCGATGCAAATCGGACCCGCGACGTGCGGGCCCGGTTGCAGAAGATCATCGACGGCGGCGCGTATCACTTCACCGTGTCGGAACTGGCGAGGGGCGACGACCCCGCCTATGGCGTCGTGAAGACCCTGGTGGCCGAATGCACGGCGGGCGGGCGGCGCATCACGCTGAAGGGACAGGACACGCAGACGCTCTCGATCGCGGAGCCGTCTGCAATGCGCAAGGAACTTGAGCGACTCGCGGCGGGCCGTCCCTTTGCGGTCAGTCCCGTCGAGGCAGATCCGTTCGAGGGTGTCGTCGCGCTCCCCGCAGACGTGAACCTCGCCGCGTCGCGCGTATGTCTCGAACTCGACGGGCTTGCGCCCGAGGAGGCCGCGCGCGTGACGATCAACGGCAGGGACGCCGGCGGGTTCATCGGCCGTCCGATGCGGCTCGACGTGACCGCCCTGCTGAAGCCCGGAGAGAACACCGTGAGGATCGAGCCCTTCGCGCCGACATCGGCCCGCCTGGCCGTATACGGGCGCGACTGAAGCGCGCGGGCGGTGCGGACGCGCGGATCACCGCGCTTCGATCGCCGCGCGGCCGGTGATCTCGTCGCGGATCACCCACCAGGCGCCGTCCCGGGAGGCGGGCAAGGACCTGCCGTCACGCCACACGCCGGTCGAGGATGCGGGCGCCGGAACCCGGACCTGCGCGGGCAGTCCGGGCGGAAGTTCGATCTGAAGGCGGAACGCCGCCGCCCCCGCCGTCCATGCCACGGACACCGCCCCGCGCGGGGTCGGGATGCGACCGGAGGCCCTGTCCAAGCCGGCCGCATGCGGACGGATCGAGGCCCGCCTCCACCCGGGCTCCAGCGCGGTCACTCCAAGAACGTAG
>CAYODK010000373.1:0-300 GCA_964402695.1 uncultured Verrucomicrobiota bacterium
TCATATTATTTGAATTTGGGCACGAACAATTTTTCAACTTTTTTTCAAGGTAATGGGCAATTTGGTTTCGCTGTTGATGTCAAAGATGCACAAGATGAAATTAATCCTGGATGCCGAGTTATCACTGGTGCTCCCTATGCCAAAGATCAAAATGGATATGAACAAGGTTCATTTATAGGTTACAAAATTTGGGATAATAACATAATTTCTAACGAAGGTTCTTTTTACGGCTTATCTACTAGTCAACTCGGATATTCTCTTTCTCTCTATTGTGATGATTCTCAAATTGTTTGCAATGGT
>CAYODK010000373.1:310-3367 GCA_964402695.1 uncultured Verrucomicrobiota bacterium
CGCCCCAGGAACAGATTTAGTTAATAGCAATTCGGGAATGGTATTTGGTTACTTTCTTGACGAAGTGAGTACATGTGACTTAGAAAATTATTCTTGGTCTTCCTCACCTTGGCTTCAACCTCCTAGCGATGCTCCTCCAGTAGGTTCTCGTCTTGGTAGTTCTGTTGCTATGAATGGCATGTCTGTAATTGCAGGAGCGCCTTATTATAATGCAATTGGCGCTACTTATATTTATAGATTTGTACCTGCAACTGGACGCTATTTCGCATCAAATATTATCAATAATCCCAACCAGCAAACTAATTCTAATTACGGCTATGCTGTTACCGTGCCCATTAATTATACATCTGAGATATTTATAGGCGCAGCCTCATGCCCATATTATGATTGGCTTTTTTCTAACAATGTTGGATTGACATACTCAATATCAGAATTATAAAATTCTTCTAAGCAATTTGCATTTCATAGCATTAGAGGGGTACATAATATTATTCACCCGGAATGTGCAATCTTCTATAGTCTTGAACGGTCCTACTGGTCTTGAACATGCAAATTCCGGATGAGACGAATCAAGGACATTTTGAAACTGTACCTGCAGAAGTTCTGCAGTTACCGGGAGGTCGGGCGAGCTCTGGGGGTGTCGAAGTCCAGCTGGCGTTGGACGGTCGTAGACAAGTACAAAAAATAAAAAGCCTTATAGATCAACGAATCGAGTCGAAAAAAGTGCGTTTTTTCGCGAATTCTGTAGTAACTACGATGGCGTAAATAGTGCTTGACAAAGCAGTTTGCTGCGCTATTCTCGTAGAGCCATGTTTGTGCGCGTTACCAAAGTCAAACAAAAAGCCGGTGTCGTAGAATTCGTCCAACTGGTCCATAATGTCCGCCATCCAAAAACTGGTGTTCCGACTCCCCAAATCATTCATCACTTCGGTCGTAAGGACCAGCTCGACCTCGACGCCCTGCGGCGCCTGATCAAGAGCCTCAGCCGTCTCCTTGGGACCGAGGGTGACGCCGATGCGCGGCTGCTTCCCGGCGAGGAGCCTGAGTTCGAGTTCCTCGGGTCCCGCCAACTCGGCGGCACACAGCTGCTCGACGGGCTGTGGAAGCGCCTCGGCATCGACGAGGTCATCGCCGGCGCGCTCAAAAGGCGCGATTTCACGCGCCCCATGGAGCGCCTGCTGTTCGCCATGGTGGCCAACCGCGCGCTGGCTCCGGGCTCGAAGCTCGCCATGGAGAACTGGGTGACCGAGGTCGCCCACGTGCCCGAACTGCCCGCGGTGGAGGTGTATCAACTCTACGGCGCCATGGACTTCCTGCTCGAAGCCCAGGAGGAGCTGCAGAAGGCGGTCTTCTTCAACGTGGCGACCCTGCTCAACCTGGAGGTGGACGTCATCTTCCTCGACACCACGAGCACGTACTTCGAGGTCGAGAACGAGGACGTGCCCGGTGACGAGCGCCTGCACCTGCGGCGGCGCGGCTACTCCAAGGACAACCACCCGGAGCTCACCCAGGTGGTGGTGGGCTTCGCCGTGACCCGCGAGGGAATCCCCGTGCGCTGCTGGGTGTGGCCGGGCAACACCGCGGACCAGTCGGTGATCGACGAGGTCAAGCGGGACCTCAACGGGTGGAAACTGGGGCGGGTCATGGTCGTGGCGGACACCGGGTTCAACTCGGAGAAGAACCGGCGCCTGCTGCAGTGCGCGGGCGGGCACTACATCCTCGGGGAGAAACTGCGGCCCGGGTCGTCGGGCGCGCCGGCGGAGGCGCTGTCGCGGTCGGGGCGATTCCGCACGCTGGCCAACGGCCTGGAGATCAAGGAAGTGACCCTCGGCGGCGACGGCGTGAAGGCGCGGCGCTACGTGATCGTGCGCAACCCCGAGGAGGTGCGCCGCGACAAGGCCAAGCGCGACGACATCGTCGCGGAGGTCCAGTGGCGGCTCGACGACCTAAAGAACCTGGCCGACGTGCCCCACGAGAAGGCGACGTGCGCGCTGCGCAGCCACCCCGTCTACGGGCGGTACGTGACGCAGACGCCCACCGGACGCCTGACGCTGAACCGGGAGAAGATCAAGACCGAGGAGCTGGTAGACGGGAAATTCCTGGTCTCGTCCTCGGACGACACGCTCTCGGCGGAGGACATCGTGCTGGGCTACAAGGCGCTGTGGCGCGTGGAGCGGGCGTTTCGCGACTTGAAGCATGTGCTCGACATCCGACCGGTGTACCATCGGCTCAGCGACCGGATCCGGGCGCACGTGCTGCTGTGCTGGCTGGCCTTGCTGCTGGTGCGGGTGGCGGAGAACGAGACGGGGCTGACCTGGGGCCACCTGCGCCGGGTTTTGGACCGCCTGCAGGTGGGCATCCACCAGACCCGGCACGGCGAAGTCTGGCAGACCAGCCGACTGGACAAAGAGCACGCAGAATTGTTTGATACGCTGAAAATCAAGGCGCCGCCTCGGTTTTTGGCGATTCCCCGCCCCCTGAAGGACCCCGCCGGTCTGTAGTAACAATCACGTTTCAAGCCCGAGGGGCAAATTTCCTAGGACTGATGCGCCCGGGATCCACTTTTCTCGTACCTACGACCGTTCAAGACCAGCCCGGCCAGGGGCAAAGGGTGTCTGACCATCTGGAAATTTGGACAAAGAGTAATGGAAGATTCCATGGCGACGATGGTGATTTAGCAAGAGAAAAGAGGGAAGATGCAAGAGTTCTGGGGTTGTGCGGCCACGACGTTCATTGATAACAACATCGAGAGAAATAGGGGAACAATAGATAAAGTAGTCTTCTGATTCACTGCTTTTAGGGGTATTGCGCTCCTAACTTGAAGACAGATAGGGCCAGCATCAAACTCATCGGACATTTCATGTATGGTTACTGCCGCCATAGGGTACTGATCTCGGTACATTAATTCCTCGGGCCGAGGGCCTCGGTAAAAAGGCAAAGGACTGGGGTGAACGTTATATGCACCAAGACGGAATCGCCGCCTGACCTCATGAGAGATCCTTCGCGGATAACCTGCACAAATAAGCACGTCGGGGGGCGATTCAAGAACATTCAATA
>CAYODK010000374.1:0-3332 GCA_964402695.1 uncultured Verrucomicrobiota bacterium
CCGGGAATGTCGTGTGTGGAACGCGGGAGTTGTGGAGCACCCTACGGGAGGTAGACAGATGAAAGGACGGGAGATCACAACAATTCTAGCCGGTTGCCGCTCCGACGGGTCTCCGGTGTATGAGGAGGTTGTCGTGACGCTAACGTACCTATCCGCCGAACCGTACCCCGAAGTCGCTTGAAATCTGCGCGGATGGGTGGACGAGAAGTCGCCGGTACGGCGCGCGCGACTGCTCACTCAGCTCAGTGTCCGTGGCGCACGGGCCCCGCCGGACCACGAGACGACCCGTCGGCACGCCGAAGCCGGGCCGCGCCTCTCCCTGGGCTCAACTCGGTGGGATCGGCTCACATGCCGTCGGCGGCGGCAGTCGCGCGCGCGGCCTTCCACGCGTCGGGCAGCATGGCCGAAAACTCGTGTGCGGTGAAGGTTCCCCTCGCCAGCCGGGGCAGCAAGTCCGCCAGGTACTCGATCGGGTTGACCTCGGCGAGCGCGCAGCTCGCGAGCACCGAGTACGCAATCGCAGCTCGTTCTCCCGCGACGTGCGAGCCCGCAAACAAGAAGTTCCGACGTCCCACCGCTGGCCTTCGGTGCAGACGTTCCACGATCCCGTTGTCGATCGGCAACCCGCCGTCGTCCAGGAACCGGGTGAGGGCCACCCGCTGGTTGACCAGATACTGTACCGCAGTGCCGAGCATCGACTTGGGTGGCTCGAGGGATTGGTACGTTTGGCACCACTGCAGAAGCTCGTCGTACACCGGCTTGGATCTTCGCTGCCGCTCGCGTAGCCGCATCTCGGGCGTCATGTCCGCGCTGTCCGCTTCGACGTCGTACAGCGCCTTGAAGGCGGAGATGGGGACCGACGCGCGCAGGTCACCAGCGTCCAGCGCCTTCACAAATCCCCGTCTCGCGTGCATGTTGCACCCTACCTCGATGCGCTCGGACGACTTGAACGTCACGTCGAACAGGTTCGAGGCATCCGCCACGACGTAGCCCTTGCGTGCGCCCAGAAAGTCCTCGGGGCCGATCTCGCCCTCGCGTTGCCCGAGCTTCTTGCCCGTCGAGGTGTACAGGTACACCGCGTAGTCCTGGTCGCCGACGTATCCCCACAATGCACCAGTCACGATGCCCTTGGTGCTGTCCTTGTCCTTGACGGGCAGCGAGGTCGAGTCCACGTGCAGCACGTCAGCTCCGAGCACGGCCGCGATCAGGCGATGCCAGATCGGCCGCAACAGCTCGGTGGCCCAGGTGATCTGGTCGGACATCGAGGAGCTCGGCATCGACAGTCCCAGACGCTCGAGCTCCTCGTTCTTGCGATTCAGCGGCTGGCCGTCCCAGTACTTGCTGACCACCAAGTCGGCTACCAGCTTCGAGCCGTAGGCACCACCGGCCACGACCTTGTCGCCCATCGGGGCGCGCTCCAACTCCGCGTCGCACACCTTGCACCCCAGGATCTCGCGGACGTCCAATCGCACGATGACTTCGGCCGGGACGATGTCGATGACCTCGGTGGTCTCGTGCATGATGCAGTCGCGGTCCGCGCCGCAGTTCGGGCAGGGACGGTCTTGCTCGGGCACGTTGATCGGGTTCAGGACCCGTCGCAGTCCGGGGGGCGGCGGCCGACGCACGGGTGGCTGCTTGGGGGGCTTGGGCTGTTCGGTGCGTCCACCGTTGGCGTTGACGATCTTCTCGAGCGCGGCGTTCGCCTGCCGCAGCGTCTCGGGGTTCTGGTCTTCCGGCTGGCTCTTGAGCGCTTCCAGCATTGCCGCGAGCTTGGCCCCGGCGACCCGCTCCTTGTGATTCTTACTGCCGCGCATCTTCGCGACCAACAGCTCGAGCTCGTGGTTGCGCTCCAGAAGCTTGGCGACGATCGAAAGAACCTGCTCGTCGAGCCCGGCGCTGAGCAGCTCGCGCACCACGTCGATCACCGATCCTCTCAGCTCGGTCGCCCGCTTCACGCTTCGATGCTTGTTGGTCACGACGGTCTCGATATCCATGTCGCGAGCCGCGCGCTAGCCCAAATCGCGTATGATCACATACGATCACAGCTGGTCATGCGATGGCATGGGAGGCGTGTTGGCCGCTCCCCCCACGGGCGAGTGACGGTGCCGCGGCAGGGGTGCTACGGCCAGGCAGGGGCGGCAGGCGCAGATGCCCCGAGCCGAATGGAAGACCGCGTCGTTGGCGTGTGACCGGGGCCCGGACTCCACCGTTTCGCGCTCGGTCGGGGGGCGAGCTGCAGACCTTCGAGAAGCATCGCCAGCTCGTGTGCCTCGATACGCACACTCGCTGCGTCCGCGGTCACCCGATCCGGGAACGTGAAACACCCGCGCTCGAGGCGCCGGTGCACGATGGTGAACCCTCCCCGCATCCACACGAGCATCTTGACCTGGTTGCGCCTGCGGTTGAGGAAGATGAAGACGTGGCCGGACAGTGGGTCTTTTGCGAGCAGAGACCTCACCTCGTTGGAGAGCCCCTCGAACGACTTGCGTAGATTTGTCGGCGCGATCGCAACGTAGATCTGCACCGAGTGCGGCAGGAGGATCACGGCATGCCCCCGTCGATGCAACCGGCCGCGAGAAGCGCCACCCACGCCGCGCTGGCGGCGTCCGGGTGACGAACATCGACACGCACGTGCTCGCCAATCCGAACCACCAGCGACGTGGCAGAGACCGCCTCCACCGCCTCGTTGTGCTGCACCACGACTGGCACCAGCCGCGGCACGTCGCAAGTCCGCGCGGGTTGCTCGTTACTCGCTGCATGGGGGGCAAGGCGTGCGCGCCACCAGAACAGCCGCTGCGGCGAGACTCCGATGCGTCGTGCGAACGCGGTGACGCCATCGCCACTGTCTCGCTGCTTCTGCAGGACCACCCGCGCCGTTTGCTCCGTCCATGGCCGCGTCTCGCGTAGCTTCTCGGCCCACTGCTGCATCGCTCGATCGTTCATGTCGTCCTCTCCGATCTGGCGCGACCGTCGCGCCCGAGGCCGAATTCTCCGAGCGATGCAAGACATCTGTCAGGGTACGGTCCGGCGGACAGGTACTGAACGCAAGACGCGTGCTGATTGTGCCCTGGTGCACTGATCCGCACGAATGCACGACGCCGCATTCGCAGGCGTACGAGGTTGTCGGGTTCCGACAGGGAATCCGACGTCGTCAACGACGACAAGGAATTGCGGCGCGAGCCGCACGAGATAGTTCGCGGAGAAGACAACTAGCTCCCCACACGATCAACGTGGGTATCCGACCCGATTTAGGTGAGAGGACCGAACCATGACCGATGAAATCGGAACGGCTTGCAGGGACATGGGACAGAGGGACAGGTCCCTTGTCCCCC
>CAYODK010000375.1:0-3305 GCA_964402695.1 uncultured Verrucomicrobiota bacterium
CGTCCGCTACCGGTACTACCACGCCCGACTCGGGTGCTGGATCACGAGGGACCCGCTCTTCGACAACTGGGCGGAGCACTTGCAGCGGGGCGCGGCGTTGAGCTATATCTCGTCGCGAAAGAGCACCCTTCTTACGGGCGCAACTAGCGCTGGTGTCGTGATATTGCGCTACCTCTTTGCTGATGGGAATTCCGTCACTAGGATCGATGACACCGGACTGTGTGCCGGCAATCCAGTCAGCGGTCCCCAGGGCCCCGTGGGCCCCGGAATCCCGAATTACCCTTTACCACGAACTACAGTTGATTGCGTGTGCCCTGCTGGGTCGCGGAATGGCAGACGTCAGAAAGACTCCTATGATCCTCGCGCTGACGTCAACGGATGCAGCGTGCCCGAAATACTGCGGCAGATCGATGGGATTGCTCGCGGCGGGATGATAGATACTGAAGACCCAGTTGGTGGCTGTAGTTTCACTGCGGCCTGTAACACTCACGATGAGTGCTACGGAACATGTAATAAGTCAAAAGCCGCCTGTGATGATTCGTTCCAAGAGAACATGGAAGATGCTTGCGAGAAGTGTGCCCTGCGGCTCTACGCTAATGGGAGAGGGCCCGCAATGGGTCGCCTCAAGTTCCTCGCCGAGTGTTATGACTGGGCGGCACGGTACGTCCGAGCGGTTCGGGATTGGGGGGATCCATCCTACAACAAGGGGCAGGAAGACGCATGCGAGGATTGCTGTTGTCCGCTGGGCGGCACAAATCCATAAGGAGTTGAATCGCCATGAGAGGAAGCATGCGATCTCGATCGTGCTTGTTGTTCTTTCTGCTCGCTGTGAATGTCGGGGCGGGGTGCGCTGGTCATGATGGTGGTAGTCCGTCTGCCGCAAGCGACGACGTTGCCGCCGTTGTCTACGGTGAGAAGATCCCCGTAGCCGGATGCTTAGACATCAAATCTTCCAACAACAGTTCTCCGGGACCACTGATCAGTCCCGAAATGCGCACTAATGAGATCGCCAAGCGAGTGCTTGATGCAATCCAACGGCGACTCTTGGAGAACCTAGTAGAGGCAGAACACCTGCGGCCGACAGATGGTGAACTCCGAATGATGCTATCGCGAGAGCGCTCCGCGTCGCGTGAGGCTGGTAAGGCGGAGGAGTCAGAAATGCGGGATCTGCAGCGCGAACTGTCGGCTGCGGGGCTTGAGCAAAGCACTCGACATCTGCTCGAATCTAAGCTTGCTCGCCTGAAGAGGCGGCAGGTTCTGCGGGGCTATGGGCAATGCATAGATGGTGACGGTATCGCATCAAATGATGTGAAATGGGCGACGACGGTAATTGTGAACTGGAAGATCAACAAGTTCCTCCATCAGAAATATGGTGGACGAGTCGCGGTGTCGAAGCTTGGGCTTGACGTGGCTATTGACGGGCTTAGACATATGGTGTGTGAGTCCATGGAGCAAGGTGATGTTCTGATCCCAAGTGCGAACATGCGCGCGTCTGTCCTGCGCGAACTAGACAAGCAGTCTCGGGGTGGGATTGTTGTAGAAGGAGAAGATGCACTGCGCTGCTTTCGGTTAGCTCCGTGGGAACACGGGACGCATGAGAAGGGGCGGGAACGCGAAGCCGATTGAGCACGCGAGTGGACAACCGCCGACAGGGGCGGCTGTTGCTTAGAGGTATCCTCGATGCAAAGGTAGCCTGTAGGTGTCGCGCCAGTTAGTCGATTGACTCAGGCCCGCTACTGCGATCCCCAAAAAAACTAGCAGAAAACCAGTTTTTAGTTCAACTCACGCCCTTTTCGGTGATCCCACACCATCATATTGGGGATCATATTGTCACGAAAAGATAACGTACGTTATCTTTCGCACTTTCTAAGGAGGCAGTCCTTTCGCTAGGAATGGTTCAACGACCAAGAAGAGCCAAGGCTAGGAAAGGAGCTGCCGTGAAGAAGATAGCAAGACCGCGGGCCGGGATAAAGAGCGTGATTCAGGTCAACGAGGGGGAGATCAAGGCACAGCTGGGGGAACTGGTGAGGCAGTCCGTGGAGGAGACGCTCAACGGGCTGCTGCAGGCAGAGGCCGACCGGCTCTGCCAGGCGAAACGGTACCAGAGGGCGGAGGGGCGAGCGGACACGCGGGCGGGGCACTACACGCGGGGGCTGCAGACGCAGGCTGGGCGGATGGAACTGAAGGTGCCGAAGCTGAGGAACCTGCCGTTCGAGACGCAGATCATCGAACGGTACCGGCGGCGGGAGAGTTCGGTGGAAGAGGCGCTGCTGGAGATGTACTACGCGGGGGTGTCGATGCGGCGGGTGGAGGACATCACCGACGCGTTGTGGGGGACGCGGGTGAGCCCATCGACCATCAGCGAGCTGAACCAGAAGGTGGCGGTGCAGATCGACGCGTGGCGCACCCGGCGGCTGGAGGGGGAGCATGCTTACGTGTGGCTGGATGGGATCTGGCTGAAGCGCAGCTGGGGCGGAGAGGTGCAGAACGTCTCGGTCTTGGTGGCGATCGGGGTCGGCGCGGATGGCTACCGGGAGGTGCTGGGAGTGCAGGAAGGGATGCGGGAGGACAAGGCGAGCTGGCAGGCGTTCCTTCAGGGCCTAAAGGCCCGCGGGCTGAAAGGGACGGAGCTGTTCATCACGGACAAGTGCCTCGGGCTGGCGGAGTCGGTGGGCGAGATTTTCCCCGAGGCGAAGTGGCAGCGCTGCGTGGTGCACTGGTATCGCAACGTGATGAGCGCCACGCCCCGCGCCAAGCTCAAGGAGGTGGTGGCGATGCTCAAAGCCATCCACGCCCAGGAAGACCGGGCGGCGGCGCTCCAGAAGGCTCAGGAAGTGCAGAAGAAGCTCCTGGGTATGAAACTGGCCAGGGCGGCACAGGTCGTGCGGGAGGGCGTCGAGGAGACCCTGTCGTACATGAGCTTCCCGCGGGAGCACTGGCTGAAGATCCGCACGACGAATCCGCTGGAGCGGATCAACCGGGAGATCCGCCGGCGCACGCGGGTCGTGGGAGCGTTCCCCGACGGCAATGCGGCCGTGCTTCTGGTGACGGCGCGGTTGCGCTACATCACGGGCACCCGGTGGGGCGCGAAGATGTACATGGATATGAAACGGCTGCATCGCGTGGAAGGCGACGCGGCCTGACGGCGCGATTTTTCCCCAGGGGGGTACCCCCCTGGGGAAAAGAAGGATGAACCTTACTTGGAGAAAGGCTGCTCTGTAGGAAAGTGCGAAAGATTCTGGACACTACCCACGAAAAGTGCACTTGCGCCGTAGCCATGGCGGTGGGGTGGGGTGCTGGAAGGG
>CAYODK010000376.1:0-3304 GCA_964402695.1 uncultured Verrucomicrobiota bacterium
GGAGATGACGGAGGCAATCAGAATAGCGGTTGCCGGAGCGGAGAGAAGGTTCAGCCTGAATACGGCGGGAATCGGAATCAGCGCACCACCGACGGTTTTCAGGATGCCGTTATGGAGAAGAGGAACGGCAATACCCAGTGTCATGCGGTCGAGCATCCCCTTGACAACCGGAAGCCCCCAGACGAGAACCAGAAGTGTCAGGGCCAGATAGGGCGCCCAGGCAAGGGCAATCTCCCGTGCCGAATATTCGTAACCATTCTTCCAACCACGTAGTTATGAAATAATTAACGGGACACACTACATCGAATAGTGTATATACGGGGCATGCCCCATGCTCCTAGTTCTTCCTCAAACCTGCTACCACAAAACAGTACCTTGGATACGGCCCCCGCACTGCGTCTGGTCGCGGTCACCCAGAAAGAGCTGACCCGCCTCAAATGGGAGGGCAGTTACTGGAAGGCCCAACATCAGCGTGCCTGTGAACGAGAAGTCCAACTCAAGCAACATCTCGAAATGAAGGAAGCGCAGATTCGGGATCTCCAGCAGCGACTGTTTGGCAAAAAGAGCGAAAACAACACCGTGTCTTCCTCGGTGAAACCACCTACTAACCGCTCACGCGGTCATCAACGAGGCCAACGCGGCCACGGTCGTATCCCGCGCCCCAACCTTCCTGTTATCGAGGAACAGTGGGAACTTTCCGCTGACTCTTGTTGCTGTCCGCTCTGCGGTCTGCCCTATAACGACTTCCCGGGAGCGGAAGAGTCGGACCTGTTCGAGATCGAAATCACGGCGCACCGGCGGCGCATCAGCCGCAAACGCTACAAGAAAGGCTGCTCGTGCCAGGGGCCGGAGACGCTTCCCGAAATCATCGTTGCGCCGCCGCCCCCGAAAGTCATCCCAAGAAGTCCCTTCGGCATCTCCATCTGGGAGCACCTGCTGCTCAGTAAGTTCCTCTACGCCCAACCGTTGCACCGAATCCTGCGTCAGGTGCGTGACTACGGTTTGCCCCTGGCAATGGGCACCATGACGGGTGGCCTGCGTCGGATCACGCCGTTGTTCGAACCGCTGTACCAGGCCTTGGCTGACCACCAGATGCACGAAACGCGCTTCCACAACGATGAAAGCCGCTGGGAAGTTTATGTCGAACGCGAGGGCAAGGCCGGGCATCGCTGGCAGCTCTGGGTCACTCGGTCCTCCGACGTCATCCACTATCAGATCGCCCCCACGCGCAGTGCTGCCGTCCCCATAGCTCATTTTGCCGGACTGGCTGCGGCGAGGGTCATCCTCGTCTGTGACCGATACAGCGCCTACAAAATGCTGGCCCGCCTGAATCCCGCCATTTTGCTGGCTTTTTGCTGGGTTCACGTGCGGCGCGATTTTCTGACTCTGGCCAAGGGGTTCCCGGAGTTGCAGGAATGGGCCTTGGCGTGGGTAGACGAGATCGGACTCCTCTATCATCTCAACCACCAACGCCTGGCTCACTGGGATAAAGCCAAACCGCTGGGGCACCAGAGTCCGCAATTCCAGCAAGAACAAGCCCGCTTGGCACTGCAGGTCGCGGCGATGCAGGATCGCAGCACGCTCCTGCTGCAGGCAGACCAGACCGCCCGCAGCCAACCCTATTCGCCAGTGACTAAAATCACCAAGGGCACTCTACCGGCAGGACTTAGACCGGGAGAGTTACACCCGGCGCAACGCAAGGTTCTTTTCAGCCTTGAACAACACTGGTCGGGGCTCACCCTGTTCCTGACCCATCCGGAAGTTCCCATGGACAATAACCGGGCGGAGCAGGCGATCCGAAATCCCGTGGTCGGACGGAAAAATTATTATGGTTCGGGCAGTATCTGGAGTGCGAACCTGGCCGCAATGATGTTCTCTCTGCTGCAGACCATGGTCCTTTGGCAGCTGAACCCGGCTCATTGGTTACGGGAGTACTTGACCGCCTGCGCCCGCAACGGCACCAAAGCTCCTACGGACCTCAGTTCCTTTCTGCCCTGGACCATGAGTGACGACCGGAAGCAACAGCTCGCTCTACCACCGCCCAGCCAGCGCAACACGTCATGACCACCTATTGCGGACGCTCCTTCAGCAGCACCGAACTCTCTCAGATCCGGCAGTTACTTGCCGATCATCCGGAGTACAATCGGGCCGAACTGTCCCGCCACGTCTGCCGGATGATCGACTGGTACAAGGCCGACGGCGGACTCAAGGAAATGTCCTGCCGGGTGGCCATGCTGCGCATGCAGGCCGATGGTGTGATTCGTCTGCCCGCACCCGCACGGACCAAACCGGCCTTGCGCCCCTTTAGCTTCTCCACCGCAACTGATCCCCAAACCCCCATCAGCCTACCAGTCCATCACCTGGGACCAGTACGATTGTCTCTGATCGAACGGTCCGACTCAGCTCTGTGGAATGAGTACATTCAACGCTACCATTACTTGGGTTATACCCCCTTGCCTGGGGCTCAACTGAGATACTTTGTCAGAGTGGAGCACCAGATTGTCGCCTTGTTGGGCTTTGGCGCCGCCGCGTGGCAGGCCGCGCCGCGGGACCACTATATCGGCTGGGACCATGAGCGCCGCAAACGCAATTTGCCGTTGGTTGTCAACAATGCCCGCTTTCTCATCTTACCCTGGGTCCAAGTGAAAAATCTGGCCTCGAAGATTCTGGCCCTAGCGGTGAAGCAACTCCCTCAAGACTGGCAGCAGCAGTACCACTTCAAGCCCGTGCTGATGGAAACCTTTGTAGAGACCGATCGCTTTGCCGGGACCTGCTATAAGGCCGCTAACTGGGTCCAGGTCGGGGCCACGAAAGGTCGAGGCAAACTCGGTCCATCTGGCAAGATCAGCGTTCCCATCAAAGATATCTGGCTTTACCCGTTAGACGCTGACTTCAGGAAGAAATTATCCTCATAAGTTGACCTACGTGACAAACGAATATTTACGAAAGGAACAACAATGAGTACTTCGGAAAATTCAAGCGGATTGAGCCTCAAGGCCAAAGTCATGGCCGGATTCGCGGTTGCGGCGGTCATCGTCGGCATTATCGGAGGATTCGGCATTGCCCGCATCAACAGCATCAATGAATCCTACGCGAAAAACCAGGCCCCGTATGCCGCCCTGGTAAATATCGCGGCCGCCTCCCAGAGCGAGCGCGCAGCCTTGCGCGATATCATCTCAGCCAAAAACCAGGCGGACGTGAACAGCAAGGCGGCAACCATCAAGGAATTGGACGCGAAGATCGCGGCCGGCGTCACCCTGCTGGAAAAACAGGCAGCGTCGCCGGGAGTGAAATCAGGTGTCGC
>CAYODK010000377.1:0-3280 GCA_964402695.1 uncultured Verrucomicrobiota bacterium
TGAGGTCGATCGCCTCCGTGTAGAGACCGTGGGCGATGCCGTCCGGGGTGAAGACAAACGATGCGGTCATGCGGTCCTCCCGAACACGGCCTCTTCGCCGACGATCTTGGCCGCCTCGTCCTGCATGTAGTCGAGCAATTCGACGATGCCCGACACGGAGAGCTGGGCCTTCGGCGTGAGTGCGGCGCCAGACACGAGCGCCTCGTTCAGGTCGGCCTTCTGGTCCCGCAGGAGATCCCAGTCGATCTCGGCCGCGTCGAGGGTGAACGGCTTCTTCATCCGCCCACCTGCTGCCGGGCCCGGGTCAGCGCCCGCTTGTGGTACTCGGGCTTCTTCCGGCGGTCGGTGGCGACCCCGAGGGCCTGTTCAAGGAACGCCGTGGCCTTCTCGCAGTCGGCGCCGGCAAAGCCCATCGCCTCGATGGCGACACGGCCGTTCGGCTCGACGATCACTTCGATGGTGCGCTTCATGGTTACACGCCCCCAATGGTGAGCTTGATCCGGCCGTCGGAGATGGCCTGCCGGCGCACGGTGAGGCCCTTCTTCCGGGCTTCGCGCATGGCCTTGTGGACGCCGTAGAGCTGGAGCAGCTTGCCGTAGTCGGGGCCGACCTCCTTGGCGACGTAGCCGGCCCACCAGTCGGTGGTGAGCCCAAACGTGCCGTCGGGCTGGCGGTTGAGGGCGATGTCGTACGGGCCTTGCAGCCGCACGACGTAATCGCCGGGAAGCACGTTGCCCGCATACCCGCGGGCATCGGCCTTCTCGACGACCTGCAGGCCCAGCTCCTGGCATGCGTCGCGCAGGGCGGCGATGTCACGGACCTGGGTCTGGATGGTGGTGAAGTGACTCATGATCAGATCCTTTCGTCAGTTTCTACGTTTGTGGAAAGTCGCCTGCGGCAACTCCTCGCTTGTGTTCTCCAAATGGAAGGCTTGTACTGCTCCTGCACGGAGGCAATGGAGGATGGTCGTGATGAAGACTCGTGCTTGGACGCGATTCGGGCTGTTGATCGCTGCGCTTGTCGGGTGTGTCGGTGCGCAGCCGGCAGGCGCCCAGTACACATGCACGACCAACAGCGCTACGCTCACGATCACCGGGTATACAGGTACGGTCGGTGCCGCGGCCATCCCGGTCACAATCAACGGCTTTGTCGTTACGGCCATCGACGACTACGCTTTTGCCGATTCGAGCAACCTGACCAGCGTTACCATCCCCGTCAGCGTCACCAATATCGGGCAGGGGGCGTTCGTCGACTGTCCCAATCTGGCAAGCATCGGTGTGGATGTGGCCAACGCACGTTACTCCAGCGCGGATGGGGTCCTGTTTGACAAGACGACTGGCACCCTCCTCCAGTTCCCGGGGGGAAAAGCGGATACTATGCAATCCTAGGCAACGTCACGAATATCGGAGGCGGTGCATTCATGCGGTGTACCGGTTTGGCGGGGGTTACGATATCTGCGAGTGTTCGGTCCATTGGGGAGTGGGCGTTCGACGGTTGTTCCAGCCTGACCGGGATCGTCGTGGCTGCGGAGAGCGCCGTCTACAGCAGCACCAATGGCGTGGTGTTCAACAAGGAGCAAACCACCTTGGTCCAGTTCCCAAGCGGCCGAGGGGGGAGCTACGTCGTTCCCGGGCATGTCGCCACGATTGGCCAAGGGGCGTTCTCGGGCTGCGGCAGTGTCACGAACATCACGATTCCCTCCAGCGTTACCAACATCCAGAATAGCGCGTTCTCTTGGTGCTCCAGTCTGGCCAGCGTGACCCTGCCCAACGGCCTTGGGAGTATTGAGGATTGGACGTTTGGCGGCTGTGAGAAGTTGTCCAGCATCGTGATCCCCGAAAGCGTTACCAACATAGGTTTTGCGGCGTTCCAGTACTGCCGTCTAGTCGATGTAACGATTCCCGACAGTGTGACGTGGATCAGTGCCGTGGCATTCCGTTCATGTCCTGAGCTGCGCCGTGTAACGATAGGCGACGGGGTGAGCACCATTACGGGCATGTCGTTTGCCTTCTGCCCGAATCTGGCCAGCGTCGTGATAGGAAGCAACGTCACCAACATTGAGAGCTGGGCGTTCTGGGCGTGTGCCAACTTGATGGATGTGTATTTTTTGGGCAACGCTCCAACCCCGGAGGCGGATGGTTTTCCGGGTTGCGACAATGCGACCGTTTACTACATGCCCGGCACTTCTGGATGGACCCCCTCTTTTGACGAACTGCCGACGGTCCTCTGGAATCCGCATGTATCCGCCGGCGATGCCAGCCTCGGCGTGCGGACGAATCGCTTCGGGTTCACGATCTTTGGGTCCAGCAATCTGGTGATCGTCGTGGAGGCATGTACGAGCATGATCTCTTCGGGCTGGTTCCCCCTTCAAACGAACACCCTCACGGGTGGTCTGTCCTACTTCAGTGAGCCGCTATGGACAAACGGCACCAGCCGCTTCTACCGCTTCAGGCCCCGCTATCCATGACAGATGTCCTATACGCGATTGCATTGCCGGATATGGCAGTGGTACTGTGAAGCCACAAGCAACACAGCGATGCCCCGCTGACAGAAAGGAAGACACCATGCCCAACGTCATGAAGGTTCTGAAGGACGAAATCACGCGCCTATCCAAGAAGCAGGCTCGGGCGGTTGGCACTCCCATCAGAAAGGACATCGCGGGATTTCGAAAGGCCATTGCTGCTCTGCGCCGCGATGTGGCTTCACTGCAGCGTGATGTGAAGGCCTACAGCATTGAGTTCAAGAAGAAGGCTGCTGTGGAGCCTGCTCCGGTTGAGGAAGGGATGCGCGTGTGGGTCTTTGGAAAAGGCATTCGGGCACTGCGCAGGAAGCTGGGGCTGTCCCAAGAGTACCTGGCCAAGCTGATCGATGTCTCGGTTCAGTCCGTGGCGCTGTGGGAGCGCAATCCCGGTCGCCTGGAACTCCGCCCGTCGACGTTGGCCAAGATCATGGCCGCTCGTTCCATCGGTGCCCGTGAAGCGAAGCAACGACTGGCCAATATGGGGTTGAACCCGAAACAGCGCGGGCGGCGTCCGAGGTTCGAGCCCGTTGAGGCGCCAGTCGTGAAGAAGCCGGCGGCAAAGCCGGTCAAGGCAGCGAGCAAGAAGCCGGCGAAGAAGGCCCCGCGCAAGAAGTAGTCCCCGGTAGGCTGGCCGGTATTGCCCCAGCCCCGCGGGAGAGAGGGCACCAACACATTGCGTGCTGATGCCCTCCCTTAAGGATCTCACGCCGCCAGCGTGAACTTCCGGGTGCCCATCTGCCCGAACCGGGACACGATGGC
>CAYODK010000378.1:0-3245 GCA_964402695.1 uncultured Verrucomicrobiota bacterium
GCGGGTATTCCGAACTCCAGGACCGTATCGTGCGCACGCGCGCGCGCGATGCGCGAGGGTTTGGAACATGCGCCCCAAGCGCCCCAAACAAGGTCCAAAAGCACAGCTTTTGCGTTTCGACTTCGATATACCCGCCCCAAGCGCCCCAGAGTCGCCCGACTGTGATGCGGCAAGAGCCCACCACTGCGCGCGACATCAACCGATGCGCGGCTTGTGTGAGCAGTACTGGGTGGGTGGCGAGAGACCGGTTAGACAACGGGCGAACGAGCGTCAGCCGAAGTCCGCGGCGTCGAATGCCCCATCATTCGGCCGCCTCGAACGGTCTCGCCAACCGATGTTGCGGAATCCTCGTTGGCTCGATCCGTGCCGCTGAACACTCTTGGACTGGGTCACTTGGAACAGCTCCAAGGCGAGCGTCTCAAGCTGGCGGTGGACGATCGTGATTGGCAGGGCGACCCAGCCCTGCGTCGGGCAGTACTCCGCATAGGCCTCGACCAGTTCGGACACGGTCAGGTCGGCGCCATTGCGACGGACGACCTCCCGCGAGAGGAAGTGGCGCAGGCTGTCCGACTCGGAGAGCAGGGCGTCGACCTTGCCCTGCTGGTCGGGGTCCAGGACGATGTCCCCGTGCGCCTCAATGTCGGACAGGAGCGCACGGAGGCCCTCCAGTGCCCAGTTGAGGATTCCGGAACCCTCTTCGCGGATGAGCGTCTTGCCGAAGTCGGGGATCTTCTTGCGGGGTGGGGGCGCCTCGTAGCGGACGATGAGCAGCCGGCGGCGCCAGGCGCCCACGTCGCCCTCCAGCCGGACCCGGAGCCGGGAGTTCGACGTCACCAGCACGTTGAAATGCCCCTCGAACTGGAAGCTGCCCGTCCCGCCCTTTTGCTCGGCGTCGTGCAGATCGCCGCCGACGAGACCCTTCAGCACCGAGGCGCCGCGGGTGTTGAGGAAGTCCGCCGGCACGTCCACGCCCACGAGGAGCGTCTTCCGGAGGAATCGGTAGGTCTCGAACCGGTCGCCCAGATGCTCCGTGCGGAGTTGCGTGACGTTCGGGAGGCCGACAAGCTCCTGAAAGACTACGGCGAGTTGCGTCTTGCCGCGGCCCGCCTCGCCGTCGAGGATCAGGATCCGTTGGATCAGGTTGTGCCGGAGAAGGCAGAGCCCCGCGTACTTCTGGATCAGAATCGCATCGGCCGGAGTCACGGCCGGGTGCAGCAACTCTTCCAGGAACCGCGGGCACACGGCAGACGCATTGAAGGCCAGCGGCGACTGATTCCGGCTCCTGTAGGAAGGAGAGAACCGGTGAAGCGTGAAGTCGCCGGACTCGCGGAGTTCCAAGACACCGTTCGCCAGGTGGACGAACACGCGCCTGTTCTGCTGGAAGGCGCCCCGTTCCTCGACCAGACCGCGGAGATGGGCGACCATGGCCGTCAGCGTGCGATCCTTCCGGTCGCGGATCAGCCCCTCGACTTTGGACTGCCGACCGGCGGTGAGAAGCATGACGGCGAGGTCCTGTTTGATCAGGTCGGCGCTTAGCTCGCAGAAGAGACCTGTCTCGGGATCGTACCGGTAGAAGAGCCGTTCGTTGGGCTCGTACAGCTCGACGTGCGCCGCGGCATGGCGTGCGGCCCAGTAGTTCTCGTTCGCGCCGAGATAGCGCAGGCCGCGCTCTGTCATCGTAACGAAGTAAGGCTCCCCATGCGCGTGGATGAGGTCCTTCGGGGGCGCCTCTCCCGGCGGATCGACATTCGCCCCGGCGGTTCCGGGCGACCATGCACGCCGCCCCGGTTCGCGCGGGGGGCGGCTGAACACGGAGCGAACCACGCTTTGCACCTCTTCCGCGCTCAGCGGCGGGGTGCACCGCGCCGCGAACATGGCGAGATGCAGTTCGACCGACGCCCGGCCGAAGCCCTCATCCCGCAGTTGCGTGCCCAGCCAGAAGCAGGTCTTGTTCCGCTCGCCTTCCGTGGCCCCGCGCTCGAGGAACTTCCGAAGCCGGGCCGGGATCTTCGGTTCCGGCGGCGGCTCGGGCGGAGGCGGTTCGCTCTCGAACTCCGGCTCCGCCGGGGGCGCGAACTTGACGGCGTCCACATTCACGTGGAGATCAGGATCCCAAGAGAGAAAGCACAGGCGGGTGACATCCCGTCCGGAGTCGTCGACCTCCAGACCGTGCTGCCGGCGGTAGTAGCGGCGCGCGGTGTCAAACGTCGCGCCGTGCTTTGCCGCATCGTCGGCGACGATGATCAGCACCTTGAGTCCCGTTCCGCTGGGCGACGTGAAAAGCGCCAGCGTGAACCGGTCGCCCATGAGCTTGCCGCGGGCAGCCTCCACGCCTTCCCCGAGCCCGTCGAAGTCGATGACCATGCACCCGCTGTGGAAATGCAGGTCTTCGGCCCGGTGCCGGCCGTTGAAGCATCCCGCGAAAGTCACGGCGGGCAGCCGCTGCTTGAGACGGCTTGCGCCTTCCTTGTCTCCCGTGGCGATGGCCTGGCGGATCGCCTCGACGGCCTCGCGGTGCCGGCCGTCGCGGATCTCACACAGAACGTCGGCGACGGTCACATCCGTGGCCTTGAAGGCCCGGATGCTGGCGTAGCGGGAGACCACCGTCGCGAGGCGGTCTTCGGCCAGGCACGTTTCGACCGGCTGTTCCGCCGTCGTGCTCATGTCCCGGCGCTCTCTCCCTTCGCCAGCTTCTCCAGGTCCGCGTAGCGGTAGCGCCGGACGCCGGCGATCACGACCGGGCTGAGAATGCCGACGCGGCTCCAGCGGAAGATCGTCTGCCGCGAGAGACCGAGCAGCCGGGCAGCGTCGCGCTGCGTCAGGAGCATCGGGCGGTCCGCGACGTCCGGGGCGGGCGCGCGGGGCTCGGGCTTCCGTTCGAGTGCGGCGACGGCCGCGCGGCGCGCGCCGGGGTCAGCTGTCATCCACAGCGAGGCGAGGTGTTCGAGGTTGTTCTTCATGGGTGTTCTCCTTTCAGCATGCATGGGTGGAGCGAACCGGCAGGACGTTTTCTAACAGCGGATGTTCGAAAGACGGCGGAAGATGCGCGCACTCGCCGCGCGTGGAAATGGCCAAGTTTCCGGCCATTTCTCGGCAGTTTCTCGTGTACAGGCTCATCGTCGTGTCCTCACTCCTGGGAGTCCCATAGGCCCGCACGCGGACTCCATGAATCGAATTATCGCATGTGTCTAGTCGAGCGTAAGGGGGGTGCGTGCAGATTTCTTCCGGCGCATGGTGCGGCCACC
>CAYODK010000379.1:0-2779 GCA_964402695.1 uncultured Verrucomicrobiota bacterium
GGGGTCGGGACGGTCACGATGAAGACCGAACACGCCCGGAGCTTCTCGATCCTGTCGGTGAAAACGAGCTTCCGGGCCGCCTTGAGTTCCGCCGGCTCGGTTTCGAGCGTCGAGTCCCGCCCCGAGCGGAGCTCGCGGATGCGGGCCGTCTTGATGTCGAACCCGGTCGTCCGGTACCGTTTCCCGAACTCCACGGCCAGGGGAAGTCCGACGTAGCCCAACCCCACGATGCCAATCCTCACCTCGTCTGCCATCGGCATGAAGACCCTCCCGGACGCCGGCGCGTCCCATTCGGTCCATCATGCCCGGCCGCCCGCCGCAGGAAAAGGCCAAAACGGCCGCCGGGCGCGCGAGCGGAGGCATGTCGGTTTCCCGGTTGCCGCGCTTTCCCCGCGGGCGTAGGCTTCCGTCCCATGAAGGCGCTGGTGAAACGCGAGGCCGCCGAGGGGCTCTGGCTCGAGGACGTGCCGGTGCCGGAAATCGGCATCAACGACGTGCTGATCCGCGTGCGGAAGACCTCGATCTGCGGCACCGACGTCCATATCTACAACTGGGACGCCTGGGCGCAGAAGACGATCCCCGTCCCCATGACGGTCGGCCACGAGTTCGTCGGCGTCGTCGAGGCCTACGGCGACAACGTCCACGATGTCGCCGTCGGCGAACTTGTCTCCGGCGAGGGACACCTTGTCTGCGGCCGCTGCCGGAACTGCCTGGCCGGGCGCCGCCACCTCTGCCCGAACACGAAGGGCGTCGGCGTCAACCGGCCGGGCTGCTTCGCGGAGTACATCGCCATCCCGGTGTCGAACGTCTGGCATGCGGATCCGCGCATCCCCACGGACGTGCTGGCCTGCTTCGACCCCTTCGGCAATGCCGTCCACACGGCGCTGCAATGGCCGGTCCTCGGGGAGGACGTGTTGATCGCCGGGGCCGGCCCGATCGGCGCGATGGCGACGGCCATCGTCCGCCACGCCGGCGCGCGGCATGTCGTCGTGACCGACCCGAACCCCCACCGCCTCGACCTGGCCCGCCGGATGGGCGCCAGCCTCGGCGTCGACCCGCGCGCCACCCCCCCCGCGGACGTGATGAAGCAGCTCGACATGAAGGAGGGCTTCGACATCGGCCTCGAGATGTCCGGCAGTCCGGCCGCGCTGCGCGACATGGTCGGGGCCATGTGCCACGGCGGGCGGATCGCCATCCTGGGCATCCCCTCCGAGGAGGTCCGAATCGACTGGCATACGGTCATCTTCAACATGCTCACCCTGCGCGGCATCTACGGCCGGGAGATGTTCGAGACCTGGTACCTGATGACCTCCATGGTCCTCTCCGGGCTCGACATCACCCCCGTGATCACGCACCGGTTCCCGTTCACGGAGTTCCGCGAGGGCTTCGAGGTCATGCGCTCGGGCATGAGCGGGAAGGTCATCCTGGAGTGGAGCCGGTGAGCGCGCGGCCCGCCGGCTGACGCCCGCCCCGGACGCCCCGCATGCACGAACTCTCCCTGGCCCAGTCGATGGTGGAGGACATCGTTGCCGCCGCGCGGCGCGAGGGAGCCGACCGCATCGTCCGCATCCGCCTCGCCGTGGGCGCGCTCTCCGGCGTCGATCCGGACGCCTTCGAGTTCGCCTTCCCGGTGGCCGCCGAGGGCACCCCGGCCGCCGGGGCCGAACTGCAGATCCGCCAGGTGGCGCTCGCCGTCCACTGCCGGGATTGCGGAGCGACGACGTCGCCGGACCCCCTGCTTTGCCGCTGCGAAACGTGCGGTTCCGCGGCGGTCGACGTCACCGCCGGGCGGGAGCTCAAGGTCGAGGCGCTGGAAATCCACGTGCCGGTCGGGTAATCTGGCGCGTTTCCGAGGACTCCGACCATGTGCAAAGACTGCGGCTGCGAATCGGCCAACGCGAAGGCCACCGGGCACGGGCATCCCCATCCTCACCCGCATCCCCACGACCACGCCCATCCGCATCCGCACGACCACGCGCATGATCATCCTCATGATCACGCCCACCCGCACGACCACGATCATCCCCGCGGGCCATCGCACGGCCACGATGCGGACGACGGCCTCCGGCGGATCGAGATGGAGCGCAACCTGCTGGCACGGAACGACGAGATCGCCGCCCGCAACCGCGCATGGCTGACCTCGCGCGGCATCATCGCCCTCAACCTGATTTCGTCGCCCGGCGCGGGCAAGACGCGGCTGCTGGAGCGCACGCTCGACCTCCTGCGCGGGCGTCTCGCCTGCGCCGTCGTCACCGGCGATCTGCAGACCGACAACGACGCCCGACGCCTGGCCGACCGCGGCGCGCCCGTCCGCCAGATCGAGACGCGCAGTTCGTGCCACCTCAACGCCGGCCACCTGCGCGACGTCCTGCCCGAGGTCGCCCCGCCGGGCACCCGGCTTCTCTTCATCGAGAACGTCGGCAACCTCGTCTGTCCGGCCGCCTTCGACCTCGGCGAGCACTTCAAGGTCGCGCTGCTCTCCGTCACCGAGGGCGAGGACAAGCCCCTCAAGTACCCGACCCTCTTCTCCGCCGCCCAGATCGCCGTCCTGACGAAGACCGACCTGATTCCGGCCCTCGACTGGAACCTCGCCGAGTGCCGCAAGGCCCTCCAGGCCGTCCACCCCGGCATGTTCGTCTTCGAACTCAGTTCCAAGACCGGCGCCGGCATGGACGGCTGGATCGAGTACCTCGTGCGGCTGGCGGGATAGGAGAAGGGTGGAAGGTGGAGGGTTGAATGGTGAAGGGGGGGGGGGGCGATGGGGCCGTTTAAATCCTTA
>CAYODK010000379.1:2789-3218 GCA_964402695.1 uncultured Verrucomicrobiota bacterium
GGGCTGGCCGGGGGGGATGGTGTCCCGGGGGGGGGGGGGGTTTTGGGTTTGGGGTGGTGGGGGGGGGGTGCCGGGGTGCGGGGGGGGGGGGGCGTGGGGGACGTTGAATTCCTTCCGGGACCTGCGCGAATACCAGGAACTCAAGCGGTTGCATCTCGACCGGATGCTGGAGCGACTCCACCAACGCCTGAGCGAGTGGAACGGCTCCACACGCACCGGGTACGAGGTCCGGGAGCCTTCCGCCACCTACGATGCCTTCCCGTCAGGTGACCCGTGGGCGACGGTCGTGACGATCACCGAACAGGTCCTTCTCGAGTTCCCGCCTCTCCCCTCATCGCCACCAACCCCCAACCCTCCCCTCTCCCCCCACAACCCACCACCATACCCCCACAACCCACCACCCCCAACCGTACCTCCACCCCCAACACC
>CAYODK010000380.1:0-3213 GCA_964402695.1 uncultured Verrucomicrobiota bacterium
TGAGGCGATGTCGTTCGCAGCATCCTGACCGGAGGCAACAGCCCCGGAAAGGAGCGAAGGATGACGGACGTGCAGACGGCGGAACGCTTGCGGGAGCAACTCGCGAGTTGTCGTCAGACCAAGGGGTTCAACCGGTACCCCGCGCAGCTACGGCAGGAGGCGGTCCGGTACGCTCGGTCGCGTAGGAGGCAGGGAGTTCGTCCCAATACGATCGCCGTGGAGCTCGGGGTCGCGGTCACGACTGCTGACGGGTGGTCTGCTCTCGAGCAGGACGAGCAGCGAGACATCCGTGTTCGGCGATCCGCGCGGGCGCCCGGGAGCGACCTGTCTCTCATTCCCGTCGTGGTCCGACCCGAGGCACCGAAGCGCTTGCTATCCCGATTGGAGGTGGAGTTCGGGGACGGCACGCGCCTGCAAGCCACCGGGGTCAGCCCCGAGGACCTCGTGCGTGCGATCGAAGCGTTGCGGAGGGGCGCATGATCGGCGGTTCGGTCCGGGTGTTCCTCGCCGTCGGTCCGGTGGACCTCAGAGGCGCGTTCGACCAACTCGCCGCCGTCACGCGGCAGGTTCTGGGCGAGGACCCAAAGTCCGGCGCGCTGTACTTGTTCTACAATCGTCGTCGCAACCGCCTGAAGGCTTTGTGGTGGGACCGCAACGGCTACACGCTGCTGTACAAGCGCATTTCGGCTGGCACCTTCGCCGTCCCACGTCACCTCGATTCGGCAACGCCCTGCGTGCAGATCTCCGCGGATGACTTCGCGCGCTTGCTTGCCGGGCTCCCGATCGCTAGCGACACCGAGCCGACGTATCACTGACGCAATGCGCGGGTGAGCGCGCTCGAAGAAAGTACAACTATCCTCTTGTGGACAGCTTGCGGGCCGGCGTGAGCGTGGTTATTGATGCGCGCGACGCCGTGGCACCTCCGACCGCACAAGAGCCTGCTTTCCCTTGCTCCAGTGAGACGAGCGTGCCCCGTTGTGATGCTCCCGCAGCCACTACGGTGGTGTTTCAGTACGTCCAGAACCGAGCCGGGGCCGCGTCCGGACCTGAGCCGGACCCGATCACCGCGCTGTCGCAAAGGCTCGAGCAACTCGAGCGACGGATTGCCACCCTGACCACGTACAACAGCCAGCTCGAGGAGGCCCTTCGCCAGATGCAGATCGGCTTCCGCAGGCATCGGAGCGAAGTCGTCCCGCCCGAGCAACTGCGCATGGCCCTGGCCGAGGCGAGCACCCTTGATTCCGACTCGCCTGTCGCACCCGTGAGCTACAGCGATCCGTCTTCGCAACCAGACACCGAGCCGTGCGCGCAGCAAGGCGACTGCTGCACGCCTCCCCCGCCTCGCAAGCGTCACCGCCACGGACGCCGCAAGGTCGGCATCGTGCCGCGCATCATCGTGACCATCCTGCCCGCAGAGGTGATCGCCGACGGCATGGATCGCTACGAGCAGATCGATCACGAAGACAGCAGCTTGCTCGGCTACCGTCGCGGCGGCCCCATCGAGCTGGTACTACGACGCCCGAAGTTCGTGCCGCGCCGCACCGGCGCCCTGCCCAAGGACCCTGGCGAGCAGGGCTCCGACGGGGGGAGCGCGAGCTTCGCACCGCCAGCAGATCAGCCCGCCGCCTCCGGCAGACAAGGAACCGAATCGACACACTCCGGCACCATCGAGGTGTTCGAGCACGAGGTGCTCACCGTGCCCGCGGACCCCGGCTTCCGCAAAAACCCGTTCGTCGATGGCGCCATCGTGCGGTACTTCCCAGACGAGCGCGTGTCGACCGGACCCGAGCGCGCGGTGCTTGTCGCTCCGCTGCCTCCGCGCCCCATCGACAAGGGCCTGCCGGACCCCAGCCTGCTGGCCCACTTGTTCGTCGACAAGCACGACCGGCACATGCCGTACTACCGTCAAGAAGCCGAGCTCGAGCGGTTCGGATGGCCCGTGCCCCGCGCCAACATGACGCGCTGGCAGCACGCGTGCGGAAACCTCGTTCGTCCTCTGATCGACGGGATGTGGGAGCAAGCCCTGGCTCGCAGCTGGTTTGCGATGGATGCCACCGGCACCGCGATCCGTGGGTCCCCCGAGTACCAGCGCGGTCACATCTTCGTGCTCATCGCCGAGGCCGAGAGCGTGCTGTTCCGGTTCTCTGCGACCTACGACGCGAAGACCGTGAACGAGCTGTTCGGCGGCCACGCGGCCACCATCCTGTCCGACGCGTCCGCCAACCACAACGTGCTGTTCAAGGACGGTCGCAACCGGGAGGCTTCTTGCTGGGCGCACTATCTTGAGCACGGCGTTATCTCCACAGGGCATCCGGAACCACGGTTCTTTCCCGCGACAGACTGCGGTGTGACACCAGATAACAGTGGCCTTGTGGGAAGATCTTCCGCAGGCTCGTTGTTCGGTAGTGCATGGGTGAGAGCATCGACTGGAAGCGCGTCACCGCGATCTGGCGTGCGAGCGGACGCACCAGCGGCACGGTGGCGGCCTACGAGTATTGGGCACGCCGATACGTGAGACACTGCGAGGCTCGGGGCCTTTCCCCGCTCGAATGCCTCACGTGCGCCCAGGTGGCGCAATACACCGGAGCTGAGGTTCCGGTCCGACACCGACGGCGAACTGGGAGCTTCTCGGCAACGCTGGTTCGCTCAGGTGCGCACGCGTTGTGGTGTGCTCTTCGGACTCTCGGCCACCAGGTTCCTCCGTGGCGCGATGAAAGACCCACGGCTCCGATGCCGCTGCTGGTTCGTTCTTTCGTCGAGTATCGGCTGCGTGACCACGGTGTTGCACCATCGACCAGCCCGCGTGATGCACAAGTTGCCGCAGCCTTCCTCGTGTGGATTCGCGAGCGGAAGCGGCGTGTAGCGGGGATCCGCGTAATCGACGTTGACGAGTTCGTCACAGACTGCGGGCGAAAGTGGGCCCCGAAAACTGTCGCCGGGGTATGCTCCACCCTGAAGGCGTTCTTGCGGTATCTTCACCTCACTGGGAGGGTCGCGGCAGACCTCACGGAGAGTGTCATGGGGCCACGCATTCGAAGGGGAGACCGTCCCCCGCGGGCGTTGGCGTGGCCGCAGGTCCGCCGGATTCTCAAAGGCATTGACCCGCACTCTCGGCTCGGTCGTCGTGACTTCGCAATGTTCCTGATGATGGCGACATATGGGATGGGCGCCGGCGAGATCATCGGACTGCGCCTCGAAGACGTCGACTGGAAC
>CAYODK010000381.1:0-3205 GCA_964402695.1 uncultured Verrucomicrobiota bacterium
GCCGGACGGACCGCCTCGCCAGGCCTGGTGGCGGCTGTACGACGGACTTCGGGGCCATCCGCGTCCGCCCTATCCGGGGATGATGCGCGAGCGGACGATCGGGGCCGGCGTGCCGCATGTCGGGGAGATCGGACTGAACCGCTACAGCGGGCCGTGGGGATGCTGCCGGCAGGTTCGCTCGCTGCGCCGCCTGCTGACGCGCGAGCGGTTCGATGTTCTTCATCTGCATCTGCCGCACGACCACTACATCGGAACCCTGGCCGCCGGCGGCCCGGGCTTCGTTCTCGGACGCCGGACGCCCGGGTTCCCGCGCGTTGTGCTGCAGAGTCATCGATGCCGCCCCTACCCCGCCGATGCGTTTCACCGGTTCCTGGTGCGGAACTTCGCGGACCGGATGCTGGTTGCGTCCGGGTCACTCGCGCGAGAATGGCAGTCGGCCACGGGTTGCACGGAGTCGTTCTGCCTGCCCTCGTATGTCACGATCGACCTGCAGCGCTTCCGTCCCCATGCGCAGGAGGCCGTCTCCCTGCGGGCTGCCTGGGGGCTCCCGGCGGACGCCCCGATCATCGGCCTGGTGGCGCGCATGCAGGCCCACCGCGAGCACGAGTTCATGCTGGAGGCGTTTCGCCGGGTCCTGTGCCAGGCGCCGGCCGCGCGGCTGGTCCTGATCGGACGCGGCGAGATGGAAGACGCGATCCGTTCGCACGTGGCGTCCGCCGGCCTGGCGGATCGGGTTCTCTTGCCGGGCTACCTTCGGGAGGACTATCCGGCGGCCTTGTCGATGTTGAGCGCCCAGGTCTTCCTCGTGCCGGGATCCGACGGGGGGTGCCGGGCGGCGGTGGAGGGCATGGCCTGCGGAGTCCCGCTGGTGGTCATGCGACGGGGCGTTCTGCCGGAACTTGTCGAGGACGGCCGCACCGGCTTCGTGATCGATCCCGGGGACGCGGAGGGCCTCGCCGCCGCGCTGCTCAGGATCGTGCGGGACCCGCCCCTGGGGCGGGAGATGTCCGCCTGCGCGCGGGCGCGCGCCGAGCAGCACCATGATCCGGCACAGGGAGCACGGTGGCTGCTCGGCGTCTATGAGCGCCTGGTCGCGCCGTCCCCTACTGGAACTCGATCGTGATCGGCTTCGACGTGTCGGTGACCTTCACGCCATCGACCTTCAGGGCCGTCAGCTTGCCCATCTTCTCGCTCTCGGGCGCCGACTTGTCCATGAGGAGCCTCATCGCGGCCGGATTGCCGACGAGCTTGTCCATGGGGATGTCGAAGATCGTCACGCCCTTCCGGTCGGCGTTGATGTTCGGGGCGTCGCTCTTGACGATCGTGCCGTTGACCCGGATTTCCATGGACACGCGCATGCCGGCCAGCATCGGGCCCATCATGGCCCCCATCTGGGCGTCCATCCCCGCGGACGCATCCTCGGCAGGGGCCTCCGCGGGCTTGGCCGCGGACTGCGGTGGAGGAACGAGCTTAAGGCTGGCCTTGCTGCCGGGGGTGAACTCGACCTTGAAGTTCTCCCGCTCATCCTTCTCCTGGTCCCCGCCCCCGATCGGCAGAAGCACCTGGGTGACGTCCTCGAAGGTGTAGGTCAGAGCGAAGCCCTTCCAGCCGGCGGCGTTGACTTTCGCCTCCTTCTTCACGAGCTTCGCCTTTCCGCCCAGTTCGGCCCCCTTCTTCTCGATCTGGTCCGAGAACATCGCGAGGGGGTCCGGCTTGGCGCCGGCTGCGTTGCTCGCCACGCCCATCTGGCTGAACTGCTCCATCATGCCGGTCATCTGGGGGGACATGTAGTCTTCCGAGACGATGGAGCCCGTGCCGTCCTTGTTCACCGTGACCACCATCCGGCTTTCGATGCAACCGGCGCCCAGGAGCGCCATCACCGCAAATCCCGCCGCAACCATCCGTTTCATGAGGATCCTCCGCGGCATCCGGTCTCAAGGACGCCGGGGAGACGCTACACCGCGGCGGGACGGCGTGCAACCGGAGAAGGGATGGGACAACGGACGAATGGATGAGTGGATGCCCGACCGGAAAGACGGGCCTGTCCCCCACCCACCCGTCCATTCATCCACTCATCCATCCATCCTAGAGTCCTGCGAACTGCCTCAGGTACTTCACCGCAATCCGCAGGTCCTTGGGCCAGGGCGCCTCGATGTGGAGCGGCGCGCCGGTCACGGGGTGCGCGAGATCGACCGACAGCGCGTGCAGGGCCTGGCGGCCGATCAGGGGGCGTTCGGCCTCGCGGTCCCCCTTGTAGCCGCGCTTGATCTTCGAGAGCAGCAGTCCCTTGCCGTCGCCGTAGCGATCGTCCGCGACCAGCGGACAGCGCAGGGTCTGCAGGTGCACGCGGATCTGGTGCATGCGCCCGGTCTGCGGCCGGCACTCGACGAGTTCGTAGCCGCGGAACGCCTCCAGCCGCTTGAAGAGCGTGACGGCCTTCTTCGCCGTGCGACCGCCCGCCTTGGCGAAGCCGGGACGGCCCGGATCGGCGCCGACGGGCCGGTCGACCGCGACCTCGGCCTCTGGCAGGGATCCGCGGATGAGCGCGAGATAGACCTTCGATGCCTCGCGGTCCTCGAACTGGCGCGCCAGGTTCCGCAACGCGTCGGGTGTCCGCGCCATCACCATGACGCCCGTCGTGTCGCGGTCGAGACGGTGCGCGTTGGCCAGGTAGGTGAAGCCGCCCGACACCGCCCAGCCTGCGCCGACGAGGATGCCGGCGTTCAGGCGGGACATCAACGATGGGAGGTCCTTGTCCCATCGGTCGGGAACGGACAGCAAGCCCGACGGCTTGTCGACGGCGACCACGGCGTCGTCGAGGAACACGATCGGAACCGGCGGTGCATCCGGTCCCAGATGGAAGGCATCGGGAATGCGGTGGCTCATGGTGGCTAGTAGGAAAGACCGAATCCAAAGGGGTACCGTGGATCTGCGGCGGGCCCTCGCGACGCCGCGGGCAGGCCCCGGGCGGCGGTGGCGAGCGCCGTTGCGGCGACGAACATGTGGAGCATCCTCTTCATGCAAGGTCCCTTCCCTCGGTCGGACGTGGTCGGAGGATACGGCACCGTGCTGCCGGGCACAACCGCACGTCGGCGCGGCCGGACTCCCGCCCGCTTGCCCGGGCGGCGGGGGCGGGCCATACTGACGCCATGAGTGAACGCATCGACGCGGTCTTCCGGCGACTGGCCGGGAACGGCCGCAAGGG
>CAYODK010000382.1:0-3168 GCA_964402695.1 uncultured Verrucomicrobiota bacterium
GCCGAGGAAGCCGCGATAGGTGTTGGTCGTGCCGCCGGCGATATTCAGCGTCAGCGTGCAGTTCGTCGGCACGCCTCCGACCACGCGGCTCTGCGTGCCCGTCCCCGCCACCTGGAGTCCGGCGAGTTCCTGGTTCGCGCCGGCGAGGATCAGGACGCCGCTGGCGCCCAGCGCCCCGAGATTGACCCCGCCGTCGTTCATCCGCCCGCCGAGGTGGAGGGTCGAGCCGGTCGGCAGACGGTTGTTGCCGTTCGTCAGTTCGAGCCAGCCGATCCACTCCACGTCGCCGGCGGTGTCGCGGTTGTTGCTGATGTGCGTGTAGCCGCCGTGAAGCGCCTCGCCGCCGAGGACCATCCGGCTGGCCCGCGACAGGGTTCCGGTGGCCGAGGCCGTCGTCCCGAGGTCGAAGATGAAATGGAGGCTCCGGTCGTTCCCGTCATCGATGATGGAACCGTAGTAGTAGAAGTCCTTGCGGGCGCCGATCGGGGCCTGGTCGTTGGGATACCATGGCGCATGGCTGATCACCCCGTTGGTGTGGAGCGAGACCGAGCCCTGGTAGAAGCAGTTGCTGTTGGCGTAGAAGCGGAGCGACCCGGCGGTATTGACCCCGTGCACGTGGAACGGCTCCGCGTTCGAACCGCTGACGGTGTCGCGCATGACCCGGGCGAAGGCGGTTCCGTACAGGTAGGTCGCCGCGTTCGTGTCGCCGAAGTGCCAGTAGCCGGCCCCGGTGCCGCCCCGGCCGTCCACGTTGGCCGCGTTGGTGACGATGATGACGCCGGTGAAATTGCTGTTCGCATTGAACAGCTCGAAGCCCTGCTGATTGCCGAGGAGCGTCCCGTTGCCCGCGACCGGTCCGTAGAGCAGCGTGCGTCCGGCGCCGGTGACCCGGAGCGTGACGCCGTCGACCCGGGCCGTCGGGTAGAAGTAGGTCTGGGCGTTGTAGTCGTTGTGATTGGCCAGGAAGGGATCGGCCCCTGCAAACGTGACCGTTCCGCCGCCGGTCGCCCCGCGGGCGGCGAAGATGCGGAGGATGTGGGCGTCGGCCGCGCCGGTGTCGTTGTAGACGAGCCCGTTCAAGGTCGCGTCGAGGAGGTTCGTCACGGCGAACTGCTCGGTGAAGTCGGCGGTGAGGATCGCAACCGAGGTGTCCGAATTGGGAACGATGCCGGTGTCCCAGTTGGCCGTGTCGCCCCAGTCGTTCGTTCCGCCGGCCGGAACCCAGAAGTTCGTCGTCAGTTGGGCATGCGCCTGATGGACCGGCAGCAGCCCAAGCTGCCCCGCCACGATCGCGACCGCCACCGCCCCGCAGATCCCTGTCCGTCGCATGGCCCAACCCCTCCCGGACAAATACCGGACTCGCCCCGATCTCCCGGGGGCAGTCTGAGGACGACATTTGTTTCGCGCAAGCACAAATCCCGATTTTTCTTGCCGGGGCGAGGGCGCACCGTATTTGCGGTCCGTCAACCGCTTGCGCGGGGGAGAAGCGGGGCTACGTTGTCGGGCGGCGCGTGCCGCGGAAAGTGAGAATCGCCATGTCCTTCACCCTGCCGATCGGATCGAAGGCCCCGTATTTCCGTCTCCCGGCGACCGACGGAAAGACCTACGCGCTCGACGATTTCGCCGATGCTGACGTTCTCGTGCTCTTCTTCACGTGCAATCACTGTCCCTACGTGATCGGATCCGACGAGGTCACCCGGAAGACCGCCCTTCACTTTGCGCCACAGGGCGTCCGGTTCGTCGGGATCAACTCCAACAGCCCGAACACCTACCCCGAGGATGACTTCCCGCACATGGTCGAGCGGATGCGCGTCCACAAGTTCCCGTGGGTGTACCTGCACGACGCGACGCAGGACGTCGCCCGCGACTACGGCGCGCTGCGGACGCCGCACTTCTACGTCTTCGACGACGCGCGCCGCCTCGTCTACTGCGGCCGGGGCGTGGACAGCCCGCGCGACGCGGCGCGTATCACGGTCAACGATCTCGACCGCGCCCTGGAGGACCTGACCGCCGGCCGGCCGGTCAGCGTCCCGGTCACCAACCCGATCGGCTGCAACGTGAAGTGGGACGGCAAGCCTCCGAAGTGGATGCCGCCGGAGGCGTGCGACCTCGTCTGAGCCGGAGCGGTGCGGTTGATCGAGAGCGACGGGGATCCGAGGGCATCGGCAAGAAAGTAGGGAAGCTCCAAGGAAGTGGGAAGTACAAGAGGGAAAGGAGAAAGGTCGGAGGGGTTTCAGAAGTCGATGCGGGGCCGTCCATGACGGTACGCGTCCTGGTCAAGCCGGCGCCCCACCCGTGGACCGTCCGGCCTTCTTTCTTCGCCGTCCCACTTATCACTTCCTTGGAGTTTGGAGTTTCGTCCTTTACTCCTCAGGGGGCCAGTTCTCGAGCGCCCGCACCATCGCGCCCATGTAGCGGTTGGCCTGCATGCCGTCGAGGGCGCGGTGGTCGATGGTGAGCGTGAGGTAAACCATCGGCCGGATCGCAACGCGCTCGCCGTCCCCGTCCGCCACGACCACGGCCCGGCGCTGGACCTTCCCGACGCCGAGGATCGCGCATTGCGGCTGGTGGAGGATCGGTGTCGCCATCAGGCTTCCGCCCATGCCGTGGTTGGTGACGGTCAGCGTCCCGCCCTCGGTCTCGTTCGGCGCGAATCGGCCGCTGCGCGCCCGCTCGGTGAGTGCCGCGCTCTCCCGGGCGAGCCCGCGGAGGTCGAGACGCTGCGCGGCGCGGATCACCGGCACCAGGATGCCCGACGGCACCTCGACCGCGAGGCCAAGATTCATGTCCTCGAAGACGTCGAGGCTGTCGTCGCTCCAGCGGCTGTTCACCTCAGGCACGGTGTCGCGGGCGATCACCGCGGCACGGAGGAAGTACGGCGTGAAGCCCAGATGCACGCCCTCCGCCGCCCACGCCGCCCGGTGCAGCCCGCGATGCGCAACGACCGCGGTGAGGTCGGCCTCGAACAGCGCCGTCGCGTGCGGGGCGCGCTGCACGCTCTCCGCCATGTGCCTCGCGATCGCCCGGCGCAACGGCGAATGCGGCACTCGACGGACGCCCGGCAGGGGCGGCGGTTCGATCGGCGGCGTCACCTCGCCGTGCTCGGCGAGATGTCGCTCGATGTCCTCGGCCGTCACGCGCCCGCCGACGCCGGTCCCCGTGATGCGG
>CAYODK010000383.1:0-3167 GCA_964402695.1 uncultured Verrucomicrobiota bacterium
TGTCCGGCGGTCCGGCGACCGGCGCCGCGACGGCGGCCTCGATGACCGGCGGCGCGGCCCGGATCTCGTTTCCGTCCGCGTCGAAGAAGGTCACCTCGGCGATGCTCGCCCACTTCTTCTCGGGCAGGGTCATCACGGTGATCCGCACATAGGAACAGACCGACGTGATCGCGATGCGGTCGGCGCTGGTCCCGCGGCCTTCCGCCAGGCGGGTCCACGTCCGCGCGCTGCTGCTGCCCTCGATCCTGTAGCCGTAGGTCAGGTCCGGATGCTCCCATTCGATCCGCATGCCGCCGAGCCGCAGCGCACTCCCGAACTTGATCTGCAGCCAGTGCTCCGCCAGCGCGTCGCCCGAGCACCACCGCGTGGCCGGATCCCCGTCGACCGCCATCAACGCCAGGTTGGTCTGCCCGCTCCGCCGCTCCTCGCCCGACGCAACGGTGCGGAAGGCCGGAAGCAGCGGCGGGGGAGCGGCGGCCGATGGCGCGGATGGCGCCGCGGCGGACGTGTCCGCGACGGATGGCGGTGGCGGGGCGTGGCGGCGCACGGCGACGTAGACCCCCGCAAGCGCGACGACCGTCGCCGCGGAGATGAGGGACAGGAGGAGACCGGTCCTGCGGCGCCTCGTCGTCGGCGTCTTCGCGGGCTCGTCCGCGCGGGTCGCCAGGGCGCTTGCCTTCACCCGGATTCGCGCGCGGCTCGACGTCACGCGGATCCGGGTGCGCGCGACGCTTCCGGCGGCCACGGCCAGATCGTCGGCCGGGCGGGCGGCGTCGCCCTCGTGCTGCCGGAGGAACCACGGCAGCGCCAGTTCGGGGACCTTCGCCAGCTCGGCGCGGAACGCCGCCACATCGAAGGCGACCTTCTTCAGGCTGATCCTGCCGGTCTTCGAGTCGAAGATGCAGTAGCTCGCCTTGTCCGTTCCGTCGCCGGGATTGCCCACGGAACCGACGGTCACCAGGTATCGCGAGCCCTTCTCCGCGACCGTGAGCGGGGCGTTCGTCATCTCGATCGTGCCGCCGGGCCGGAGCGCGAACACCAGCGGGACATGCGTGTGGCCGACGAAGATGAAGCGCGCGTCGGTCGCCGCGAAACACGCGCGCGCGTCCTCCTCCGTCTCCACGTAGCCGTACTCATCCGGCGCGGGTGTCTCGGCGTGAACGAAGAGGATATCCTCGGCATCGAGCACCAACGGCGCGTCCCCGAGGCGCCGCAGGGTCTCGCGGTCGAACTGCGCGGCCGTCCACGCCGTCGAGCGCCGCGCGTTCTCGTTGAAGATGGAAGGGTCGAGATTACCCGCCGCCGCGGCGTCATGGTTGCCCAGCACGAAGTTCCCGCAGTGCGCCTCGAGGTCGGCGAAGACGCGCGTCGGGCTGGGACCGTAGCCGACGATATCCCCCAGGCAGACGATGGTGTCCACGCCCCGCCGGAGGATGTCGTCTCGCACGGCCGACCAGGCCTGCCAATTCGCATGGATGTCGGAGACGATGGCGTAGCGCATCGCTGCGCATTATGCCACGAACCGGCCCCTCGCGCATCGCCCGGGGTTCGGGAATCCGTGTGCCATACCCGGACGATCTGCCCCCCGGATACGGCTCCGTCCGTCTCGTGCCTGCTTGCTTCGCCGTACGGCCCCTCTATGATCGGCATCGGCCATGCTCAACCGCATCTTCTTCAGCCGCTTGCTCCGCGTCGCGATGCTGCTTGCGCCGGGGGGCGCGCTCCATGCCGCCGGTGAAGCTGTGCCGGGGGGCGCGACGTCCGGGACGCATGCGGGTTCCGCGAAGCACGCATCGGCGCCGGGGACCTCCGAGTCGGCGACGATCGTCCTTGCCGTCGACGAGCCCACCACGGCGCAGGACCGGCGGTGGGTGCATGAGGTCAAGGAGGCCGGCGATTACCAAGTCGGCATGGCATGGGTGGATGTTGACGCGCGAGGCGACGGGGTGGCGGTCACCGTTTCCGTCCGCGGCGCCGTGGTCAAATCGGTCACGGCGCCGGCGAACCGCGCAGTGACCCGGTTCGAGACGCGGCTTGAAGGGCTGATGGCGGGAGATGTCCTTGAGATTGCGGCGAACCCGATGAGCGGGTCATCCTATCGCATCGGCTTCCAGGCAGCCTGCGCCACGCCTCGCTTCGCCGGGTGGAAGGTCCTCGATGTGCAAGCATCGGGCGCAGTGGGCGATGGAAGGGCCAACGACCTTCCCGTGATACGGAAGCTGATCCAGGCAGCCCGGGAAGCCGGGGGCGGAATCATCAGGTTCGACGGCTCCCGGAAGTACTACGTGGAAGGCTCCCACTGTTTTGCCCTGGTCGGGGCGAAGAACATCCGGCTCGAGGGGAACGGCGCGACCCTCGTGATGCATCCTGCGTTCGAGTTCGCAGTGGTCGAACAGTGCGAGAACATCGAGATCAGCGGCTTCGTCGTCACGCACGATCCGCTTCCATACTTCCAGGGCCGCATCGCGGGGTACAGCATCCAGCCGGGGAGGCTGTCGATGGATATCGAGGTCCCGCCGCGATATCCAGTCCCCAAGACGGGCCCGTGGCTGAGCCGGCAATTCAGTCGCAGCTTCTGGGAGGAGCCGGGGCTTTTGCGAATGGGCGGATCCCTGCATCTCTACATCGACCGCATCGAGGCGCTGGATGCGGGCGGACGCCGGCTGCGCGTGTGGTTCCGGGACGACATGAAATCGCGGCTGCAGACGACCCGGGACAACGACGCCAGGGACCTGGTGGTTCCCGAGAGGGATTTCGGGCAGCGCTCGGATCAGGGCCTGGGCTTCTGCGTGGTTCAAGACAGTGGCCGCGTGATGGTCAGCAACGTCCTGGTTCACTCCTACTGCAACATGGGATTCACGCCGAGGGACAACTGGGGGCCGGTCACATTCTCCGGTGTCGATATCCGGACTCCCAACCCTGCGACCGAGCTGTTCGTGGGTTGGCGGGATGGATGGCATGTGCACGGAAACCGCTTCGGCATCCTGATCGAGAACGGCACCTTCGACGGCGGTCTCATGTACGATGATCTCCTCAGTCCCTATCTGGTGCTGGCCACCGTGCGTGATGTCTCGGGCAAGAATGTGCGGTTGGCGGACGGACGCACGGAGAGCTGGCGGCCCGGCGACTGGATCAGTTTCTGGGACAAGGACCAGCGCCATCGGGTC
>CAYODK010000384.1:0-3163 GCA_964402695.1 uncultured Verrucomicrobiota bacterium
CATCCTCGCGAAACTACGGCGCTTGTGTATGGCTATTTCCGGGACAGCACACTAGAACCTCATGCTCAGATCCACCTGCCAGAGCGTTTCCCGAAGGCGCACGCCCTCGGGGTCGCGAACCCCGTCGAACCAGGCCACGCCGGCCACAACGTCGCGGAAGGCGTGATACCGCGCATAGATCTTGTGCCCCTCGACATCGGTCCCGCCCCCGGCGAAATCGGAATCGGCCAGGGCGGAAAGGACGGCATCCGCGGCGAGGTGCCGGACGTTCCATCCGAGTTCCAGCGCTCCGACGGCGCGCGTTCGGCCGATGGAAAGGCCGGCCAGCCAGGCCTCGGCGTCCGCGCTGGCCGCGGTGTTTCGGACCGCCTGCCCGTACACGGTGACCGGGAACCACGGGTCCCACGTGAGTTGGGAGAAGACCTCGACGATCCGGAAATCCTCGGCGAGGACCTCGCAGGATTCCGGATCCGTCGCCGCCGTCGGGCGGAGCGTGTTGCCCTGCGCGGAGTCGGCACGCAACGGGGGGGGCGATCCGGCCGTGTCGTCGACCGAGTGGTACCCGGCCCCTCCGAGGAAGCGCCAGTCGCGCCCGTGCTTCCATTCGAGGGCCGCCTGCGCGACGGCGACGGCGAGGTCGCCGCCCTCGGCTTCGGTTATCCAGAGCGAGGCGGCGCGCACGTGGGGCCGCCATCCGTCGCCCGCCGGGGTCGTCCACGCCGCCGCAAGGCCGTCCGGACGCCAGTCGCCATCGTAAACGAGGTCCTGCACGCATAGCAGGGGCATGGCCATGCGGCCTGCCGTGAGCGCCAGCCCCGGCGCGATCCCGGGCCGCCATGCCAGCCACGCCTGGTCGAGTTCCAGGGGGCGGCGCACGCGACCGCCGCCGAGTTCGACGTCGGTCACGCGCGGATCGTCCGGGTCGCCCGTGGTCAACCCCAGGCCGAGGGTCAGCCCCGGTGCCAGCGTCGCCGTCGCGGACACGCGCAGTCGGAGGAGAAGCCGGTGGCTGTCGGCGTCGGGGAGTTCGCGCTCGCGCAGGTCCACCCGCAGGCGGGCGTCGCCCTGCAGCGTGGAGTCCGGGACCCCGGCGGATGCGATCGACACAGTCGCCGCCGCCAGCACGGCCGCGGCCGCCGCGCCGCGCCTCATTTCACGAAACGCATGCACATGGGGTAGCGATAGGGCTTGCCCGAACTGGCCGTCACGGCGGCGATGATCGTCAGGACCGCGTCGGCGATGCCGAGGCCGATGATCAGGACGATGCCGATTCCGCACAGGAAGATCAGCGGTACGGAGGCGAGGACGTAGATCGTCATACTGATCTGGAAGTTCAGGGCCTCCCGGCCGTGGAGATCCACGAAAGGCGATGCGGCGCCCTTCATGTTCCACAGGATCAGCGGGGCGAAGACGTTCGCGAAGGGGACGGGCACCACGTAGCCTGCGAACGTGGACAGGTGACATCCCATGGCCCAGTTGCGCTCCTCGTTGGGCGACAACGGGGGCGGGGCGGGCGGCACGCCTGGCGGCTGCGATGCGACGGATGGGTCGGCGGATTCGTTCATAGCTCCCTCGGCGTGCTCCGAGCATGCCGTTCCCCGGCCATCGCCGCAAGCCCGGGATGGCGAGGGATCAGGGCTTGGCGGCTGCGCCGGCGGGGGCGGGTGCGGCGGACTTCTCGAGCATGCCGACGATCTCGGTCAGCTTCATCTGCCGCGCGAGGTCCAGGGGGGTCTTGCCCAGCAGGTCGCGAGCGAGCGGGTTGGCGCCCTGGTCGAGCAGGTAGCGCACCGCCTCGGGGTAGCTCTCGCGAACGGCGTAGTGCAGCAGTGTCGAGTCGTCCGACGGGTCGATCACGTGGTCCGGCTTCCATGTGCCCGGGATCAGGCGCGCGCGGAGCGTGCGCATGAAGGCCTCCTGTCCGGCGACCATCCCGTGGGTCGTTTGAAGGCGAGCCGCCTTGCGATGGGCCTCGGTCTCGCCCGGAGTGCCGGCGGAGGTGTTAGGCGCCGGCAGCGCGGGGGCCGGCGTGTACTCGCCCAGCTTGCTCCCGTGCACGCCCGATCCGCCTCCGGACCCGCTGCGCTGGCCCAAGCCCCCGCCGCCGCCGCTGCCCAGTCCGCCCTCGCGCCCCTGGCCCGCCGCACCCAGAGCGATGCCCGCCGCCAGCCCGACCGCCGTCCACAGCGTCTTCATGCGTCAAGGGTGCCACCGGAGGCGGGGATGTGCAACCGGGGAAGCGGAGGGCGGAGGGAAGAGGGGCGTCGACGGTCAGCTCGCGGCGAAGCGGCGGCGGAGGAGGGCGGAGATGGCCGCGCAGGCGACAAGCCCCAGCGCGATCCACGGGCCCGCGCGGCGGAGCGCGGAGAGGACCAGGGCGGCCTGGAGCATCGGAAGGAGTCCGATCAACGTCCCGATCAGGCGCGCGCGGCCGGGGATCCGCGTCTCCTCCCGGGCCATCTGCGAGACCGCGGCGATGTAGATCGTGACCGCAGCCATGCCGGACCATGTCGCGGTCGCCCCGGCCGGGGGCATCGCCACGGCGGCCGCGCCGAGCAGCACGCTCAGGCCCCGGCAGGCGCCCATCGCCAGCGGACCGATCAGCGGCACCCGCTTGAGCCCGTGGTTGTACGCGGTGATCAGCGCGCCGATTCCGGCGGCGGCCAGCAGCGCGTGCGTGCCATGAAGGGCGGCGAGACCGAGTCCCGCGGCGAGCAGGAGCGCCCGCGCGATCGCGGCGGCGCGCGGGGAGACCGCGCCCGAGGGCAGGGGACGGTCCGGCCGCTCGCGGCGGTCCTCGTCGAGGTCCGCGAGGTCGTTGTCGGTCAGCCCCGCGGCATACAGGAGCACGGATGCGACGGCGGCGGCCCAGGGGATCGCCTCGTTCCAACCCCGCTCCGCCATCGCCAGCATCGCGCCGGCCAGCGGGTCGCCGGGAACCGTCAGAAGGTTGGGAACGCGCAGCAGCGCGAGCCAGGCACGGAGGCCGGTTCCCTGGTGCGTCGCCGTCACGATGCGGTGCGAAGGCGGGACCGTTGTCGGGGATCGTGCCGGCCGCGACCACCGGTCGCGGCTACAGAAGGCGGTCGCGTGGTGGGGACGTGGCCGCGACCAGCGGTCGCGGCTACAGAAGGCGGGACAGGGGGAGGGCTTGCTGTAGCCG
>CAYODK010000385.1:0-3153 GCA_964402695.1 uncultured Verrucomicrobiota bacterium
CCGCGGGCGCCACGATCTCGATCTGCGACGACGTCGAGGATCCGGGCACCGGGCTCAACACGCATCACGCCGACGCCCGTCTCGTCACCGTCTTCCCGTCCAACGGCGTCTACCGGGTCGTCCTCTCCGACACCCAGCACGGCGGCGGCCCGGAGTTCGGCTACCGCCTCCGCATCAGCCCTCCGCGTCCCGATTTCGCCCTGCGCGTCGTCCCCTCCGGCCTGACGTTCCGGAGCAACAACTGGGCGAGCGCGACCGTGCACCTGATCCGCCAGGATGGGTTCAAGAGCCCCGTCCGCCTCCGGCTCGCCTCGCCGACGAACGATTTCGAGATGGGCGGGGTCACGTTCTCCGGAACCCAGGCGACCGCCCGGGTGTCGATCAAGGCCAAGCGCGGCGAGACCTTCACCCCCCTCAGCCTGAAGATCGAGGGCGTCGCGACGAATGCCGGGCAGACGATCGTCCGCCAGGCGGTCGGCGCCGAGGACCGGATGCAGGCCTTCCTGTGGCGTCACCTCGTGCCGGCCCAGGAACTCGCCGCCATCGTCCTGCCGCCCCCGCCCCCGCCGCCGGGGACGATGGTGGCCTCGGCTCCGTCCGCAACGCCGCCGAAGCCGGCCCCGCCGGCCCCCGCGCCGAAGACCGATCCGCCGAAGCCCGCGACGACGCCGGCCCCGCCGAGGGTCACCGCGCTTCCGGCCAAGTAGGGGATAGGGTCGAAACCGCGCCGCGTCCCATGGGGCCGCGCGGCGGGAAAAGGGCCGTGTCGCCGCCCGTCCGTCCGGGCTACTGCTCGCACTCCTTCATCTTGCGCTCGAAGAATTCGTCCAGCAGCAGACCGCGGTCCTTGAGTTCCTTCAGCTCCGTGATGCGCCGCGAGACCTCGCTCTTGCTGAACTTCGGCTTCGAGGCCGAGTAGATGGCGGAGATGTCGGTGGCCGCCAGCGCGCGGTTGTAGATCCGGACCTCGTCGAGAACGCCCTGGTACGAGACGCCCTTTTCCTCGGCGGTCGGGCTGGAGCGGTTCGCGCCGATCGTCAGCTCGCGGCCGGCCCCCCCGATCGCCCCCTTCCAGGCCGAGGTCTGCTTCTGCGCGGCGCCGTCGATGTAGAGCTTCAGGGTTTCGCCGTCGTAGGTGGCCGCGAGATGGTGCCAGAAGCCGTCGGCAATCATGGCGTCGCTGGCGCAGGAATGCCCCGCCACGTAGGCCAGCGCCTTCCCGCGCATCCCCGAGGCGCCCTCGCCGATGGTCAGCGCGAAGCCCTGGCCGGCGTGCCGGTCGATCAGGGTGCGGCCCGTGGTGCCGTCGACCGCCTTGATCCACACCATGAACGAGGCCTGCTTCGCGTCCAGCGACGCCGCCCCGGGCGTCACGATGAAATGGTCGGTCCCGCCGAACTCGCATCCGCCGCCCACGCGGCCCTTCTCCACCCACTTCGCGCCGGCGATGCGCCCGGCGTTCCCCTTGCCGCTCGAGTCGACGATCACGCAGTTGACCGGCGCCTCGTTGAACTCGTAGTGGAGAACGAGGCCCTCCACCGGGAGGTTCGTCACGGCGGGCGTCTGCGCGGTCGCCGGCGCCGCGATCCAGGTCGCCGCCGCGGCGGCGAGGGCCAGGGTCTTCGGACTGCTCGTGCGGATCGTCTTCATCATCGGGTCCCCGTGTGCGCCCGGCCTGTCCGGGCGATCCACGCAGGTCCGACCGTAGTCCGCCCCGCCTCCCGAGGTCAAGCCCGCGAGGAAGGTGTCGAGCGGCCGGTGTTGAGTGCCGGATCGAGGACGGCTCGCCCGCCCCTGGGTCAAGAATCGGCATGCGGCGGCCAATCGGGGCCATGGCGGGCCGCCGGCGGACTGGCATGATGCCCGGCGCGGGGCGGACCGCGCCCCGAGGAGGACCGGACCATGAAACGGATGCGGGCGGCGGCGATGGCGATCGGGATTGCGGCGGCAGTCGGCGCGTCGGCGGCGGAGGATCTGCCGTACCGGAAGGGTCCGTTCGAACCCTCGTGGACCTCGCTCGAGGCCTACGAGTGTCCGGAGTGGTTCAAGGACGCCAAGTTCGGCATCTGGGCGCACTGGGGCGCGCAGTGCGAGCCCGAGGACGGCGACTGGTACGCCCGCAACATGTACATCGAGGGCCACGCCAACTACAAGACGCACCTGGCGAAATACGGGCATCCCTCGAAGTTCGGCTTCAAGGACGTCTGCAACGCGTGGAAGGCCGACCGCTTCGACCCGGAACGGCTCATGGGCCTCTACAAGAGGGCCGGCGCCCGGTACTTCGTGATGATGGCCAACCACCATTGCAACTTCGACAACTGGGCCTCGAAGCACCAGCCGTGGAACTCGGTCGCGATCGGGCCGAAAAAGGACCTCGTCGGGATGTGGGAGAAGGCCACGCGCGCGGCCGGGCTGAGGTTCGGCGTCACCGTCCACGCCGGGCGCGCGTGGGAGTGGTACGAGGTCGCGCAGATGGCCGACAAGACCGGCCCGCTCGCGGGCGTCCCGTACGACGGCAACCTCACGAAGGCCGACGGCCGGGGCCTCTGGTGGGAGGGGCTCGACCCGCAGGACCTCTACGCGCAGCGCCACAAGCCGAACTCGAATCCGATCGACCGCAAGGCGAAGGACCGGATCCCCGGCGACCCGCCCACCGCCGCCTACTGCCGCAAGTTCTACGACCGCGTGATCGACCTCCTCGACTCCTACAAGCCCGACCTCCTCTACTTCGACGACAGCGTGCTGCCGTTGCGGGCCGTCAGCGAGAGCTACGGGCTGAGCATCGCCGCGCATCTCTACAACTCGAGCGCCGCATGGCACGGCGGCCGCAACGAGGCCGTCATGAACACGAAGGGCCTCGACGAGCAGCAGCGCAAGTGTCTCGTGTGGGACATCGAGCGCGGCGTCTCCTCCCGCGTCGAGCCGTTCGTGTGGCAGACCGACACCTGCATCGGCGGCTGGCACTACAACCGGTCGATCTACGAGAAGCACGGCTACAAGACCGTCACCCAGGTCGTCCACATGCTCCTCGACATCTGCAGCAAGAACGGGACGCTCCTCCTCAACATCCCGGTGCGGGGGAACGGAACGATCGACGAAGACGAGGAGGCCTTCCTCGAGGGCATGGCCGCGTGGATGTCGGTCAACGGCGGG
>CAYODK010000386.1:0-3117 GCA_964402695.1 uncultured Verrucomicrobiota bacterium
GCCCTCAACCGCCTACGCCGCTTGATGTCGGGACAAATATGAGAGGTTTAGTAAGGAATGTACCCTTCTTCTATGGCCCCCCCCTCCCCTGTGCTCCACAGCAACCGGATCGCGATTTCCGAGCACAGATGATCATCCGATGTATCTTACTGTACGACAGAGAGTAAGTGCGGCCTTTGCAGGCCGCACTCGCTCTACCGTCGGCTTTACTCAGGCCGCGGCGCTGCCGTTGCCGGGTGACTTCTGCGGCTTCCCGTCGGCCGTGTCTGGCACCAGACACGGTGACATGGTGCTTGCGGGTTCCGCCCTGTTGCCGGCCTCCACCCCAATGCGGGCCTGGCGGAACCGGGACACCTGCACCAGCAGGTCGGGCGTCACACGCTCTGCGGTTTCCGCGGCGACAAGGGCCAACTTCAACAGGTTCTTGATGTCGCGGCCCGATAGATCCGGCAACCGCTGGACGACCTCGTTGATATCGTCGTCCGGCATGTGGACGCCATTCTGGGCACCGAGTACGCGCCACAGCTGCTTCTGTTCGTCCACGGAGGGCATCCGGTACTGGAACCGCGCCGTCAGCCGGCTGACAATGGCATCGTCGATCTGCGTACCCCGGTTGGTGGTCGTGAAGAGCACGCCGCGGTAGTACTCCAGCAGGCGCAGGAACACGCCGACCACCGCGTTCTGGCCGATATCCGTGCCGCGTTCCCGCAGGAATACGTCCCCCTCGTCGATCAGCAGGATGGCGCCCCAGCGCTCGGCCCGTTCGAGAATCTCCTTCAACTGCTTCTCGATGTTCGCCGGGTCAATCCCGATTTGACTGGAGTGCACTCGATACAATGGACGTTCCATTGCCTCAGCGTAGATCTCCGCCGTCAGCGTCTTGCCCACCCCCGGAGGCCCCTCCAGCATCACGATCGTTCCGCCCTCCTTGCCTTTGACGATGTCCTGAAAGGCCGCCTTCGAGTGACCAATCAGCAGGCGGATGAAGTCCTTCTGCTCCGGTGGCAGGACGAGGTTGCGTTCCCCCGCGGTGTCAAAAGTGTACGGCTCGATTTGGTTGACGTGAACGCGGTAGAAGGCGTGCTCGTCCAGATCGAACATGTGCAGGACGGGGTGCACGGGGATCTCCCACAGCGTGTCTTCATCCTCCGACCAGTAAGGGGCGTAGATGGGGCCGACGATATTCTCAACCTCATCGTCTACGTAGCGTGTCTTCGGTTTTGGGGGCGGTTCGATATCGACCACCATCCTCGCCGGCAGCCCCGCCTGCTCGACGTTGCGGTAGCCAGTACCACGCCATCCCTCCACCAGATTTGCCATGCCCCTCACCGACATCTGCATACCAACGTGCCCAACGTGCGCCCGGTATCGGTCCACCGCCGCCCGGTGGTCCGTCATGAGTGCAGGCGTCTCCATGCGCAGACCCTTCGCCGCCAGAGCCTGCATGAGTGACCGGCCGCGAAGGTCACTGGCTTCGAAGATGCGCTCAGCCTTCCCTCCCGCGTTCTCCGCCAGAAGAGTGACCTTCACCGATGCCGGTTTCTTGTTGTAGGTCCGCCGGGAGGCACGCTCAAATTGGATTTCCGCCACGAACCAAGGCGCCAGATTGCCATCCGGCAGCCGTTCAAACAGGTAGCCGTGATCGCATGCCTTGAGAAGCTCCTTGAGCACCGGCTCCAGATTCTCCAGCTTGCTCACCTTGTGGCTGTCATCCGGACACTCCTTGATGGCAATCCACTTGCGCACAACCGTACGCGCCCGCTTGGCCACGAAGTCACCGCCGTTCGCATGGCGACTGAAGTAGTCCACCAGCTTCGTGATGGAGTCGTCGTCGAACTCGGAGATATCCAGTTTGACCGATCCGTTGCGGTTGTGCTCGTACTTGGCACGGTGAACCTGCGCCGCTTCCACAGCGGTCACGACCCCCGTGATGTCCTTGATCCACTCTTCCCTGATGTTGACTTTCATCGCAGTTCTCTTTCGATTGGATGAGGGGTGTGAGGCTCACGCCCCACACCCCTCGGTTCGGATTAGGCGACCTTCTGCGTCTTGTCCTGCGACTTCGTCCCCGTCTTGGCTTCGTCGCCGCCCATGTTTTCCAGCACGCCCTGCACCTGCTTCGCTGCCTTGAGCAGCAGCTTCGCGGCATCAGGCATCGCCGCCTTGACCGCCTCCGCGGCAGCTTGTATCGCCTTCAGCGCCTTCTCCACCATCTGGCGCGGAGTGGCGGTTTGCTGTGCGGGAGCCGTATCCGGCGAGTCATCATCGCCGACCTCACCGGACGCCTGATCCGCGGTGTCCGTGCTGGCATCAGAGCCGGCCGCTTTCCGGAGCGCCTTGCGCAGATCCCGGCTCGACCACCGGTCCCGGGCGGCCCGGTCCAGCAGTTCCTTGACGGTGTCCGCGACGTTCACGTCCGCGTCCCCGTCCTTGCCGATCGCGGCAGCCACCTCCACCCAGTGACTGAGGGTGATCGTCGGCGCATCGCTGTCCTCCTTGCTCGGCGACCGCGACAGATCCTTCTGCCAGGTCTCCGGTAGTTGCCCGAAGCACCGCGCCAGCTTACTGAGACGGTTGACGGCCTCCCGGCGGATGTGCAGCTTGGGTGCCAGCGCCTTCTGGTCCACCTTCTCCTGCTGGAGCAGTCGCTCGACGTAGCGAGCGGTCTCGATCACCGACGACTGCCGCCGGTGTCCGTTCTCCGACAGGCTGATGTCCAGGCAGTGCGGATTGTCCTCGGTGATGTCGGCGCGCACGACGTACTCGCCTTCCATCAGCCCGGAGTTCTCGCCACGCGCCTTGCGCAATGCCCAGAATCGGTTCGCACCGGCCAGGATGGCATCCGGCTCTCCGCCCTTCTTGCTCGCCACCACCGTGATCGGATGGATGAGCCTATTCCGACTGATGTCCTTGGCCAGTTCGTCGAGGTACTCGTCATCCGGCTTGGCCTCGAACGATCGATTCCACTTGCTGACGTGGAGCGCGGAGAACGGCAGAGAGACCACCTTGGCCTTGCTCTGCTTCCTCCCCGCGGTCTTCTTCGCGCTGTCGACGGTCGCTGATGTCCGTCCGACCAGATGATGAGACCGTTTTGAGACGAAAACCGGGTGACACTCC
>CAYODK010000387.1:0-3111 GCA_964402695.1 uncultured Verrucomicrobiota bacterium
GTATCAGGGATTCAACAAGGATGGCATTGACTGGAGCATCCCGGTGCACGTGATCAACTTCGCGGGAGGTACCCAGTCCAGCACGGATCAAATCGCGTCGTGGGGCGGGACAGGCTCCTCGCTGTTTGCCACGAACGAAACGCAACTGTCCCAGGCGCTCGCCACAATCATCAGCGACGCCATCAAGCCGGAGAACTGCAACAACGTCGACGACAACTGCAACGGCTGCGTGGACGAAGGCTACAAACACTACTGCAACCGCGGCCGAACCCCGTCGACCAACCCCACCAACAACACCCAGTGCTGCAGCGCAGCGCGCGCAACCTGCATCGCCAACTTCGAGGCGAGCATCACGACCGCCAACCCGAACGGCAACCGCTGGTGGCTCCCCTGCTACACGCCCCCGAGCCTCACCACCGGGCTGACCGAAACCGCCAACTGGCTCTGCTACGACCCCGGCGAGTGGTGTGACGACGCCGACAACAACTGCGACGGCGCGACCCCCAACGCCTCCACCGTCGACGAGAACCAACTCAAGTGCAACAACCAGTGCCCGACTTCGGAAGTCTGCGACGGCATCGACAACGACTGCAACGGCATCATTGACGAGGCCGCGGGCGACCCGGACCCCTACTCGATCCCGGGATGCGTGCAGTGCATTCCTACGGCCGAGCAGTGTGACGGTTGTGACAACGACTGCGACGGGACCGCGGACGAAGACGTCGACCCGGTCGCCTGCGGCCTGCCGACCCCGCCCAACTGCGAGGGCACCGTCACCTGCGTGCCGCAGGCGGTGACGCCGGGTGGGTGCGTGGCCGGCGGCGCCCAGTGGGGCACCTGCTCCAACAACTCCCAGCCCGAGGTCTGCGACGGGGTCGACAACGACTGCGATGGACAGATCGACGAGGGCATCGCGGCCACCGTCTGCGACCACCCCACCATCCCCAACCTCGTGTACCAGACCGAGTTCGCGCAGAGCGTCTGCAAGCGCGGACTCCAGCCCTGCCTCGGACAGTGCACCGGCTGGGTCGGTCCCTCGACCGAGATCTGCGACGGGCTCGATAACGACTGCGACGGACAGGTCGACGAGGGGACGTTGCCCGGCGTCGGAGCCCTGTGCGACGGCGTGTGTGGCAAGGGAGAGATGGTGTGTCTGGGGCTCGCGGGACTGCAGTGCCAGACGCTCGTGCAGCCCCAGCCCGAGGTGTGCAACGGGCTGGACGACGACTGCAACGGGGTCGTCGACGACGGCAGCTTGCTCGACACGCCTTCGGCCGCGGACAAGCCTTGCTGGAGCGTGGACGCGAGCTCTTGCCCCGGCAACGAGTGCACCTACGTGGGCTCGAGCAACACGGCAAGCTGGTGCGCGCCCGACGGGGCCACCTGTCACGGCCTCGGCACGCCGCCGCTTTCTTCCCCGTGCCAACTGGGCTCGCTGGTGTGCCAGGGCGGCGGATGGGTTTGCGCCGGAGGCTTGCCGCCCGAGGCGGAGGTCTGCGACGCGGTGGACAACAACTGCGACGGAGACGTGGACAACGGCCTCGGCACCAGCACCTGCGGCAGCGCCGTGGGAGAGTGCGAGGAGGGCACGCAGCAGTGCATCGACGGCAAGATCGAGTGCACTGGGGCGGTGGGCCCGGTTCCCGAGGTGTGCAACGCCCTGGACGACGACTGCGACGGCGAGATCGACAACGGCATCGCGATCGGCACGCCGTGCTGGGCGCCGTACGACGAGACGGCGTACCCGGGGGACCGTGACAAGGGCCAGTGCAAGCCGGGTGTGAGCAAGTGCGGCGACAACGGCGAGATCATCTGCGAGGGCGGCAAGGGTCCGGAGCCGGAGATCTGCGACGGTCTGGACAACGACTGCGACGGGGACGTGGACGAGCTGGGAGCGCCCAACGACGGCATCAACGGCACGGCCAACCCCAAGCCCGGGCACGAGACCGAGAAGATCGGTGAAGCGTGCGGCAGCGACGTGGGCGTGTGCGACCCGGGCAAGTGGGCGTGCGTGAACACCGAGTTTGCGTGCGTGGGAGGCGTGCTCCCGCAGCCCGAGGTGTGCGACTGCCTCGACAACGACTGCGACGAGGAGACGGACGAGGACCCGTCGGCGGGCGAGCCTGCGCTGTGCTCGGACGACAAGGCGTGCGTGACGTACGCGAACGGCTGCCAGTGCGCGGCGCTGTGCGGTGGCGGCGAGTACCCTTGTCCGACGGGCGGGTTCGTGTGCGAGCCGACGGAGTACAGCAACAGTGGGGAGAGCGCGGGCAACCGCTGCGTGATCGACGGGTGCGGGGAGTGCTCGACCAAGACGGTGACGGGGCCTTCGGGCGTGGAGTGTGCGCCTGCGGGCACGGTGCTGGAAAACGGCGACGAGCCGCCGGTGTGCGTGTGCATCCAGAACGCGTGTCACCGTCCGTGCTTCGGGGTGACGTGTGCGGCGCCGACGGTGTGCACGGACTACGGTCCGAACGCGGGCAAGTGCGTGGCGGACAACTGCTGGAACGTGCCTTGTTCGGGCGGGTTGGTGTGCAGCGACGACGGCTCGTGCGTGGAGAACCCGTGCAAGGCGGACACGTGCGCGGCGGGCGAGGTGTGCAAGCCGAGCGAGGACTTCACGAGCCACGAGTGCGTGGGTTCTTGCGCGGGTGTGACGTGCGGGGCTGGGCAGCGCTGCGAAGGTGGCGAGTGCGTGGACACGGGTTGCGCGGAGGGCTGCGAGAGCGGCCAGGTGTGCAACGGGACCGAGTGTGTGCCCAGCGCGTGCGAGCAGGAGACGTGTGAAGACGGCAGCTGGTGCGACCCGGTGACGGGTGAGTGCGGCAGTTGGCCGTGCGAAGGGGTGCTGTGCCCGTCGGGGCAAGATTGTGAAGGCGGCGAGTGTGTGGAGGGCTCCGGAGGGACCGGCGGAAGTGGTGGTTCCGGGGGCTCGGGAGGAGGCGGCGGCCAGGCAGGCACTGGAGGAGGCACCTCCGGGACAGGAGGGGCCGCAGGCGGCGCGGACGGCGGCACGAAGGACGAGGCCAAGGGCAACTGGGGTCTCGCCACGGGTGGCGGCGGCTGTGCTTGTGAAACGGGGGTGGGGTCTTCCCGCACGGGAGGGCTCGC
>CAYODK010000388.1:0-3081 GCA_964402695.1 uncultured Verrucomicrobiota bacterium
TGCCCTGGTCGAGATAGCCCATCGACGTGCCCATGCTCCAGTTCGTCTCGGCTGCCTGCACGCCGTCCACGTAAATCCGCTGCCGGCCGGCCCCGTACGCCGCCGCGACGTGCCGCCAGGCGCCGTTCGTCAGTACGACCGGCGCGGTCAGGACGTGCACGCCCGACTGGCAGATCAGCCATTCGAGTTTGCCGTTCGTGACCGCGAGCGAGTAGCCCGTCGCCGCCGCGGGATCCTTCTTCGAGAACAGCACCGCCGCGCCGTTGGTGAGATCCGCGGCCGGGTCGAGCCACAGCGCCAGCGTCAGGCCCGAGGGCGCCAGCGTCTCGCTGTCCGCGAGCTGCACGTAGTTCGAGCCGGTCAGCGCCAACGCGCCGTGCAGCACGCCCTCGCCCCAGTTCGTCGTCGCGGCGCCCACGAGCCAGCCATCATTCGTGTTCCCCGAGACGTCCACGACGTTCGTCTCGGCCCCCGAACCGTTCATCTTCCACCAGCCGCACACAAAACAGTTGGACCCCGTCTGCGGGTCGAGGCCGTAGGCCACTTCGAACCAGTCGGCGAGGTCGTCCCCGTCCGCGTCGTGATCGAGAAGCGTGACGGCGGCGTTCGTGACCGGTTCGTCGAGGACGTACTCCGTCGCGTCCTCGCCCCACGCCTCGCCGAAGTCGAACACGCCGTCCTCGTCCGAGTCCCGGAACGCCTTCACCCAATAGCTCGCGCCGACCGGCAGGTGCAGGAGTGCGAACGTGCCCGTCGAGTTGATCGTGATCGAGCCCGCCGCGGCCCACGAGCCCGACGAGGTCGACGCCAGGACGACGATCGATCCTTCCAGCGGCCCCGTGTACGTCACCGTGCCCTCGATGTTGAACGGGTGGCTCGCGTCATCCTCCGGGTCCGTCCGGGAGAGGTACTCCTCCCAGTTCGCGTAGCCGTCCAGGTCCGGATCCCCGTCGCCGTCCTCCGTGTTCGTGTCGCTCCAGTGCAGGATCTCCCACCAGTCCGGCAGCCCGTCCGCGTCGTCGTCCGGATCCGCCAGCGTGAACTCGATGCCCGTGACGCGGTTCGTGACCGGAACCGCGCCCCCGGCCCACTCGCCGCGGGCTTCCGGCGCGTCGTTCGTACCATCCCCGTTCGAGTCCACGAACGCCCGGATCCAGAAGTTGGAGGGCGGCAGGTTGGCGATCCGGTACGCGCCGGGCGAGGAAATCGCCGCCTGACGGGCGGTCGACCAACTCCCCGAGGTCGCCACGGCGATCACCCGGACCGTACCGGTCTGAAGGCCGCTGTAGACCACCATTCCGTTGACGTTCGGCGGCAGGTTCGGGTCGAGCGGGTCGGACCCGCCCGCGACTTCCGCTCCGTCGCTCACACCGTCATCGTCGGTGTCCGCGAGCAGTTGCGAGGTGCCCAGCGTCATCTCGCCCTGCACGTAGCCGTTCGACTGCACGCCGCCCGCGTAGAGGTTCGTGCCCACAACTCCGCTGTTGCCGTCGACCAGCCCGTCCGCGTCCGTGTCGAGGTTCGTCGGGCACGTCCGGTGGAGGAAGACCTCCCGCGCGTCGGTCAGCCCGTCCAGATCGCTGTCCGTGTCCGCGTCGCCGGCCGCATAGAACCGCAGGGTTGCGGGAAGCGGCGTGTCAGTCCAGACGAGCGGGCTGCCGCCCGTCGTCGAGAGCGCATCGGCCAGGACGGACCATTCGAAGGCCACGAGGTTCGTGGAGCCGAAAACGTCCACCCGGTTCGTGAACCCGGCCGGAAGCTCGATCTCAAGCCGGATCCCGTTGGTCGCCCGCTGCACCGCCGCGATGCAAAACTCGCTTTCGCCGCCCATCAGCATCATGACCGGAGGCGGGAGCGTGGCCTCAAGGCTCGTGGCGTAATCCCGGGCCTTGGCTTCCGCGTAGAGGTAGTACTCCACATCCTCCGGCCGGATGAGCGTCAGACGCGCCTGCAGCCGCGCGGGATCCCACAGCCGCGCGTCGAGCAGCAAGGAGTCGGCCGAGCCGGGGACCACGCCGTAGAGAGAGGCCAGCGTCAGGCGCAGGTCGGCCGGGTCGCTCCAGACGGGCGCGGGGAGGCGCAGGATCGGCTCGCCGGCTGCATTGAAGAAGAGAGTCTCGTGCGTCAGCGGGTCTTCGGCGAGGCTCAGGTCGTAGACCGGAACGCTGTTCTCCCAGCGGCCTTCGAGCCCGGCCACGAACTCCTTCGGGAACTGCTTCCAGTCGAAGGGCACGACGCGGCCGCCGAGCGGCAGCGCAACGGAGACTTCCGGGCCGGGCGGAAGCAGCGGAAGCGAAAGCCAGCGCTGTTCCTCAAAGCGATCCTGCAAGACCGTGGCGTCGCCGGCCTCGTCGGCCATGATCGCCTGATACTCGGCCGCATCGACCGCCGGTTGCGGCTTGCCGGCGATGACCGCCAGTGCCCCGGCCGCAACGCCTACGGCGCCAACCAACCCGAGACCCCGCCTCCACGGATGTCTTGAAGTCATTGTCCCTGCTCCTTGCGTCGCATTGGACACCCCGGACGCACTCGACGCAAGCAAATCCCGGGTTGCGTTCGTGGGCACACCGGGACGCTGATTTCCGGGCGCATCCCGTAGATGCGCCCGGTGCAACATCGTGCCCGTCCCGTGCCCGTCCCGGGCGTTGCGCCGGACGTGCGTCACGCCCTATACTGCCGCGACCGAAACGGGGGCCGTCGCGTGAACGTCGCGGAATTCGTCGCCAAGTGGCGCAAAGTGGAACTCAAGGAGCGCTCCGCCGCGCAGGAGCATTTCCTCGACCTCTGCCGCGTCCTCGGCCACCCCACCCCGGCGGAGGCGGACCCGACCGGCGAGACCTTCTGCTTCGAGCGCGGCGCCGCGAAGCACGGCGGCGGCGAGGGCTTCGCCGACGTGTGGAAGAAGGACTTCTTCGGCTGGGAGTACAAGGGCAAACACAAGGACCTCGCCGCCGCCTTCGACCAGCTCCTGAAGTACCGCGACGCGCTCGCCAATCCGCCGCTGCTGGTCGTCTGTGACCTCGACCGCATCGTCGTCCGCACCAACTTCACCGGCACCGTCTCCGCCGTCCACGAGATCCC
>CAYODK010000389.1:0-3042 GCA_964402695.1 uncultured Verrucomicrobiota bacterium
GCAGACGCCGTGGTTCTCCATGATCACGCTGTCAAATCCGCGCCGGAACTCGGCGGCGATCCTGCGTCCGAGGTCCTCGCTGCCCGGAATCCCGTAGGGTGCGAACCCGACCTTCCCCTCGATCTGCCACGCCAGCGGAAGCACCCGCGTCTCGGGCACGCGGTGCGACAGGCTGAAGGCGACCAGCGCCATCGGGTGCGCGTGGACGACCGCGCGGAGGTCCGGGCGGACGCGATAGATCGCCAGGTGGAACGGCAGCTCGGACGACGGCGGATGCCGGCCGTCGACGGCGCCGTCGGCGCGGACGCGGACGACGTCCGCCGGCGTCAGCGCCCCCTTGTCCACCCGCGCAGGGGTGATCCACACATCGCCGTTCTCGTCGCGGATCGAGAGGTTCCCGCCGGAGGTCGTGGTCATCTTGTAGCGGTAGATCCGCTCCATCGTCATCACGATCTCGTCGCGCGGGTGCAGGTAGAGGGTGTTCATGGCGCCCCGACGCTACCACCGGGACGCTTGCAGGCCAAGCCGGGGCGCACGACAGCTCCGCCCGCCACGCCGCGGCGGACGATCTTGCCTTCCGCCGCAGTTTCGGGCGTCATTCCGGAGAGGTTGGATGTCATGGCGGATGACGGATGGCACTACGCGAAGGACGGGCACCGGGCCGGCCCGGTGCCCCGGGCGGAACTGGATGTCCTCGCCGCGCGCGGCGAGATCCGCCCGGACGACCTTGTCTGGCATCCCGATTTCGGCGCCGAATGGAAGCCGGCACGCGAGGTCGAAGGGCTCCCGGTGGCGGCAGCGGCAGGCGAGCCCGCCCCGTCGGAGGCACGGCGCGTCGAACGGGCCTTCGGCCCCCTGGCGGCCGGCATCATCCTCGATCTGGTCGACCTCATCACGGTCGGCCCCGCCGGTTTCCTGATCGGTTTTCCCGTCGGCGTCTGGCTCGGGTGGATCTTCCGGCTGCGGTGGTGGCAGATGGTTCTCTGCGGCCTCGTCGCGGGCACCTACTGCGTCATCCCCTACACCAACCTGATCCCCGTCGGCACCCTCGTCGGCGCGTTCGTCCAGTACCGCGAGATGGGGCGGCGGGGCTGAACAACAACCAACAGCCAACATCCAACGCCGAACATCCAATGGAGGACCCGTCCGTTCCGCCGGGTGGAGCATCAGGCCTTGGTTGTTGGATGTTGGGTACTGGGTGTTGGATGTTGAACCCCTCCCCATTCTCCGGTATTTTCCCCGCAACCTGCCCGGCTTCCACGGGTGGATCTGAGAGGATTGCACATGAACTACCAACTGGCCGCCAACACGATCCGCGGGCTCGCGATGGACGGCGTCGAGAAGGCGAAATCGGGGCACCCCGGGATGCCGATGGGCATGGCGGACGTGGCGGCCGTCCTGTGGCTGCGCTATCTCAAGCACGACCCGGCGGACCCGACCTGGACCGACCGCGACCGCTTCGTGCTCTCCGCGGGCCATGGCTCGATGCTGGTCTACAGCCTCCTCCACCTCGCCGGCTACGACCTTCCGATCGAGGAACTCCAGAAGTTCCGCCAGCTCGACAGCAAGACGCCGGGGCATCCCGAGTTCGGGGAGACGGTGGGCGTCGAAACCACGACCGGTCCCCTCGGCCAGGGCAGCGCCAACGCGGTGGGCATGGCGATCGCCGAGCAGATGCTGGCGGCCCGCTACAACCGCGAGGGGCTCCCCGTCGTCAACCACCGCACGTTCGTGATCGCCGGCGACGGCTGCCTGATGGAGGGCATCTCGCACGAGGCGTTCTCCCTCGCCGGCCACCTGAGGCTCGGCAAGCTCGTGCTGTTCTACGACGCCAACCGGATCACGATCGAAGGCTCGACCGACCTGGCCTGCAGCGACGACGTCCGCAAGCGCTTCGAGGGCTACAACTGGCATGTGCTGGAGATCGACGGCCACAACCACGCCGAGATCGAGGCCGCGATCAACGGCGCGCTGGCCCAGCAGGACCGACCGACCCTCATCATCACGCACACCCACATCGCCCACGGTGCGCCGACCCTTCATGACTCGCACGAGGCGCACGGCGCCCCGCTCGGCCCCGACGAGATCCGCGCCGCGAAGCAGAACCTGGGGCTTCCGTCCGACCGCGACTTCTTCGTCCCCGAGGAGGTCCGCGCGATGTTCGCCGCCCGCAAGGCCGAGATGGCGGCCGTCCACGACGAGTGGCGCAAGCTGGCCTCCCGCTGGCGCGCCGCGCACCCCGACCTCGCCGCGACGTGGAAGGCCGCCTGGAAGAACGAGCTCCCCGCGGACCTCGACGCCGCGATGCCCGCCTTCGACCCGGCCAAGCCGGTCGCCACGCGCTCCGCCTCGGGCAAGGTGCTGCAGGAACTGGCGAAGAAGGTGCCGTACCTCGTCGGCGGCTCCGCGGACCTTGCGCCCAGCAACAACACCTACCTGAAGGACCTGGGCGACATCGGCCCCGGCGCCTTCGCGGGCCGCAATTTCCATTTCGGCATCCGCGAGCACGCGATGGGCGCGATCATGAACGGCGTCGCGCTGCACGGCGGACTCCGGATCTTCGGCGCGACGTTCTTCGTCTTCTCGGACTACTGCCGCCCGGCGATCCGCCTCGCGGCGCTGATGAAGCTGCCGGTCATCTACGTGTTCACGCACGACAGCATCTTCGTCGGCGAGGACGGGCCGACGCACCAGCCGGTCGAGCACTTCGCCGCGCTGCGCGCGATCCCCGGGCTGACCGTGCTCCGCCCGGCCGACGCGACGGAAACCGCCGCCGCATGGGCCGCCGCCCTCCGGAACCTGTCGGGGCCCACCGCGATCCTGCTCACCCGGCAGAACCTGCCGGTCCTCGACCGCGCCACGCTCCCGCCGGCCTCCTCGATCGAGAAGGGCGCCTACACGCTGTGGGAGAGCCGGCCGGGGACGAAGCCGGACCTCGTCCTGATCGCGTCGGGCTCCGAGGTGTCGATCTCGCTCGAAGCCGGCAGGACCCTGGCCGCGGAGGCTGGCAAGGCCGTGCGCGTGGTCAGCATGCCGTCGTGG
>CAYODK010000390.1:0-3008 GCA_964402695.1 uncultured Verrucomicrobiota bacterium
GTGCCCTGTTCGCGCTTGAATGCGGTGGTCACCGTTCCCGTCCGACTCTTCCAGACAACCGAATACCCGTCCATGCGGTCCTTCTCGGGGCCGAACACCGACACCCGCGCCCCGGTCCCCCGTTTCCAGAGTTCGAGCCGGTTGACCGAGAACTGCAGACGGGCCTCAGCGTACCCGTCGGCCAGATTCAAATGCATGCGACGGGCGTGATCTGCGGTGATACGATACGAAAACTCATCCCAACCGACTTTCCCGCGGTTCGCCATGTTGAAGATGATGTTGCCGTTCGCGCCGTCGACCGTGAAGATCAGGGTCCCCGGGTTCGGTTGGGCAACGGCGTTCAGCGGCAGCAGCAGCTTGTCGCCCGAGTCGAGATCAAGCCTCAGTGCCAGCGGCTTCTGATGATGCTTCGCCTCCCCAGGCAGAAACAGCGGTATCGACTGCACGACGGTGCCGTCCCCGGCTCCCTCGCGACTGACGACCTGCAGCTCCTTGATCGTCACGACGGGAATGAATTCGCCGAGAGTGAAGCCGGCGACGATCTCTTTTGTCGAGCGACGGCGCACCTGCGCGGCCACCCGCACCGGCACGCGCTCGAACCAGGTCTGGTTCTTCTGTGCCCTGGCCAGATCGACACAGGCGTTGGTCAGCGTCAGATTCAGCCGACAGGCAAGTGCGCCGCCGTCCGAGCCGAACCCGGTGCCGCCGCGCGCATCAACGCCCTCCTGCCCGGGAGCGACGACCTTGCCGCCCTTCGCAAATTCCCATTCGACGACAAACCCGTCGGCCTGGGCCGGACCGTCGATACGAACTACCAGCTCGGCCGCGCGACCGACCGGCAGATCCATGCCGCGGTCCGTTCCGGCCCGGCAGGTTTCACCGTCCGGCAGCTTTGAGAACGCACTGACGACACTGTTCGTCACCCGTATCCGCTTCGCCAGCTTCGAGCTCCCGGCCACGCTGACTTCGAGGGTACAATCGCCGGGGCGATTCGTGCCCGCCAGATAGACGGAATTCGCCTGCCGCATGACGGTCACGCAGGGGTCGCCCGTCAGTTTGAAGTGCAGCTTCGCCGCATCAAGCAGCTGGTATCGCACCTCGTTTCCCCAGTCGACGGCGGCAAAAACCGCCAGATCGCTCGACCGGCCGTAGCCCGCTTCGGTCGAGACCAGATCGACGCGTTCGATCGGCTTGTTCGCCGAATCATGCTGGGTACGAACCTCGATTGCCTTGGCCGCGACGACCTGTATCGTTTCCTCCGAGGTAAGCTCCTGGGTTTGCAGAATCTGGTTGCCGATCGAATCCGAAGTGGTTCCGCCATACCCGGTCACCGTCATTTTCAGTCTGGCCGTTCCTGCTTTCTGCCCGATCATGCGTCGCGATGAGGCCGGAACCGACACGCAACCGGTACCATCCGAATACTTGACCGGCGAGTAGTTGTACACCACCTGATCGTTCGCCAGCCCGATGCGGGTAACGATCTTCTCGGACTGTTTTCCCCTGGCGTCGGTGGTGACGACGATCTCCTTCGATCTGACGACCTGCGCAACCCGGGTCTCAGTACCGAACCGCTGTTCACGCGGCAGGTTGAGCAACAGGGAGGTCGGATCATCGGCCGCGAGAATGCGGGTATCGTACCGCGAGACGGAGCTGGAACCCTGCTCATCAAAAAGTTCGCGAACGAACGCGGGTTTGCCGGTGGCAAGCGTCTCGCCCGTCACGGGCTTGGCCAGCTGACGTTGCCGCTCGGCGAACACGTCGGCCTGCAGGTCGAGGTAGCGTTTTTCGAGTTCCGCCTGGCGCTTCAGCAGCTTATCAAAGCTCGCCTGAATGCGTTCAACCCGGGCGCGATTGTCCGCCACCTTGCGCGCGAACTCATCGACGGGCTGCTGTGCCGCGGCGAGAATTCTTTCCGATTCCTCTGCGGCCTTCTCGAAGTCTTCACGCAGCTTCTGGTATTTGTCATATTCTCCGGCGCGATCCGTCGTGCCGTACAAGTCCATATTGGCCTGTTCGTAAGCTTCGTCGGCCATTTTCTCCGCCTCGGCCTGCAGTTTTCCGATCGCCTTCTGCGGCAGCCAGTTCACGTATTTGTTGTCACCGAGGGCTTCGGCCCAGTCTTTCAGTTTCTCCGGCAGCAGTTCCTGCGGGTCGTACAGGTCCTGAAAGTTTTTCGACAGCTCGACGGCCACCCCGGCCACCAGCAGCTTGTCGTCTTTCAGGCCGAATCTCGTCTCGAACTTCTGAAAGTGTTTCTGCATCGTGCCCAGCAATTCGTCGACCGCTTCGAGCGCCCCGTCGGCATCACGCGGATGGCAGATGCCGACGCCGTTGAACGCCAGTTCATTGATCTGCTTTACCAGCCCCCCGAGCTTCACCAGCGCCAGGCCGACCGGTACTACCACCTTCGTGGTGATTTCCTTGTGCAGAATGCGGGCGTTGAGATCATAATCGTCGAGCGTCGCATGATCCGGCGGAACGCCGCGCGCCGTCTTCCAGAGCTTGATGAACTGTTCCGGCGTGCGGTTGTTCTTGTATTCGGCCCAGGCATTGGCGAGATCGTTCGGCGACCGCAGCTTCGCCAGCTGAATATCGATCTCGCGCAGCTTGCCGCGAATCTGCGCCAGGGCTTTGGCGTGCGCATCACGGGCCGCGACGTAGATATCCAGCGCCCGCTCGATGCCGGCCATGACCTGCCCCGATTCGGCGACGGCGGTATTGGCCATGGCAATGGCTTCATTCGTCACGTTCAGTTCTTCCAGGCAGGCCTTCTTTTCCGCTTCCAGAGCGGCAAGATCGGCCCAGACCGGCAGGGTGCGACAGACCAGCCAGACACAGGCGACGACCCACAGCGGCCATCGCACACGTAGCAGAGAACGATATCGGCAGACGGGCATCATGGCGATCGACGCGATGATCCCGATCGGTCGCGGCCAGCGCGAGCTGATCATCGGCGACCGTCAGACCGGTAAGACCGCCGTCGCCGTGGACACGATCATCAATCAGAA
>CAYODK010000391.1:0-2957 GCA_964402695.1 uncultured Verrucomicrobiota bacterium
CCTCAACCGCCTACGCCGCTTGATGTCGGGACAAATATGAGAGGTTTAGTATGTCACGCCGATTGCCGCGTCAATGAAGTACGACTTGGATGATCGACTGATCGAATGGAACGGGGAGACGATCGCATCAGACGACGACGGTAACATGTTGACGATACCGATTTCCGAAGGGGTCGAGCCGGCAACCTTTGACGCCCGCAACCGCCTTGTCAGTGTCGGGGGAACGAGCTATGAGTACGACGCCGAGGGCCGCCGCACTGCCGTCAGCAATGCAACTGGCCGAACCCGACTGATCACGAATCCGCATGCTCGGCTGAGCCAGTTGTTGGTCACGGTGCCTGATGCTGGCCAGCCGACCTATTTCATCTACGGGGCAGGCGGGCTGATGTACAAGCTTCAGGCCGGAACGCCGCAGTACTACTCGTTTGATCCCCGAGGCAATGTCGTTGCTCGCCTTCATGAGGCCGGCGGTACCATTTCATCATTTGTCTACTCCCCTTTTGCACAGGCCGAGTCTTTCCCTGCAGAATCCGGTGACATCTTCATGTTTGGTGGACGCTACGGCGTTCAGACGGATGCCTCTGGCTTGCTGTACGTACGCGCCAGATACTATTCTCCGTATAGTAGGCGATTTCTGTCGGCAGATCCACTTGTCGGCTTGTTCGTCGATAGTGGAAGCTTGAACCCATTTACTTACGCGAACAACTCGCCCTTGGTGTTTATTGATCCACTTGGGCTCTACGGAGTCGCATTTCATAAGGAGTTGGCCAATGATCTGAACGATGCCAATGCGCTTCTTACTGCTGCAGGGCTAGCGATGACATTGTTCCCAGCCACTTTGCCAGTTGGACTTGCTGTTTTGGCTACAACCTCGATATCCGGCTTCGGGATTAGTGCATATGAGTCACTCGCAACTGGCGATCCAAGTCCCGTCGTTTGGGCCGGTGTCGGCACGATACTTGGGCAGCGGATAGGGCAGAGGGCTTTGAAGGGCGCTGCTGAGCTAACCGGGATACGTGAGAAAGGGCTCGGCAGGCAGGCGAGGTTCTACACCGCCAATGGCCGGTACATAAGAACGCTGACTGGACAACAACTGTACAATCGAGTTGAAGAGACATTCGGCAATCTCGCTGACGCGACAGTAACGTGGGCACGCATCGGCGTCGAGTGGCATGATAGCGATTCCGGAACCTGCCGATGAATACCATAGCGGCCGAGGATCACAGGGTGCCTGGTTCGCCGCGTAGAATGTTCGTTGGTCTACGCTTACGGTTGGTGTCGTCACTCGTAGCGGGGGGGCTCGCTCTTTCCCATTGCACTCAAGCCCAAGCGTCAGCCGACTACAGTTATGATTGCGCGGGGCAGCTCATTGTGTCGTCATCCCCCGGAGACCTATACGTTGCATATGTCTATGATAGCGCGAACAACCTTGTGTTCGCAGGTCCTGCTCGGCCGCTGACATGGTTGGGGCAATCGCCAGCAGCCAGCTGGTCAGATGCCGGGAACTGGATTGGAGGCATGGTGCCCGATGGAGGGTCAAATGCCATCTTCAGCGGCATAGGTGCGAACACGACAGTGGTGGATGCCGTCAGCCGCTCCTTGGGCACGCTGGTCTTCTTGGACGATGCGATGATCAATGCGTCGGGTGGCGCGGAATTATCGTTGACGGCTGGTATCGTGGTTTCAAACAGCGCTGTGGCAACCATTACAGCGCCGATCAGCGTTGCCGTCCCTAACACTTGGTCGGTCGACGACAATGCGGTCTTGAGCATTGGCGGCGGTATCTCGTCGTCGAGTTCGATTATCAAAGACGGGGCAGGCATGCTGTTGCTCGGGGGCAGCAATAGCCTGGGCGGGGGCATCGTGCTGAGTAATGGCACACTCAGCATTGGCAGCCAGAGCAATCTGGGCGGAAGCCTAGTGGTCGCCGGCGGAACGCTTCAGATCAGGGGCAGCACACTGACGAATCTCAACGGACTTGCCATCGACTGGAACACGTTCAATGGCGCTTTGGAAGTTCAGAGCAGCAACACAAGCGTAACGGTTACGAACAGTATTGGCGGAGCCGGCGCCTTCCTCAAGAGCGGGCCTGGTACGCTCACGCTCTCAGGTGCGAACAACTACTCCGGGGGCACGGTGGTCAATGGCGGTACGCTGCGGATAGCAACGACTGCGGCAGCGCTTTCTGGCGATACAACGGTCAATCCGGGCAGCACACTGTTCCTTAACGCCGGGGCAACCACCTACAGCAATCGACTGAGCGGCGCAGGGACGGTGAAGGTTGCGCTGGGCTCAGGCAGCCAGTCCACGACGCTATCGGGCGATCTCAGCGGATTTGCCGGGTTGCTTGATGTTGGCACTGGCACAGGCGGGAAGCTTGTCCTTAACGGCGCCCAACCTCCGTCGGTGAGTGCAATCATTCGTGTCGAGTCAAACGCGACTTTATATCTCAGCAATGGGCAGACGGTGACCTGCGATGTTGAGTTGCTGGGCGGCGCTACGGGCGAGTCCTACGGCCAACTGCGAATTGAGAATGGCTCCCGGGTCACGGGGTCGGTGACCTTGTTGGCGAACACATCCGTCGGGGGTACTGGCGCCCAAACAGGGACAGTCGCGGGCGCCATAGGAGAGCGTGATGGCTCCTTCGGCCTCACGAAGGCTGGTTTTGGACTCCTGGAGTTGACCGGGATCAACAACTTCAGCGGACCACTAACGCTTCTCCATGGGACGGTGAGCATCAATGGAGACCGTGCCCTGGGCGTGGTCCCCCAGAGTGCGACGACCACGAGTATCCTGTTCGCCGGGAGCAGCACCCTGCGCGTTCAAGAGGACGTGACAATCGCCAGCACGCGGACGATATGGGTCACGAACGAGGCGACGGCGACCATCGACACCGGGACCAACGCAGTGGTCATTGCCGGCGTCATCACTGGCCCCGGAAGTCTCACGAAGACAGG
>CAYODK010000392.1:0-2949 GCA_964402695.1 uncultured Verrucomicrobiota bacterium
AAGGTGATCACCGACCGGACCAGCAACCGGCTGATCGTGACGGCGCCGGCCATTCCGCCGCCGGAGGCCGCGCCGGCGAAGTGACCGGATGGTCCCGGCTCAGCCGCGGGCGCCGAGGAATCCGCGCAGCACGTACGGCAGGATGCCGCCGTGGCGCAGGAACGCGACCTCCTGCGCGTTGTCCACCCGCGCGAGCGTGTCGAACGCGACGACCGTTCCGTCCGCCCGCCGCGCCTCGACCCGCACCGTCGCGCGCGGAGCCAGGGAGGCAAGCCCGCGGATCGCGATCGTCTCGCGGCCGCCGAGCCCGAGCGAGTCGGCCGTCTGTCCGCCGGTGAAGACCAGCGGCAGCACGCCCATTTCGACGAGGTTGCTGCGGTGGATCCGCTCGAAGCTCTCCGCGATCACGGCGCGCACGCCGAGCAGCGCGGGACCCTTCGCGGCCCAGTCGCGCGACGAGCCGGCGCCGTACATCTTGCCGGCCAGGACGACCAGCGGAACGCCCGCCGCGCGGTAGGCCTCCGAGGCGTCGAAGAACGACATGGCCGCGCCGGTCGGGTGGTGGACCGTCCAGTTGCCCTCGCGGTCCGCCAGCCGGTTGCGCAGGCGGATGTTCGCAAAGGTGCCGCGCATCATGACCTCGTGGTTCCCGCGGCGCGCGCCGTAGGAGTTGAAGTCGCGCGCGGAGACGCCGCGGTCCGCGAGATAGCGCGCGGCGGGGCTGTCCTTCGCGATCGAGCCGGCGGGCGAGATGTGGTCGGTCGTGATGAAGTCGCCGAAGAAGCCGAGCACCGCGGCGCCCTCGATGTCCGCGACGGGCGGCGGGGCGATCCGGAAGTCCGCGAAGAACGGCGGCTCGCGGATGTAGGTCGAGGCCGGGTCCCACGCGAAGACCTCCTCGCGGATCTCGGGCAGGGCGTCCCACTCGGGCGTCATGCCGTCGATCCGGCCGTACGCGGCGGCGTAGTCCGCCGGGTCCAGCGCCGTGCGAAGGACCTCCGTCACCTCCGCCTCCGACGGCCAGATCTCCGCGAGCGTGACGCCGCGACCGTCCGCGCCGCGCCCGACCGGACCGGCGGAGAGGTCGCCGCGGACCGTGCCGCGCAGCGCGTAGGCGACGACGAGCGGCGGCGAGCAGAGGTAGTTGGCCTTCGTCAGGGGATGGATGCGTCCCTCGAAGTTCCGGTTGCCGCTCAGCACGGCGGCGGCGACGAGCTTCCGCTCGCGGATCGCGGCCTCGACCTCGGGCGAGACCGGGCCGCTGTTGCCGATGCACGTCGCGCAGCCGTAGGCGGCGATGTGGAAGCCGAGGGCCTCCAGGTCGGCCAGCAGTCCGGCGCGGCGCAGGAAGTCCGCCGCCGCGCGCGAGCCGGGCGCGAAGGAGGTCTTCACCCACGCGGGCACGCGGAGGCCCGCCTTCACGGCCTTGCGCGCGAGCAGCCCGGCGGCGACCAGCAGCGCCGGGTTCGAGGTGTTGGTGCAGGACGTGATCGACGCGATGACCACCGCGCCGTGGTCGGGACCCTCCGCCGCCGGCGCCGGGGGCGGCTGGGCGAGGCCGAAGCCGCGCTTGGGGTCGGGATCAGCGAGGGCCTCGTCGAAGCGGCGGCCGACGTCCGCGAGGCGCAGCCGGTCGTGCGGGCGGCGCGGTCCGGCGACGGTCGGTTCGACGGTGGAAAGGTCCAGTTCGACGAGGTCGCTGTACTGTGGCTCCGGCGCCATCGGGTCGCGCCAGAGGCCCTGCGCGCGCGCGTAGGCCTCGACCAGCATGATGTGATCCTCCGGACGGCCCGTGGCCCGGAGGTAGCGCAGCGTCGCGGCGTCGATCGGGAAGAAGCCGGTCGTCGCGCCGTACTCCGGCGCCATGTTCGCGATCGGCGCGCGGTCCTCGAGCGAGAGGGTGTCGACCCCCGGACCGCAGTACTCGACGAGGCACTCGACGACGCCCTTCTTCCGCAGGATCTCGGTCAGCGTCAGCGCCGCGTCCGTCGCGTTCGCCGGCGCGCGCAGGCGGCCGGTCAGGCGGACGCCGACCACCTTGGGCGCGAGCATCGGGATCGGCTGCCCCAGCATCGCCGCCTCGGCCTCGATGCCGCCGACGCCCCAGCCGAGCACGCCCATGCTGTTGACCATGACGGTGTGGGAATCGGTGCCGACGAGCGTGTCGGGGAACGCGATCTCGCGGCCCTGCGCGTCGCGCTCGACGCGGACGCAGGAGGCGAGGAACTCCATGTTCACCTGGTGGCAGATGCCCAGCCCCGGCGGGAGCACGCGCAGCTTGGAGAAGGCGCCGCGGCCCCAGCGCAGGAAGACGTAGCGCTCGCGGTTCCGCTCGAACTCGCGGAGGATGTTCGCGGCGTAGGCCGAGGCGGCCGCGGCGGCGTCGAGCTGGACGGAGTGGTCGATGACGAGATCGACCGGGATCAGCGGCTCGATGTCCGCCGCGCGCCCGCCGAGGCGCTGCAGCGCGCCGCGCAGCGCCGCGAGGTCGGCGACGCACGGGACGCCGGTGAAGTCCTGCAGCAGCACGCGCGCGGGCAGGAACGGGATCTCGCCGGAGCCGGCGGCGGCCGGAGTCCATGCGGCCATCGTGCGCAGGGCGGCCTCGCCGAAGCCGGGGCGGTCGAGGTTGCGGAGGAGCGATTCGAGGAGGACGCGGACGCAGTAGGGCAGCCGGGTGAACGGCTCGAAACCCCGGGGTTGCAGGGCGTCCAGCGCCCAGTACCGCACGGTCCGTCCGCCGGCCAGGTTCAGTTCCCTCACGAAATCGTCGGTCCGCATGTCGTCCTCTCCCCGCGCGGCCACCGCACGCGCAAACGGCCCGCGAGGATACGGGCCGGACCGGGGGGCTGTCAAAATGAGTTTCAAGTTCCAGGTTTCACGTTTCAAGTTGGTGTCTCGTCCGGCTGTAGGTTGACACTTGGAAAGGGGCCAAGTGGAGCGGAAAGT
>CAYODK010000393.1:0-2922 GCA_964402695.1 uncultured Verrucomicrobiota bacterium
GGGCGGGACGCCCCGTCACTCTACGCACGCCGAAGGCGGCACGATCCAAGAGGGCTCGCGTTTAGCGAGACCGGGGCCAAGGCCGCGACCGCGGCCGCGGAGCGGCACACGCCGCGGAGAGAAGCGCGTCCAGCGCGCACGGGCCGGCGCCCTCGCCGGCCGTCCGGGAGGGCGCGGTCCCGCGTAGCGGGATCGGGTCGGGCACGGGTGCGCCGAGTCCTCGAGGCCCAGCCCGCGCCGGACCCGAAGCGCCCGGTCTGCGGCGGACTCGCCGAGACGGTGTGAACGGAGGAACGAAGCGCGGACGCGACTCCCAGGAGCGTTGCGCGGAGAGGGGGAGAGAAACGCCGTCGAGTGGAGGCCGCCGACGTTCGGCAAGCGGGCGAGTCGGCGAGCCCGCGCAGCCATCAGCGCGAGGAACGCGGAGGGCGGCCGTCTGCAGACGGCCGGATCACCCGCGCCGGGCTCATCGGCGCGGGAAGCCGAGCGGACAGCGAGCCCGCAGTACTCCGACCCCGCAGGGGGCGCGCCAACCGATCGAACGCCCCGTCGTCGACGCCCGCCGCCGACCGGGCCCGCCGGGCCGTCTATAGCAAAGGGAAGCCCTGCACATCTCGGCTGACAGGGGGGCGCAGGATCGGTATCGTGGCGCGCATGACCAAGGAGGAACGGATTCAGGAGTTCACCGCGTGGTGCGCCAAGCACATCACGGGGGATGAGAAGGGCGAGGCGCAGATCTTCCTCGACCGCCTCTTCCAGGCCTTCGGCCAGGGCGGCATCAAGGAGGCCGGCGCCACCCTCGAAATGCGCGTGACCAAGGCCGACGCCGGGGGCACGGCTTTCGCCGACCTCGTCTGGAAGCCGGTCGTCCTCTTCGAGATGAAGAAGCGAGGCGCCGCGCTGGAGAAGCACTACCGCCAGGCCTTTGATTACTGGACCCGCCTCGTCCCGGGCCGCCCGCGCTACGTCGTCCTCTGCAACTTCGACGAGTTCCGCGTCTACGACTTCGAGACGCAGATGGACGAGCCTGTCGACTCCGTCGCCCTCGCCGACCTGCCCGCCCGCTGGGGACCCCTCGCCTTCCTCGCCCCCGGCGCGCCGGATCCGTCCTTCGGCAACGACCGCGTCGCCGTCACCCGCCAGGCCGCCGACGCCCTCGCCCAGCTCTGCAGCCGCATCATCGGCCGCGGCGTCGAACGCCCCCTCGCCCAGCGCTTCATCCTCCAGTGCCTCGTCGCGTTCTTCGCCGAGGACATCGGCCTCCTGCCGAAGTACACCGTCACCCGCCTGATCGAGACCTGCGGCAGCGGACGCGACGCCTTCGACATCCTCGGCGGCCTCTTCGAGGCGATGAACCGCCCCGTCCCCGCCGCCGGCGGCCGCTACAAGGATATCCCCTACTTCAACGGCGGCCTCTTCGCCGAGCCCGCCCGCCTCGAACTGACCGACACCGAACTCGTCCGCCTCGGCCAGGCCGCCACGTTCGACTGGCGCAGCGTCCGCCCCGAGATCTTCGGCACGCTCTTCGAAGGCTCTCTCGGCGCCGCCGAGCGCCACGCCTTCGGCGCCCACTTCACCAGCCCCACCGACATCATGAAGATCGTCGGCCCCACCCTCGTCGCCCCCTGGCGCGAGCAGGTCGAGGCCGCGAAGACCCCGAAGCGGCTCCACGCGCTTCTCGACCGCCTCCAGCACTTCCACGTCCTCGACCCCGCCTGCGGCTCGGGCAACTTCCTCTACATCGCCTACCGCGAGCTGAAGCGCATCGAGGCGCGCATCTTCGAACGGCTCGGGGAGTTCCCAAAGAGCAACGCGGACCGCCAGATCCCGCTCAGCTTCCTCGGCGCGCAGAACTTCCACGGCATGGACATCAACCCCTTCGCCGTCGAGATAGCCAAAGTCACGATGGCCATCGCGCGGAAGCTGGCGGTGGACGAACTGCACGTCAACGAGCGCCCGCTGCCGCTGGACAACCTCGACGCGAACTTCCGCGCCGCGGACGCCCTCCTCGCCCCCGACGGCTCCCCCGCCGCGTGGCCGAAGGCGGACGTGATCCTCGGCAACCCGCCGTTCCTCGGCGCCAAGCGCCTCAAGCCCGAACGCGGCCCCGACTACGTCAACGCCCTCCGCCGCGCCTATCCCGACGTGCCCGGCATGGCCGACTACTGCGTCTACTGGTTCCGCAAGGCCCACGACGCCCTGCCGCCCTGCACCGAAGCCGACCCGCTCGCCGGCCGCGCCGGACTCGTCGGCACCCAGAACATCCGCAACAACCAGTCCCGCGTCGGCGGGCTCGACCACATCTGCAAGACTGGCACCATCGTCGAGGCCGTCGACAACCAGCCCTGGTCCGGCGAGGCCAACGTCCATGTCTCCATCGCCAACTGGGTCAAGACGCAGGACCCCGCCCTGCTGCCGAAGACCCGCCGCCTCTGGTCCAAGGTCGACAGTGCCGCGGCGCCGAAGCGGCGTCGCGGCACGGGTCCGGCTTCGAAGACCTACGAACTCGAAGTCCGCGAATGCCCCGCGATCAACTCGGCGTTGTCGGATGAGACCGACGTGGCGAACGCGGCGGACTTGGCGTGCAATCTTGACCCGCCACGGTCCTTCAACGGACAGATGCTCGGGCATAGCGCGTTCCTGATTGATGCTGCGACGCGGGACGCGCTGATTGGGAAGGACCCAACCTCGGCAAACGTGATCTTCCCGTACCTGAATGGCCGAGAGTTTCTGACAGGCCGAGGTGTCCCTGACAGGTTTGTTTTGGATTTCGGGACGCGAAATCAGATTGAGGCGGCGTCGTACTCAGCAGCTTTCGAGTACGTTCGGCGGTCCGTACTTCCTGATCGTGAGCGCAAGGCGCGAGAAGGCGCTGACGAGACAGGCAGAATCCGCCCGCACCACAAGCAGTTCTTGGCCCGC
>CAYODK010000394.1:0-1774 GCA_964402695.1 uncultured Verrucomicrobiota bacterium
GGGCTGATGGAGATGCAAGCAGGCACAAGCCGTAATATTATGGCTATGGACCTGTACGGCAAGAGTTGGAAGGACGTTTCCGGCATCCTCCGGCTGACGCCCGCAATGATGCAGGAAGCGGAGGAAACGGCAAGGCGGCTCCATCTCATCGTCGGCCCGGAAGGCGTGGCGCAGTCCCGCGAGTACGAGATGAAGATGAAGGATGTCGAACTAGTGGGGAAGTCCCTTTCTATCCAACTCGGAAACGAACTCCTGCCGGCGGTCATTTCGGTTGCGTCGTTCATGGGTGGGGAAGGCCAGTCGGCGGCGTCGGTTTTCGGCGGAGCAATTCGGGGACTCACCCGCGACATCCAAGAGGCGGCCGTATATTGGGGCGCGGCATACGACAAGCTGAAACTCGTCGGCGAGGGGTTTGTTGCGCCTACGGCCAGAAAATTTGCCGCAAGTATGGTTCCCGGCCTCGGTCCACTCTCCGGCATGATGCAACTTCCAAATTCGGTCACGGTGAGCAATTACCGGACTGAGGCCGCCAAGATTGACGCCGCCGCAATGGCGCAAATGCGGGAGATTGCCGCATCGTATGAGAGCAAGCGGCTTACCAGCCCCAATCCTGCGGGCCTGGTCATTGACCCTAGCACGCTCGGTAACGACAGCGCCAAGCGTGCTGCGGCATCTAAAGCCGAAGCCGAAGCCAAACGCATCGCAGCACTTAACGAGCGCATCGCGGAGATGACCGCCAGAGCCAGCAAGGACCGGCTCGGCCTCATCGACTTGGAGGCAGCAAAGTACCTCAAGGAAGGCGCGGATCGTGTGGCCGTTGAAAAGTGGGTTGTCGCCGAGAAGGACAAAATCAACACCGACGCCATGAAAGGCGCCTGGAAGAAGTTGGAGGACTCACAGAAAGAGCGGGTCGCGTTTGAAAAAGAGCAGATACAGCAGATGAACGCTAACACTCTTTCTGAAATCAGCAACAAGCTGGCCCTAGTGGACATTGAGGAACAGTATTACAAACTCACCGCAGGGGAAGCCGCGGCGAAGCGGATCGGCCTCCTGGGTGAGCAATTGGCGCTCCACCAGAAGATCCGTGATGAGGTTGTCGGTTTCGGTCCGGAAGCGCAGGCGCTACGCCTCCAAGAGCAGAAAGAGATTGACGGCATCAATGCCCGCCTCCTTGAGCAGAACAAAATCATCACCGACCGCACGGCTATGGGCGGGCTCCAGAACGCGCTTCAGGACTACATCGAATCCGCCCGCAACATGGGCAAGCAGATACAGGACGCAACCACGAATGCATTTCAGGGCATGGAGGACGCGCTCGTCGACTTCGTAAAGTCCGGCAAGCTCAACTTTTCCAGTCTGGTCGATTCAATCATCTCGGACCTCGCACGTCTGACCATCCGACAGAACATCACCGGGCCGCTGGCGTCGGGCCTCAGTTCGGCCATCTCCGGATGGTTCGGCAGCGGAGTCAATATCGACACCTGGGGCGGGCTACCGGGTGGACTACTCGGCAGCTACGCATCCGGCACGAACTACGTCCCTGAAACAGGCCCGTACTTGCTCCACAAAGGCGAGGCGGTCGTCCCTGCCGACAAAAACAGCGGCGGCCTGACAATCAACGTCCCGGTCTCGGTGGCCGGAAACAATGCCCTCGCCTCGGACCTGCGGAACGAAATCGAGCGGACGGTGATTGACGTAGTGCGGAGGCACTCATAATGGCCCATCCAAGCATCGGCACGTTCACCCCGAAAATCGGCCCCGGCTCAATGACCAT
>CAYODK010000394.1:1784-2872 GCA_964402695.1 uncultured Verrucomicrobiota bacterium
AAGACGGCCGTCGTTGAAACCTACTCCTCGGTCGCCTATTTCGGCTGGCCTGCTTCCATCATCGGGAAAACCATCGAACTAACATGGAACTGGATGGACGGCGAAGATTTCAACGCCCTGGACACCCTCTATGCCGCCGATGCTGCCGTGGTGTTCAATCCCGGCGACGGCCTCGGCAAAACGTACAACGTGAACATCCTCTCTCTCGACGGCAAATACTACAAGGGGACCGGCATCACGACCGCATCAATCCGGACGGATGTCGTCTGCCGCCTCCTCATCATGAGCCAGGTGTAAACATGGCACTCACTCTCGACGCCACATTACTTGCCGCCCAGACCGCCACCTCGCGCCACCCGATTTGCGAGTTGACGGTAGGGAAATCGGTCCACGATATCCCGTTTCCCGCCAACGCCGGGTTTTCGGCTGATTCCAACAAGCAGTATTACCCTTCTGCTACTGTCCTCAGTAGTGGGGCAATGGCTGTTTTTTACATCGGAAATAGCTACAGCGAGATCAGGTGCGTGCTGTCAGATTCGGGGCGCACGGTATGGGGAAACTATAAAGCCATCTGGTCTGAAGGGTGGACGAAATGGAGCTACCTCGACTGCTGTCCAATGGACGACGGAAATATCGGGGCTATATCGTGGGGGTACGGAACAAGCAGCACGGCTGAAAAGCTGAATTCGTTCAAAGTGTCGACTGCCGGTTCGCTCATTACTCGCACGGAAATCGAAAACACAGATATCGGCTCCTACGTTCGGAAGGGCTGTTGCGTGGTCCATGCGGGCACGAACTCTTACGCGATAATCTACGTCAAATACAACGCCGGGAATTACGTCGTCTATAAACGGACCAGTACCGATTTTATCTCATGGTCGTCAGCCTCCACCCTCACCATTCCGGGCCTCACCGCAGGCAGGGTGATAAAGGAGCCGGATATCATCAAGCTGGCCGACGGTTCGTATATGCTGCTGTTCAGTTACCAGGACACGGTTGACGGTGGAGGCTCGATTTACAATATCTGGTATTCTACCAGCACAGACCTGACAACCTGGACCACGGCCGCGCAACTCACGGACACCACC
>CAYODK010000395.1:0-2866 GCA_964402695.1 uncultured Verrucomicrobiota bacterium
GAGGGGGTGGGGGACGGGGTCGGGCGCGAAGTCGGGATGTCCCGCAAGGAAGGCGTCGACGACGCCGTGGGTCTCGGCGCGGGTGAGGGAGCAGACCGCGTAGACGAGGTGTCCGCCGGGGCGGACGGAGCTGGCGACGGCGCGGAGGATGGCGGCCTGCGTCTGCGCGAGGCGTTCGACATCGGCGGGGCCGGTGCGCCAGCGGGCGTCGGGCGCGCGCGACCAGGTGCCGAGGCCGGAACAGGGGGCGTCGACGAGGACGCCGTCAAACACGCGGGCGTCCGGCGGCGGCAGGATCGCGTCGTGGACGCGCCAGTCCGTACCTTTCCGCCCGAGCCGTTCCTCGCGCCGGTGGGCCTCGCCGAGGGCGCGGGGGCGCACGTCCGTGGCCCGGAGGTAGCCCCGGTGGCCCATCCGCGCGCGCAGGTCGAGCGTCTTGCCGCCGGCGCCGGCACACACGTCCCACCACGACTGGCCGGACTGCGGCGCGGCCACGGCGCCGACGACCTGCGAGGCGAGGTCCTGCACGTCGAACGTCGCGCCGATCGCGCGCTCGAGTTCGGGGAGGGCGGGATGGCCGTCGACGCGGACGGCGTTCGCGAGTCGGGCGTGGGCGACGGCGGTCGGGCCGAGCCGCCTCACGGCCGCCGCCAGTTCGCCGCCGGGGATGCCGTCGGCCCGCAGCCAGAGCGGGGGGCGGTCCTGCAGCGCGTCAAGCCAGCGCGCGAGGAAGGCGGCGCGATCGGCGCCCTCGGGGATGGCCAGCGCCTCCGCCGCCCACGCGGGGGCGAGATCCGCCGGCCGGGCGCCGGGTTTCCAGGCCTTGGAAACCCAGGCGGCACGGTCGTCCAGGCCTTGGAAGACCGGCGGCGTTTCGAGGGAGGCGGCGAGGTCGGTTCCTGCGGCCAGGTGACGGAGGGCGTCGGGGGGGGACTGGAGACCGTCCAGCAAGGCGGCGCGGACCGCCGCGATGGGACCGTCGTCCGCGACGGCTCCGGACCACCCGCGCCAGCGGAAGCAGGCGAAGGCCGTGGTCGAGACGAGCCGGCGGTCGCGCGAGCCCATCTCGCGATGGCGGCGGAGGTAATGCGTGAGGGCGGCATCCGCGGGTCGCCCCGCCGCCACCTCGGCCTCCAGGTGCCGCACCACCTCCAGCAGCCGCGCGGCCTGCGACGCGGCGCGGCCGGGGAGGTTCGGATTGAAATCGCCGTTCATCTCCGCTACCTTACGCGTCCCGCCGCTCGAACCGAAGCGGTTTCCGGGCCAGGCGGGCACGGGAAGGAACTTCCATGGCGACGGAACTGGCATTCGCACTGATCAACCCGTACTCGATCGCGAAGTCGCGAACGGGCGGCATCATCGGCCGCTTCATGAGCCGCACCGGTCTCGAGATCGTCGCCGCGCGCATGTTCGGCCCCAGCCAGGCGCTGGCCGAGGCCTATGCGAACCGCCTGCGCACGGACCCCGAGCGCGACGAGCGCCTGCGGAACATCCTGGCCGACTACGTCCTCCGCGCCTACGGCCCCGACCCCGCCACCGGCCGCCGGCGCCGCGTGATGATGCTGCTCTTCGAGGGCGACAATGCGATCGAGAAGATCTACCGCGTGGCGGGGTCGGTCCGTCCGAACGCCGAGGCGGGCGAGACGGTGCGCGACACCTACGGCGACTTCATCGTCGGCGACGACGGCCAGGTCCGCTACGTCGAGCCCGCGGTGCTCGTCGCGCCCGACCGCATGGCGGCCGAGTCGACGCTGCGGCTGTGGGCGCAGTTCAGCGCGACGGATGGCGGCATCATCGACGACGCGGTCGACGTGTCCGAGGGCGCGCCGGTCGAGAAGACGCTCGTCCTGATCAAGCCCGACAACTTCCGGTTCCCGAGTTCGCGCCCGGGGAACATCATCGACCTGTTCTCCCGCTCCGGCCTGCGGATCGTCGGCGCCAAGGTCCACCGCATGAGCGTCGAGGAGGCCGAGCAGTTCTACGGGCCCGTCCGCGACGTGCTGCGGACCAAGCTCAAGGACAAGGTCGCCGAGCGCGCCGGCGCCGCGCTCGAGAAGGAGCTCGGCATGGAGATCCCCGCCGAGATCCGCGCGAAGCTCGGGGAGGAGATCGGTCCGCTCTACGGCGACCAGCAGTTCTTCAGCATCGTCAACTTCATGACCGGCCGCTGGCCGAACAAGTGCACGCCCGACGCGAAGCGCGAGCCGGGACTCGAGCGCTGCCTCGCCCTGGTCTACGCGGGCGTCGACGCCGTCGCGAAGATCCGCGGGATCCTGGGCCCGACGGACCCCAGCAAGGCCGAGCCGGGCACCGTCCGGCGCGAGCTGGGGCAGGACATCATGGTCAACGCCGCGCATGCCTCCGACTCGCCGGAGAACGCGCGCCGCGAGGCCGGCATCGTCAAGGTGGAGAAGGATCTCATCACGCCCTGGATCGAACGATACTACGGGAGGTAGCCGCCATGTTCGAGAGCTTCAGCCCCGCCCCCCCGGACCCCATCCTAGGCCTCACCGAGGCGTTCAAGGCCGACCCGAACCCCGCCAAGGTCAACCTCGGCGTGGGGGTTTACCAGGATGAGAGCGGCCGCACGCCCGTGCTGCCGTCCGTGAAGGCCGCCGAGGCCGCGCTGCTGGGCGCCGAGACGACGAAGGGCTACCTGCCGATCGCCGGCGATCCCGACTATGCGCGCCGCGTCGAGGACCTCGTCTTCGGCGCGGACCGCGAGTCCGCCCTGCGCGCGCGGGCGCGGACCGCCTACGCGCCCGGCGGCACCGGCGCGCTGCGCGTCGGGGCGGACCTCGTCGCCGACTCCGCCGGCCGCGGCCGGGGGGCGTGAAGTCCAGCACGTCGAGCGACTTGGCGACGT
>CAYODK010000396.1:0-2825 GCA_964402695.1 uncultured Verrucomicrobiota bacterium
GCCAACGGGCTCACGGTGAATGCAGGCGCCGACCGCACGCTCTACGCGAAGATCGCCCGGCTCCCCCCCGATTCGCTGGTGGCGGGCTGGCCCTGGGGCATCCTGGACAACATCCCGTGGCTCTGCCGCCGGTCGGTGTTCCTGAACTGGGAGTGCCACGAGGCCATCCACCAGCGCTACGCCGACGAGATGCGGCAGCGCATGTCGGCGCTGATCGCCGCCTACTTCGCCACATCCCCGGAACCGCTGGAGCGGCTGCGGTCGGACTGGGGCGTCACCCATCTGCTCGTCGACCTCGACTATTACGACGCCCGGCCGCCGGACTACTTCCTGCCATTCCGCGACGAGGCCCGCAGGGCCCATGCCGCCATGCGAGAGCGGGGCAGCGAAGTGCTGCGGCGACTCCCCCGCGCCACGCTGGATCAGGACGGGACCCGGGTCCTGGTCGATCTCGACAGGCTCCTCGTAACCCGGACCGAGCCGTCCCCCGCAACGCCGTAGGTGATTCCCCGCCAGGCGATCCGCCGGCCCAGTCCGGACCGGGCGTGGCTGGCACACGCAACAACAACCGCCACCCACCCGGCCAGCGCCCAGGGCAGGAGTGGTCCCGGCCCGGGATGGAAGCGTCGCAGGGCCATGGGAAGCACCCCGAAGAGCCCCAGGGCCGCCAGCGCGGACGCGGAGCCTGACGTCGCCGCCATCCAGAGCGCCAACGCCAGCAGGATCCCCATCGAGTACCCCCACAGTCCCCCGACGAGCCATGCCACTGGAAAGTAGACCTTGAGGAAGAAGAGCTGTCGGGTGAGCCATGCAACCCAGTCGGACAGGCCGCCGGATTCCAGGGGCGTGGAGACCACGGCATCGGGCACTGGAATCGTTCGCAGCCCCCGTTCGCCCAGGCGCCGTGCGAGCGAGACGTCGTCCACCACCTGGCCCGCCCAGAAACCCGCGAGGTCGAGCGTCCCGAACAGCGAGCGCGGCATCGCCATGGCGCCTCCCCAGGGCTGGGTCAGCCCCGGCACGAGCTGCAGCAGGCGCAGCACGAGCACTGTCAGCGCCCGGCCCGCAAAGACCACGGTGGGCGCCGTGGAGCGAAGGTGGTGATATCCCGTGGCGACCGTGGCCGTCCCGCCGGACAGAGGCGCCGTCAGTCGCCGGAGCCAGTCCTCCGGCGCCACGTGGCCGGCATCGCAGAACACGAGAAGCGGCCGGCCGGAATCCGATGCGGCCACACCCGCCAGGAGGTTCCGGTTCTTCTGCGAGCACGACTCCGACGGGCCCGCGGTCACGTGGAGACGCCGACGGCAGCCGTGCGCGCACGCCACGTCGAACAGGGCGCGGACGATGGGCAGCCCCTCATCCGTCCCGTCCTCCGTGACCACGACGAGTTCGTAGTCCGGATGGTCCTGGGCGAGGAGCGAACGCAAACCCTCCTCCACGGCCGGCGACCGCCCGGCCAGGGGCACGATCAGCGACACCGGGAGGCACTCGGCCGGCGACGGCGGCACGGGACGCAGCCGCCGGGCCCCGCGCGACAGCAACCACGCAAGACCCAGGATCTGGAGAATCAGACAGCCCGCGGCGACCCCGTCCATGTCGGGCATCCAACCATATCGCCCCCCCGATGTTTAGACAAAACACCCGCGGGCCTCCCGGCCACTTTCTTGCCGACAGCCGGCGGGCGATCTCCTATCCTCGCCGCACCATGGCCCGCATCCTGTACGGCGTCCACGGCACGGGGCACGGCCACGCCTCCCGGGCGCTGGCGGTCGCGCGTCTTCTCCCCGAGCACGAGTTCCTCTTCGTCAGCCATGGCGAAGGGCTCCGGCGCCTGTCCGCCGGCGGCCGGACGTTCGACTGCCCGACGCCGGAGACGGTCGTCACCTCCCACCGGGTCCGTCCCCTTGCGACCGCGCTGCGCCTGCTCCGGTTTCTCCGGAGAAGGGAGGCGGCGATCCGCTCCGTCCGGCGGCTGGTCGGGGAATTCCGTCCGGACGCCGCGTTCACCGACTACGAGCACATCGTTCCAGTCGTCGCCCGGGAGGTCGGACTGCCCTGCCTCTCGCTGGATCACCAGCACATCATCCCGCTCTGCCGAAGGGTCGTCCCGCCTCTGCGCCTCCCGGACTTTCTCGTGACCGCCTGGGCGGTCCGACGTTTCTTCAGCGCGGCGACGGAGCATGTCGTCACCTCGTTCTTCCCCCCTCCGGACCGCGCGTCGCAACCCGGCGTGCGCGTCATTCCTCCGATCCAGCGGCCGGCCGTGCTCGATCGTTCCCCGCGCGACGGTGATCCCGTGCTCGCCTACCAGGGCTACTCGACCTTCGCGCGCTTCGTCCCGTTTCTCCGGCAGATCCCCCATCCAGTGCTCGTCTACGGACTCCGCCGGGAGGGATGCGATGGCAACCTCCGCTTCAAGCCCGATGCGGACGGGGAGTTTCTCGACGATCTGGCGGGGTGCCGTTACGTCGTCTGCGGCGGGGGACACGGCCTGATCTCGGAGGCGCTCCACTATGGGAAGCCCGTGCTCTCGTTTCCCATCCGCCATGCGATCGAGCAGTTCCTCAACGCCTGGCACCTCGAGCACCTGGGCTACGGGCGGATCCTCCCCTCCGAGCATCCGACGCCGGACTTCCTGCGCGAGTTCGAGGCCGGCCTCGACGGGTGTCGCGCGCGGATTCGGGCCGGAACCTTCTGCGGCAACGACCTCCTGATCGCGGAGGTCCGCGGGTTTCTGGAACGACACGGAGCCGGCACCCGGATCTGACTCAGCCGGAGCGATGCAGTTGACCTTGAGGCATGGAGACTCGTGGGCATCGCTCCGG
>CAYODK010000397.1:0-2802 GCA_964402695.1 uncultured Verrucomicrobiota bacterium
CGGACCCCAGCACGGCCTCCTCGAAATCGATCTCCAGATCGAAGCGGAGATCCGCCCCGCGGTGGGACTCGCGTCCGCCCTCCTCCCCGCCGCCGAAGAAGTTGTCGAAGATACTGCCGCCCCCCCCGAAGGCGCCCATGAAGGTTCGAAGCGCCTCCTCCAGATCGATCCCCCCGAACCCGGCCCCGGGATGTCCGCCGGGCCCCGCGCCCTGGCCGAAGGCGGCGTGGCCGAACTGGTCGTAGGTCTGCCGCTTCTGCGGATCGCTGAGGACCTCATAAGCCTCGGTGATCCGCTTGAACTGTTCCTCCGCCGCCTTGTTCCCCGGATTCCGGTCCGGATGATACTGCAGGGCGAGCTTGCGGTACGCCTTCTTGATGTCGTCCTGCCCGGCGTCACGGGCGACGCCGAGGACCTCGTAGAAATCCTGCTTGGACTCAGGCATCGGGCGCCTCCGCCGAGGCCCCGACCGCCGGTCCGGACGACACGACGACCTGCGCCGCGCGCAGCAGCCGCCCGCCCAGCGTGTAGCCGCGCCGCGTTTCCTCGACCACCGTGTCCCTCGGATGCTGCTCCGACGGGATCATCGCAACCGACTCGTGAACATGCGGATCAAACGACGTTCCGACCGCCTCGACCGGTGCAAGCCCGAAGCGGGCGAGGACCCCGCGGAACTGGTCGAGAACCAGCCCGAACCCCTGCCGTACCGATGGATCGATCCCCTGCTTCGTGGCCGTCGCCAAGCCCATCTCGAAATGGTCGACGACCGGGAGCAGCTCCCGCATCAGGTCCTCGAGGGCCCGGAGATGCTGCTCGGCCCGATCGCGCGCCGTCCGCTTCCGGAAATTGTCGAAATCGGCCTGCAGCCGCAGCAGCCGGTCGTTGACCGCCGCAATGTCCGCCTGCAGTTCGTCCGTCGTACCGGCGACCGCCCCCTCCGGGCCCGCGGGAGCCGCGGCAGCTTCCGCAACACCGGGATCCGCCGGCCCATTCGCATCCTGGGTTTCCGCATCCGTCATCTGGAATCCGTTCTCCTCTTCAAAAGACCAAGGGGCTACCATACCCAACCTCCGGCCGGAGTCAACCGGCCGGCCGGCACCCAAGTCATCGCCTGCGCACACCGTACGGGAGCCCCGCTCGTCTGAAGTGCGCATGGACAGGGGCCGCGACAGAGCACGGCCCTCCAGAACCTGTTCCATGGGGATGCGGGAGGACGGGCCTGGAGGGCGCCGCAGGGCCTTGCGGTGCGTCCGCGCGAAGCAGGGCCTGCGTCGTTCGGGAGGCCCTCGAAGCGTCGTTCATTCCCCATCGTCCAGGTTCGGCCGATGATCGGGGCCAGACCCGCACGCCCCGACGGGTTCCGTTCCCGCGTTTGACAGCGCGGGGATGCGGTGGTATCGATTTCCTGTGAAGGGACATGGCAATTCCGTGGGTGCGCAGTCGGTGATGGTTTTCTGCGGAGAAGAGGACGCCCAACAGCAGCCTGACTCGTTCCGCTGCTGTCCGTTGGGCGTCCAGTTCTATTCGCAGCACGAGATCGAGCCGTACAAGATCATGGAGATGGATCTCCAGTTCCCCGGCGGCGACTCGCAGGCCCTGGCAACCCGTTGCTGCGGCGTCGTGGTGCAGTCCGCGTTCGACAAGGCCAAGGACATGTACCGGGTGTGGTTGATGTTCACCGACCTTCCGAGGGACGTCCAGAAACGCCTGAAGTGCGTCTCGAAGAAGGCCGGCACCCAATGTCCTCACTGCGTGAACTACTGATCCGCGCGGTCGGCCTCGAGGCCTCCGACATCCACATCACGTCGGGCCATGCGCCCGTCTTCCGCGTTCACCAGCAGCTCGTCGAAAGCGGGTTCGAGGCCATCGACGCGGACACCGTGGCGGCGCTGTGCCACGAGATCATGCCGGCCCACCTGAGCGACCGGTTCCGCACCCAGCACGAGGCCGACTTCTCGTTCGCGGAGGAGGGCGTCGGCCGGTTCCGGGTCAACGCCTTCCAGTCGATCAGCTGTTGCACCCTCGCCCTGCGCCTCGTCAAGGCGCAGATCCCGTCCTTCGAGGAGCTTCATCTCCCGCATCAGATCAAGGCGCTGTCCATGTCGCCGCGCGGCATCATCCTTGCCGCCGGAACCACCGGGTGCGGCAAGTCGACGACCCTCGCAGCGATCGTCCAGAACATCAACGCGACGCTCAAGCGTCGGATCATCACGATCGAGGACCCGATCGAGTACGTCTTCGTGAACGGGAAGTCGCTCATCTCCCAGCGCGAGGTCGCCCTCGACACCGCCTCCTTCCACGCCGGCCTCCGGCACGTCCTCCGGCAGGATCCTGATGTGATCATGATCGGGGAGATGAGGGACGCCGAGAGCTTCATGGCCGCACTGGCGGCCGCCGAGACCGGCCACCTCGTCCTGAGCACCCTGCACACGGGCACCGCCGCCCAGGCGGTGCCGCGCATCCTCGACCTCTTCCCCTCGACGGAGCGCGACCAGCTCCGCATGGCGCTGGCGGACAACCTCCGCGCCGTGTTCTGCCAGCGCCTGATCCCCTGCGTCCGCGGCGGGGTCCGGCCCGCCGTCGAGATCCTCATCAACACCCCGACGGTCCGGAAACTCCTCGAGCGCAACCTGGTCGAGAAACTGCCCGCCGCGATCGAGACCGGGACCGAGGACGGGATGCAGACGTTCAACCAGGCGGTCTACGCCCTGATCAAGGCGGGCGAGATCACCGAGGAGGTCGGGCTGCGCTACTCGGGCAACCCGGAGGCCCTGCGGATGAATCTGAAGGGCATCTTCCTCG
>CAYODK010000398.1:0-2756 GCA_964402695.1 uncultured Verrucomicrobiota bacterium
CGGTTTTTGGGGGGCGCTTCCTCGACCCGGTCGACATCCGGGACGGCGCCGCCCATGCCGTCGCCACCGAGGCCGCCATGCACGCCTTCGGGTGGCGGCCGGGCGAGTCGATCCCGCTCGGCGGCCATCTCGTGCGACTCATCGGGACCGTCTCCGGCGGCGAGGCACCGGCGGAGCCGGCAACCGGTGTCGTCGGTTCCACCGCACCGGCCCTGTTCGTGCCCTGGACCTCCGCGATCCCGGCGCCGGGCGGGAATCGGCAGGACCGCCTCGACGCCATCCACGTGGCGGCAAGCGACGAATCCACGCTGCGACGGGCGATCTCCGTCGCCCAGCGCGTCCTGGCGGCCCCCGACCTCGCTCCCGCCGATGTCGCGTGGGTCACGCCGGAGTCCCTGCTGCGAGGCCTGCGCCGCTGGCGGACGGGCGTCGTCTGGGGAACCGGGTTGCTGGCCGGCCTGTGCCTGCTCCTGGGCGGAAGTTCCCTGATGGGGCTGCTCCTGTCCGATGTCCGCAACCGCATGCCCGAGATCGGACTGCGCCTTTCGCTGGGCGCCGGGCCGCCCGACATCGCCGCCCTGTTCCTTGCCGAGGCGCTCCTGGTGACCGCGGTCGCCGCCGCCGCCGCGCTGACCGCCGCATGGCCCGTGCTCGCCCTGTTGTCCCGGCAGACCGCCATCCCCTTCGACCTCCACGGCCCGTCCGTCCTGATCGTGCTCGGCGCCGCCCTTGTCTTCGGCACCGCCTTCTCCTACGTCCCCGCCCGCCTTGCCTCCCGCACCCCCGCGGCTGCCGCGCTGCGGAACGACTGAGTCCCGCTCGTTGCCCGACGGCGCGGGGACGGGTAGGATCGGGGAGCCGGGCCGCGCCCGGGGGAGCGTGCAACCGTGAGCGAAACCTGCGTGTTCTGCAAGATCGTGGCGGGGAAGATCCCCTCCACGAAAGTCTACGAGGATGACGCCGTCCTCGCGTTCATCGACATCGGACCGATCGTGAAGGGCCACGTGCTGGTCATCCCGAAGGAGCATTTCGACCCGCTGACCCGGGTACCCGCCGCGCTGCTCGGCCGCATCATGGAGGTCGTCCAGCGGATCGCCGCCGCGCAGATGGGGGGGCTCCGGGCCGACGGCGTGAACATCTTCCAAGCCAACGGCGCGGCGGCCGGCCAGGTTGTCCCCCACGTCCACTTCCACGTGATCCCGCGCTTCAACGACGACGGACATCGTTGGAACTGGACGTCGACCACCTACGCGACACCCGAGGAGTCCGCCGCCATCGCCGGCCGCATCCGCGGGGCGCTGTAGGGCGGAGGCGCGGGTTCACAGGTTCGGAGGTTCACAGGTTCGACGGTTCGGGGGGCTCGCCACTCCGATGCCCGCCGGGCAGAGGCGGATTGCGCGTTCCGGAGGCATCGCCGGGTACTGGCTGTCGGATGCCGGCTACGGCTTCCAAGGCTTGGACGGTGAAACGTGCCGGGGTTCCAAGGGTTGGAAGATCCGGCCCGGGCGCCCCGGCGATCAGGCGTAGCGGCCCTCGTCCTTCGCCGCGGCGATCATGGCGCGGATGTTCTCGATCGGCGTATTCTTCTCGAGGAAATCGGAGGTCGAGAAGATGAACCGGCCGCCCGGCTTGCCGGCCCGGACGATCTCCCGCGTCTTCGCCTCGACCTCGGCCGGGGTCGCACGCTTGAGGAAGTCGACCTGGTCGAGGTTGCCGAGCAGGCAGATCCGGTCGCCGAGCTCCGCCTTGGCCTCCGCCATCGTGTTGTCGCCGCGCGGCGGCTCGGAAACCGTCTCCCAGACGGTCATTCCGACCTCGCGGTAGTTGTCATAGAGCGAGCGTGCGAAGCCGCAGTTGTGGTAGACCGTAAAGGCCCCCGCCGCATGGACGGCGTCCACGACGCGCTTCTCATATTCCTGCACGTAGGCGCGGAAGAAGTCGGGGCCGGTGGACTGTCCGCCCGCGATGTGGCCCTGGAACCCGACGCAGTCGCAGCCCGCCTCGGCCAGGGCCGCGTTGTACGCGCACTGCGCGGCGGCCAGTCGATCCATGAAGTGGCGGTAGAGGGGCTCGTCCTCGTAGGGCATCACGTAGATGGAGTCCATGCCGACCAGTTCCGCGGCGACATTGAAGACGCCGGCGAAACCCCAGGGCGCCAGCACGCCGCGGTCGCCGACGACGTGCTTCCACCCGGCCACCGTGTCGCGCATGTGGGCGAGATCCGCCGCCCCGAGCGCGGGCATGTGGTCCGCGAAGAACTCGATCTCGTCGCGCCCGGCCAGGAGCGGCTTCGTGGGCGTGAAGCTCAGGCCGGCGGTGGCGGCGCCAGCCAGAGGGCGGGAATCCTCCTTCGTCAGCGTCATCCCCATCGTCACGATCTGGAAGCGGCGCACCTGCATTCCGCCTTCCTGGGTCTCCGTGCGGCGGACCTCCCAATTCCGATGGCTGCTGCGAAGGAAATGCGGGGCCTCGAGGCCGCGGTGCTTGGCCATGAGATCGAAATCGAGTTCCGCGGCCAGTTCGGTGGCGTCGACCACGCGGTCGACCGACGCGCGATCGGGATAGTGAAACGAGAGGTACTCCTCCTGGACGAACGGAGCGACGGGCACGCGGTCCGGAATCTCCCCCCTCATCGTGGCGATCAACCGTTCACGCGAATTCATGCGCTTCACCCTCCGGCCGGGCCCGTCCGGCGCCCGGACCCTAGCCCAAGTTCGACAGTTGGGCACGGAGGAAGTGATTTTCTGGATGGCGGG
>CAYODK010000399.1:0-2745 GCA_964402695.1 uncultured Verrucomicrobiota bacterium
GGGGCGATCCGGCGGTGCCGGACCGCGAGGTCTCGGGGCTCCAGTTCCTGCGTACGCCCGCGGGCTTCGATGTCCGTTTCCGCGACGCCCTCGATCGCCCGGGGGCCGACCCGGTCGTCCAGCGCGCCGCACAGATCGCCGGCCCGTGGGAGGATGTCCCGGACTCCGTGATCAGCAACCTCCCGGGCTTCACCCTCCGCTCCGCCGCCCTCCCCCCGCCCGTCGCGGACACCAACCTCTTCATCCGCCTCCGCGCGAAGACACCGCTGTAGCAGGCGGATGCGGACGCCGGACGACTTCCGCATTCCAGCCCCGCGGAATTGCATGTACATTGCTTCCCCAATCAAACGGGCCGCACCAAACCACATGCTCCGCAGACTCATCCTCCAGTCCGTCTGGCTGGCCGGCGCCACCGCGCTCCAGGCCGCCCCGTACATCTCGGAATTCATGGCCTCGAACCAGACGGGGATCCAGGACCAGTTTGGCGCGCGTCCCGACTGGATCGAGATCACGAACCCGGACAGCGCCGCGGTATCGCTGGGCGGGTGGTACTTGACCGACAACGCCTCGAACCCCACCAAGTGGCAGTTCCCGGCGGTCTCGGTGCCCGCACACGGCGCGCTGCTCGTCTACGCGTCCGGCCGTTCGACGCCGCTGACCAACGGCGAGGTCCACGCGAGTTTCCAACTGGACAAGGACGGGGAGTACCTCGCCCTCATCGCCCCGGATGGAACCACGGTCCGGTCGGCCTATTCGCCGGCCTACCCTCCGCAGTTCTCCGACGTCTCCTACGGCCTGATCCCCGGCATCGGCGAGAGCACCAACCTCATCGACCTCACGTCCCCCTGCCGGGCCCTGGTGCCGACGGTCAACCCGGGGTCCGCATGGACCGCCCCCCTCTTTGACGACTCGTCCTGGATCCACGGGAGCTTCGCCGTCGGGTTCTTCACCAATGCCAGTCCCGACCTGACCGCGGAGCTCGGCATCGACCTCCGGACGCAGATGTACCGGGTCAACCCCTCCGCCCTCGTGCGCGCCCCCTTCGAGGTGGCCGACACGTCGGGGGTCGACCGGCTGGATCTGCGTTTGAGATTCGACGACGGCTTCGCCCTGTTTCTGAACGGCCAGTGGATCCTGTCGAGCAACGCCCTGCCATCCCACCTCCTCTCCAACACGTCGATCGCCGCCGGCGTCCACAATGTCGGGAACTTCGAGACCATCTCCATCGACGCCGCGATCCCCCATCTCCGCAACGGGACGAACTGGATGGGCGTTCACGTCGTGAATCGCTACAGCACGAGTTCGGACCTGTTCTTTCAGCCGCAGCTGGTCGCCACGAGGAACTCGACGAACGACCAGCGCGGCTACCTGTCGGTCGCAACGCCCGGGGTGACCAACGGCGGCCCCGAAACCCTGCGGCTCCCGCAGATCGCGGCTTTCTCGGCGCCGTCGGGGATCTATACGAACGGGTTTGCGCTCACCCTGTCCGGCGCCGGCGACGGCCAGATGATCCGCTTCACGACCAACTCGCTCGTGCCGACGACAAACAGCCAGATCTACGCGGGCCCGATCGCGGTGTCGACGAGCCTGCACGTCCGCGCGCGGGTCTTCGCGACAAACGGCCAGAGCGGCGTCATCACGACCGCGCAGTACACGCTCGCGGATCCGAACGTCCGCGGGTTCCGGTCGAACCTGCCCCTCCTGTTCCTTCGCAACGTTGACTTCGCGGTTCCGGGCGCCATCACCACACAGGTCACGAACGTGAGCTGTCACGCCTTCCTCGTCGAGCCGGGCTCCAACGGAGAGGCGGAGGTGACGGGGCCGGCGGTCCTTGGCGCCCGCTGCGGCATGAACGTGCGCGGCAAGTCGTCCGCCGGGTTTGCCAAGAAGCCCTACGCCCTCGAATTCTGGAGCGAGGAGGACGACGACGAGGACTTTGCTGTCCTTGGCATGCCGAAGGAGTCGGACTGGTCGCTGATCGGCTGCTACAACTACGACCGGACCTACCTGTACAACGCGCTGGCATTCGAACTGGGCCGGCAGCTCGGGCAGTGGGCTCCGGACGGGCGCTGGGTGGAGGTCTTCTGGTCGACCAACGCGACGATCAACCTCGCCTCAAACCAATACGCCGGGCTCTACTACCTCTGCGAGAAGATCAAGCTCTCCGGCCGGCGCGTCGACCTGCCGGAACTCGACCCGTGGGAGACGTCCGTGCCGGAATGCACGGGCGGGTACATCATCAAGATCGACCAGACCACCACCGACGAGGACGAGTTCTCGTGGACGACCTCGACGACGCGGATGGGCGTGGTCCTGTCCGATCCGTTCAGGACCAACCTGGTGCCGCAGCAGATCACCTATATCACGAACTACGTCCAGCGCTTCGAGGACGCGCTGAACGGCGCCGCCTTCACGAATCCCGCCACCGGCTACGCCGCCTTCGTCGACGTGCCCACGTGGATCGACCACCACTGGGTCAACCTGCTGTCGAAGAACCCCGACTCGCTCCGCCTGAGCGCGTACATGTTCAAGGACCGCGGCGAACGGATCGTCGCCGGCCCCCTTTGGGATTTCGACCGCTGCTTCTCATCCTACGACGCACGCAGCACCAACGCCGTCGAGTGGTTCGCCTCGGGCGGAACCGATGCCTTCGGCTATGGATGGTGGAAGCGCCTTTTCGCCGACCCGGGCTTCCGCCAGGCCCACATCGACCGGTGGCAGGAACTGCGCGGGAACGTCTTCGCG
>CAYODK010000400.1:0-2719 GCA_964402695.1 uncultured Verrucomicrobiota bacterium
GCGAGTCCTGATCCCCTTCTTGTGGGGCCGTGCAGTTAGGGAACCCGCGTTCTAGGAGCGGAGAACACGGAACACGGAACAGAGAACCAGGAATGATGAGCGATTTGCCATCCGCGTGGGCGCGTGGACAGGACGACATGCGGCCGAAAACAAGCGCGATGGCGAATCGCGGCGTTGAGCGAGCCCGGAGCGGCGGGGCGCAGGTCGCTATGTGGTTTTCGTTTGGGTCAGAGGACACCGGTTGGGTGGTGCAACGTGGGAGGCAGCGACACGTTGGCAGCGGACGACGAGCCGGTGCCTGACCGCTTGGAAGCAGTCTGCGTGGAGAACGGGTGCTAGTGCGAAGGTGGACGTCATGGCACAGGTGCCTCGGGTGGACCGCGAGGTAGCGGGCGGCGGTGCAGTTCGGCTCCGCAGCTGGGGCACACCGGGGGCGCAACGGTCACGACGGCTTCTTCGGGCTGCTGCCAGTCTTCGTCGTCGGAGGGCTGGGGACAGAGCGAAGCACGGGCAAGGTTGAGCTTGCCGTCAGGACGTGCCGCAGCGCCGGAATACAGGCCGAAGTGGCGGATCTTGTGGAAGCTCTGCGGCAGCACGTGTTGTGCGAACCGGCGGACGAACTCGCCTCTCGCGAGGGTTAGGGTCTTGCCATGCTTGGTCGCGATGGTCACCGAGCGCTCGGTCACCTCGAGCAGGCGGCTGTTGGTGATGGCGACGCGGTGGGTGTAGCGGCCCAGGTACTGCAGGACGTGGTCGACCTTGGGCATGGGCGGCTTGGCGTAGACGACCCAGGACACGCGCGCCAGGCGAGCCATGAGCTTGTCGAAGGCCTGCGGGTCGGCGAAGGCGTCGAATCCCTTGAAGTTGCCTTGAACGTGAAGGTCGCGGAGGCAAGCCATCATCTTGCCACGCAGCAATTGCCCCATGACCTTGATGCTGAACAGGTACTTGGGGCTGGATGGCTTCCACCTCTTGCCGTCGAGCGACAGGCCCCCGGCGGTCACGACCGCGTGCACATGCGGATGCAACGACATGTTGCGGCCCCAGGTGTGCAGAATCATCGTGATGCCGAGCACGGCGGCGTACTTCGAGATGCCGAGTTCGAGCAGCGCGGTGCTCGCCGCCCGAAACAGCGCGCCGTAGATCTGGCGAGGACTGTAGCTCGCAAGGGCGCGGAGCTCGCTGGGCAGAGTGAACACGGCATGGAAATGCCGCACCGGCAACACCCGCTCCGACCGTTGTGCGATCCATGCCTCTTGGGCCGTGGCCTGACACTTGGGGCAGTGGCGGTCGAGGCACGAGTTGTAAACAGGATGCTGGTAGCCACACTCCTCGCAGACCAACATGTGACCGCCGAGCGCAGCGGTGCGGCATCGGCTGATCGCCAACAGTGCCCGTAGCTGCTGAGTGGTGAGCACCCTCCGCTTCTCGAGCTCGGGCAGCTGTTGGCGCACGATGTCGCCGATGTCATGGCGTGGCCGGCCATCTCTGACCATCGGTTCCACGCTTGCTGTTCGGACTCAGTTCTTCGGCTTCTTTGGGGTCACCTCCTGGTTGGCGAGCAAGTGGTCGAGAGGACTGACGGCGTCGCGGATCAGTCGAGTAGAGACGCGAGCGTAGTGGGTGGTGCTCGATACGCTTGCGTGACCGAGAAGCACTTGGATGACGCGGATGTCCGTTCCCTGATCCAGCAAGTGCGTGGCGAACGAATGGCGCAGCACATGGGGAGTAACCTTGGGGTCAAGCCCAGCCCGGGCTACGCCCAGAGCGAACGTCTTGGCCGCCTGGGAGCGGTCGATAGGGCGACCGTGAAGGTTGGTGAAAAGGTAGGGCCTGGCAGGGCGTTCCGCCCTCCAGTAATCGCGCAAAGTCTTGAGCAACCAGGGGCTGAGCATCACGTTGCGCTCCTTGCTTCCCTTGCCATGACGTACGTGGATGACGCCTTGCTCAGCCTTGATGTCGGACGTCTCCAGCAGGCATGCCTCGCCGACACGAAGGCCGGCACCGTACATCGTGGTAAACAACGCCCGGTACCTGAGCTCGGTGAATTGTTGGAGCAGGTGTCCAACCTGAGCGGGTGCCAGCACCAGCGGCAGTCTCTGGATGGACCTCCGAGACACCAGAAATGAGACGACTTGCGGCTTGCCCAGCGTCTTGCAGTACAGAAAACGCAGCGCGGCATAGTGCCCGTTCAACGTCTGCCAGGACAAGTCAAGCTGCTCGAGATGGTCGGCCCACCTCCGAACGTCATCGTGGGTCAGTACCGATGGACACCGACCGTGAAACCTCGCGAACTGCGCAATGTTGCCAACGTACTTCGTAATCGTAGCTTCAGCGCGGCGCGCCGCCCTCAAATCGCGTATCATCCTTGTGCGTAGTTCAGTCATGGGATCCTCCTTGTTCCGCGGTGCGCCAACACCGCCTACAAGGAGGATTCCGCATTTCTGATGACCGCGCCCGCAGGCGCAACGACGTCAGCGCTGCGCGACTTGCGTTGCGCTCGCCCGCCCCGCCGCGCAGCGGCTTCGTTCAATGGGCAGAGCCAGGGGCAACACGCACGGCCTGCCTCCGCACCAACCTTCTGTGCCTTCTGCGCCCTCTGTGGTTGCCTCGAAGCTACGGCGCGGCTTCGGGGCGCCAGGCGGGGCGGGGGTTCTTCCATCACTGCTCACCGGAGAGGCGGTGCACGGTCAGCCGGAGGAAGTCGATGCCGAACATG
>CAYODK010000401.1:0-2711 GCA_964402695.1 uncultured Verrucomicrobiota bacterium
GGGCCCCGAGGGCACGGTGTTCTACCACCACGACGCCCTCGGCTCGACCATCGCGTTGACCGATGCGACCGGTGCGTTGGTCGAGCAGTACCGCTTCGACGTCTTCGGCCAGCCCTCGGTCTTCGACGCCGCCGGCCAGCCTTTCCCCGCCTCCTCGGCCGGCAACCGGTTCCTGTTCACGGGCCGGGAATGGCTGCCCGAACTAGGGCTGTACGACTTCCGAAGCCGGGTTTACTCGCCCCTGCTGGGGCGGTGGCTTCAGTCCGATCCGATCGGGTTCGCAGCGGGGGATGTGAATTTGTACGGGTACTGCGGCAACGCTGTGCTGTCCGGCATGGATCCGATGGGTCTTGCAACGATTCCATGGGACGTTGGATGGAAGGTTGAAGGCAACCGGCCCATGGTCAATGTTGCCCAGCGCCAGCGTAACTGGTGGAGCGGGCAGCCGGGTGAGTTTGTGCCCGGTTCAGCGGAATGGGTCCCGGCCACGGGACGCTACCTGTCGCAGTTCGAGAAGGATGACAAGGGGCGGTGGCGAGTGAGGAACGCCCGCGATCGCTACAGCGCAGGCCTGGCCGCTGCCGCGGGCGACCTGCGTCGGGCGCAGAAGCAATTCGAGGCGATCGCCGGTGGCTACTGGGGCGGGATTGTGGCGGCTTATGCCACTGTCACGGTTGGACCAGCAGTCGTAGCGGGCACGTCCGATGCGCTGGTGACTGCAGCCACAGGGAAGGCGGCGGAATTCGGGTTGCGCCACGCTCAAGACATGGGGGACATCGTCAGTGGCGTGGCGACGGAGCATTGGCCCGAGAATCCGTATCAAGGAATCGGCTATGGCCTTGGCAAGAGCTACGAATGGGTCAAGAGGAACCTTGTTGGCGAATGAATCCAGAAACCTCTGGCGCGAGATTGCCGAGCGAGAAGGTCGTGGTGCTCGGCGTGCTCTTCGGAGTCCTCGGCAGTCATGAAGTCGCCACGCAATTTAGTGGACATCCGGTTCACGGCGCGCTGGACGGCCCACGCGCTGTCGTCGCGGGGTTAGCCATGCTCTTGTTTGGCGTCTACTCGACAGTTCTGTACCTGAGAAAGGTCCCGGATCCTGTGCGGCGACCCAGATACGCATTCATCGCGCTCTATGTCGGCGCTGTGGCTACGCCGCATTTCGAGGTGCTGTTCGGTTCGCCGAGCCGCTTCATGGCAGTGAGCTTTGTGACTTCTCTGTTGCTGTCCCTGATCGCTGCGCATGTCTTGCATTCTGCCTCCCTCGGCGCCTATGACTGCAAACGGATGGAGCAGGCAAAGTAGTCTGATCTGGATGGGCCATTGGGGTGTCCGGTTGGGGCACGTCTCAATGTTCTCGCATACCAGGGCACAAGCTCCCTGGCCCGTCCACTCGTGCTGTCCGCGACCATATTGCTCTTGCTCTGGCAGTCTCACCGGTTTCATAAGAGGGCGCTCAGTTGGGTCGTGAAGAGCAGCGAAAAAGTCGGAGGGAAATCGCCATGAGAAGGTCGTCCACTGGCCTCTTGATCTCTGCCGTGTGCGGAATTGCCATTAGCACGGCGGCAGTGTCTCAAGTGGTTGCCGCAAGCTTCCCGCCGGAGTTCTCGTGCGTCTGGAGAACCGAAGGGCAGCGGGACATCATCGTCCGGGTGAAAGGGCAGCGGATTCGGCTCGATGGCGAGACACCGGACGGCATGGCGTACGCGATGGTCTTCGACAACCCCGGCAAGACGGTGATCCGATGGAACAAGGCGTCGGATGCCGTACACTCGGAACCTCTGGATAGCCCAATGCCTCCGTTCTTCTTTCCCGACACCCTGGTGTGGGAGTCTCTGGGTGAGGACATGGTCGCCGGGAGGGCTTGCGTGAAACTCCGGTGCCGGCCAAAGGCGGGCGAGGGGGACGAGGCACTCATCTGGATCGATAAGCAATCGCGGTTTCCCGCCAAAATGCAGGCGAAGGGCGAACTGGCCCAGGTCTGGTCGGATCTCAAGGTCGGCCCGCAGGACGAGGCCCTTTTCCGCCCGCCGGGGTCCAACGGCACTGGGCGACAGGCGCATGGGGGCGCGCTCCGAGGTCCCGAAGATGAGCCCGGTGCTCCCAAGCGACCGCAAGGGAGGAACTGACGCGCCGTCGGGGATCCGCCCGGAGTGCTTATGCCCTCCGAGATCGAATCGCTGCGAGCCGACTCCCGGGAGGCTTCGGCTTGGCTGGCGAGGCATTTTCGCAGAGGATCCGTCGACGTAGAGGCGGATTTCGTTGATCTCAACGACCTTGTCCGTTCCCAAACGGCAAGGCCCGGCCCTTCGCGGGCTCGCAGACTCGCCCGCTTGCCGAACGCCGGCGGCCTCCACTCGACGGCGTTTCTCTCCCCCTCTCCGCGCATCGCTCCTCCGTCGCGTCCGCGCTTCGTTCCTCCGTTCACACCGTCTCGGCGAGTCCGCCGCAGACCGGGCGCTTCGGGTCCGGCGCGGGCTGGTCCTCGAGGACTCGTCGCGCCCGTACCCGACCCGATCCCGCTGCACGGGACCGCGCCCTCCCCGACGGCCGGCGGGGGCGCCGGCCCGCGGCCCGGCTGGACGCCGGGCTCTCCGCGGCGTGCGCCGCTCCGCGCGTGCGGTGGCACGCTCGGCCCCGGGCGCCCTGGACGGTCGCCCTCTTGGATCGTGCCGCCTTCGGCGTGCGTAGAGTGACGGGGCGTCCCGCCC
>CAYODK010000402.1:0-2664 GCA_964402695.1 uncultured Verrucomicrobiota bacterium
TATCACTTCCTTGGAGTTTGGAGTTTCTTAACTTTCCCCTTCCGGAACGATTCACCCCCGCGCAGCCTGTCCTTGGAGCCAACTGAATCGTTCCGGCTTAGAACAGCTTCCGCAGCGCGCGCTGTAGTTCGGCGGCGCCCTTCTCGACCAGGTTCGACGACATCCCCGGCTCCCGGCTCAGGTTCTTGAGCAGGCTCTTCGCATCCTTCTCGATGTCGTGGAGCCCGGCGCCCCCCTCGCCCGCCGCCCGGGCCACGCCGTCGAGCGCGGACATCAGCAGGATCGGGGCCGCCTTCACCAGCAGGGCGCCGCCGATCTCCGCGCCGGCGGCGTTGAAGTCCGTGACGTCGCGCACCGTGTACTCGAACCCGAGATCCATCGCGCGGACGGTCGGATCCGGCTTTCCTACATCGAAGTCACGCATCTCGACGGTGCCGATGCGAACGACGAACTCGTCGATCTCATAGGCCGGGCCCGCGGGTTCGGACACCGGCCCGGGCTCCCGGGCGTCCCCGCCCTTCGGCTCCTGCGCCGACGGAGCGTTGGTCTCCGCCCCGGCGGCCTGCGTGTGCCGGGAGAGGTTCCCGCTGAGCCGCTGCCAATTCATCTCCCCCTTCTCATTCCTCACGACGATGAGCTTGGGCATGTCGATGACAATCTTCCGGAAATGGGGCCGGCGGCTCCACAGGGCGCGCCGGTCGTATTCCGCGTAGATCTCCCGGAAACGGATCGCCTCCCCCACCTCGAAACCGGGCGGATTGCGGACCGTCATGCCGAGGATCCGCACGGAGGGGCGCGCGACCTGGACCTTCATCCCGTCCATCGCAACCTCGAGGCCTGTGCTCGCCCGGATGAAACGGATCGTCGCCCATCCGAGGAGCGAGTTCCTCAGAAGCCCCAGCGTCACCACCGAGACCACCACGAGGCCCGCGATCCACAGCGATATCCGAGTCGACTTGTTCATATGACAGCACCTGACGCCAACCACTATGCCTCGAATCCATGGGGTTGTCGAAGGAATCCCGGCCATGAGGGCATTGCAGCCGCCCTCGTCTTGCGGCACCATGCCCGCATGATTGGACCCGACGAGAGGGATGCCGCGATCGATGCCGCCGCGGCGGCGGCCGTCCACGAACGGCACATGCGCGTCGCCCTGGGACAGGCGCGCGATGCGGCGGCCGAGGGCGAGGTGCCTGTGGGCGCCGTCATCCTCCGCGACGGTCATCTCGTCGCGAAGGCCCGCAACCAGGTCGAAACGCTGAAAGACCCCACCGCCCACGCGGAGATCCTGGCGATCACCCAGGCCGCCAGCGCCGTCGGCGACTGGCGCCTCTCGGACTGCACGCTCTACGTGACCAAGGAACCCTGCGTGATGTGCGCGGGCGCCATCATCCTCGCGCGCATCCCGCTGGTGGTCTGGGGCATGACCGATCCCCTCCGCGGAGGCGCTGTCTCGCTCTTCCAAGTGCTCCAGCAGGCCGACCTGAACCACCGCTGCGCCCACATCGCCGGCATCCTCGAGCCCGAATGCCGCGAGGTCATGCAGTCCTTCTTCCGCACCCTGCGCGCCGGACCCGCCCGTTCGTAATCGGTCCGCCGCCCCCTTCCGGCCGCCCGGCCTCCAAGTTCGCTGCGGCCGCTTCCTCCCCACATCAACGCATGCCGCCTTGCCGCAACCGGGCCGTCCGGCATAGAGTTTCTACATTACAACTAAACAAGCTTGAACCGCCATGCGACTTGCGCCAACGGAGGGTGCCGCCCCTTCCGCGGCTTCGGGTTGCAGGAAGCATCGAATCCAGACTGACTGAATCGCTAATATCCAATATTCAGTTGGTTATGTTCAGAATGGTCCGCCGTCGATCGGTTGTCTGGAGCGTCCCGCGACGTTCGAAATCGGGACGAACGACACGCGATATCGATTTCCACTTGATCCAGATCCAGTTTCATTTAGAATCTCAGGGTCCGCATGGTTGTTCCGTAATAACTTGTGCCGACAGGAACGGCACCCGGAGAAACGGCGGGCTCGGAGACTCGGGAAGATGATGAAGTGGACGCGTCGGGCATGGGTTGGGGTGATGATGGCCGGTATGTGCCTTGGGGTTGGCTGCGAGGGTGATGACGACGGCGGCGGCAGCAGCAATACCAATGCCTTTGTGGGCACGTGGCTGATCACCAAGGAGGCGACGGTCAGTTACTGGATGTTCTTCGCAGATGGGACGTTCCGCAAAAACCTGGCTGGCGAGGACATCGACGGGGCGGTGCATTTCTACGGTACCTACACCGTCAGCGGCGGGACGCTGTCCGGTGACTTCACGAATCCAGGCGTCGGCGCGGGCGAGATTGAATGCACGATCGCTGCGGACGGAACGATGGCCATGGACTTCATCGAGTACTGGCACACGCCGCCCAAGCATATTGCCTGCACAGGCGTCCGCCAGTAGCGGCACGATGGCCTTGGGACGGGCCTCGATGGGTGGCGGAGGCGCTGATGCCGTCCAGCCCTGCCGCGTTCCCTGTTGAAATGCGGGCTCCCGTCGACGTAGAGTACTGGACAAGCACGAGGTAGTCATGAGTTCGCGCGCCACCGCCATGGTTCTCGCTGGAGTCGTCTCGATTGCGTCCCTGCTCGAGGGATGCGGAGGTGGCGGGGGCGGAGGAGGAGCT
>CAYODK010000403.1:0-2656 GCA_964402695.1 uncultured Verrucomicrobiota bacterium
ACCGGGTCCGACGGGAAGCCCGCCTCGGGCTTCCTGACGGCCGAGGTTCCGCTGCCTCCCGCCGGGGCCCCGGCGACGTTCTTCCTCCGCCACGGCCCGGTCTTCGGGTGGGCGATGGCGGCGATGGCCGTCGTGTTCCTCGTCGCCGCCCTGCGCCACCGTGAAGAGGAGTGAAAGCGGACGACCGATGCGGTCCCGCGGTGGTCACCGGGGGGCAACGCGCGCGCGGTAGAACCCTGCGGGCAGCGGGGCGCCTCCCCCGACCGTGGTCGTGTCCGTGCGGCCCCACATGTTGCTGGCCATGACGGCCCACGAGTCCGACCGGGGGTCGGCGGTGACCTCGATTTCGTAGAGGCCGCCGAGCATCGATGCGAATGCGATCTCGAGGCCGGAACCGGTCCGAGCGGGTTGAATCATGCGAAGCACGCTGCCGGGGTCGGCCGGGTCGGTGCCTGCCGCCCGTTCGGCGGCGTTGGGCGCGCCGTCCCCGTCGGGATCGGCGAGTGCCGCGGAGACGGCGTTGGTGGAGGTCCCGTCGCTGCCGAAATGCTCGGCGCGCCACCAGTCGGGTACTCCGTCGCCCACGGTGTCCACCTCCGTGACCGTCACGGTTCCCGTCGCCAGGTTCGAATCGTTGTACCCGTTGTTGGAGGCGAAGGTGAAGGTGTCCGTCCCCGCGTACCCGAGCGCCGGATGGTAGGTCGCTGTGCTTCCGGAGAGACCGACGGAGCCGTGGTCCGGCTGGGTGACGATGCGCGGGGTCGCCGCGCCGACCGGGAGGGACATCGCGACGGGCCGGCCGGCGACGGTTGCCGCAACGGTCCCCGTGACCGCCGGGAAGCCGCGCGACGTGGGGTCGCTGGCATTGACGCCGTCATGGCAGTCGTAGCAGCCGATCTGCCGGCCCTTCCAGTACTGGCGGGCGCCGAACTTGGTCGAAATTGTCCGGGTCCCGAGCGCGCGCGACAGCACGGTCCCGCGGTCGTTGGCCCCGTGGCACGTGCGGCAGTGCCGGAAGCTCGATGCGCGGGCGGCCGAGGCGTGGTTCTGCGCCCACGACGACGTCATCGGATGCATCCCGTGGGGGCCGCCATCGTAGGCCAGCGACTGGCTGCCGTGACACGCGCCGCATTCGGCCATCGGGCCGTCGTGGCCCTGGCGGGCGATGCTCGCGACATTGTCGTTCGGGTGCGAGCTGGGGAACTCGGCGTGCGTGGAGCCGTGGCATGCCGAGCATTGGAGCCCGCCGTGGCCCCGGGAAAAGCGGTAGAGGGAGATTCCGGCGGCCGGGGTGTCGGGGTTCGTCGCGAATCGGTTGTCCGCCGCCGCGCGCAGATGGCCGGGGCTGTCGAAGGCGGTGTCGAACCGGATGGCCCCACTGTTGGTCGTCGCATGGCCCGAGTGGCACGCCTGGCAGTTCGGCTCGTCCAGCCACCCCGTCCGCGTCGGGGCGCCGACGACGCTCAGCGACCCATGGCAACTCTGGCACTGCATGGACATCGCCCCGTCCGCGCCGACGGCCCGTCCCATGGCGCCCCGCAGACAGCGGGTGACGGAGCCGGGGTGGCACGTGTAGCAGGAGGTCCGGTTGTCGGCGGCATCGAGCGACTGGCCGGTGCGCGGATCGTTCACGGTCGCGTGGCGCGAGTGCATCGCCCGCGTCAGCGGGGGGATGCCCGCAAAACCGGTGTCGGGCAGCGCCTCGGAGAGATGGCAGGACGCGCAGAGGATGGGCCGGTTGCTGACACTCACCGTCGCCAGGAGGCCCGCCGGGCTGAACCTCCGGGCGGCGAGGGCTGCCGCGTAGAGGGGCTTCCCTGCCTGCCGATCGTCATGCAGACGGAGGATGTTGAGGCGGTAGTCGCGGCCCGGGTGCGGATTGCCGATCCAGCCGGCGGCCGGTCGCGCAGCGGGGCCGGCGCCCGAGGCGTGGCAGAGCTTGCAGTCCATCTCGTCGGAGACCGGAAGGACGATGTCCGTGGTGCCCGTCGATGCCGTCCCCAGCCGTGCTTGGACGCGCATCATCGGGTACTGGTTCGGCCGGCCCGCGTCGTCGTAGGGCGTGATCGGAATGCCGTAGGCGGCGAACCAGTTGAACCCGGGCTCGAACGTCATGCCCTGGGGCGTGTTGTTGGTGCCCGGCATCCGCCACGGGATCGGACCCGGTACGGGCAGACCCTCGTCCGGGGCGGGTGCGACCCCGTACACCTTGGCCGAATGCGTCCAGAAGTTCCCCTTTCCCGAGGACGTCATGTTGATCGACCCTTCGGGATCGGCCGTGGCGGCATACGTGGCGACGAACCCGGAGGCGTTCGTGACGAGCTTGGCGGAGTTGCCGTTGACCAGGGCGACGACCTGGGCGTGAACCGTGTTGTAGGGGGGAAGGATGCTGAAGACTGAGTAGTCGCTGTCCATGCAGTGCATGCCCAGGTTGTTCCAGGCCAGCACCACGTAGTTCGTTGCGCCGGCCGCCGGGAGGGCGGCCCCGAGGGCAAGGGCCAGCACGGTCACCCCGTGAAGGAGATCGGCCCCCCGCCGCCGCCGGCCGCCCTGGCTCGTACGCATCGTGGGCATTTCTACTATGATAGTACGGAAACTACGCAAATAAGGGCGCCTGTCCGGTAGAGGGAGGGTGTCAGCCCCTCTGGTTGTGTTT
>CAYODK010000404.1:0-2638 GCA_964402695.1 uncultured Verrucomicrobiota bacterium
GGGTCTGGGCCATCTGGACATCCCGGAGTTCGGGAACCGCGGTAAGGGCCGCGCGGATCTTCCCGACGAACTCGCGGTTGGCGGCCAGGGAGGGCCCGCTGACCGCGATCTCGATCGGCGTCGGCGATCCGAAGCTCATGACCCGGCTGACGATGTCGCTGGGCTCGAACGAAACGCGGAGATCCGGCAGCTGCGCCTGGATCGCCGCGCGGAGACGTTCCTGCAACGCGGCGATCGGATGGTCGGGGTCATGTTTCAACTGGACGGACAGGTGCGCCTCTTCCGGCCCGCTGTTCCACAGGTGGATCAGGTTGATCGGGTAGTTCGGTGCATGCACACCGACGAGCCCCATGGTGAGCAGGACGTTCTCCGCTCCGGCCTCGCGCTTGATGATGTCCAGAACCTGGAGGGCGTACTGCTCCGTGCGATCCAGTCGCGTTCCGGCCGGGGCGCGCAGGCGGAGGGCCATCTGCCCCGCGTCCGCGGAGGGGAAGATCTCGGTGCCCAGCCGTCGCCCCGTCCAGCCGATCGCGGCGATCGTCACCGCCAGATACGCCGGAATCACGAGCCAGCGAAGCCTCAGGATGCCGCGCAGGAGAGTAGCGTACCCCCTCTGCAGGCGATCGAACCCGGCGGACTCGCGGAGCGCCCCGGCATGATGGCGCAGGAACCACACGCTCAGGACGGGGACCAGCGTGCTGGACAGGAGATAGGAGGCGACCATCGAGAAGCCCACCGCCAGCGCCAGCGGCACGAACAGCGCGCGGGCGGCCCCCTGCATGAAGAGCGCGGGGATGAACACGGCCAGCACGCAGAGCATCGCGAGGAGCCGGGGCAGCGCCGTCTCCCGGGTGGCATCCAGAACCGACCGCGCCAGCGGACTCCCCCGCTTCAGGTGGGCGTGGATGTTCTCAACCGTGACCGTCGCCTCATCCACCAGGATGCCCACGGCAAGCGCCATGCCGCCCAAGGTCATGAGGTTGATGGTCTGCCCGGTGATCCACATGGCGCAACTCGCGGCGAGGAGCGACAGCGGGATGTTCAGCACGACGATCCACGCGCTCCGCCAGTCGCGAAGGAAAAGGAGCACCATGACGCCCGTGAGGATCGCCCCGAGCACGCCTTCCTTCACGAGATCCCGGATCGCCCGCAGCACAACCGGCGACTGGTCGAACTCGTAGGTGACCCGCACATCCTCGGGCACCGCGGCCTGGAACCTGCCCAGGTTCTTCTTCACGAGGTCCACCACCGCCAGCGACGAGGCATCGGACCGCTTCGTCACCGGCATGTAGACCGTACGCCGGCCGTTGACCAGCGCGTAGGATGTCACGAGATCCGAGGTGTCCTCCACCGTCGCGACATCGCGGAGGAAGACCGCGCCCTGGGGCGTGGCGCGAAGCACCACGCCCTCGAGGTCGCGGATGTTCTTCACGACCGCGTTGACGGGGACGATGGGATACAGGTCCCCCAGGTTCATGTTGCCGGACGGGCTGATCGTGTTGGCCTGCGCCAGCGCCTGGACCAGCTCGTCCGGCGACATTCCAAGCGCCTTCAGACGATCCGGCCGGGCGTTGACGACGATGGTGCGCGCGCTGCCGCCGAACGGAGGCGGCGCCGAAACGCCCGGCAGGGTCGCGAACAGCGGCCGCACCGTGTTGAGCGCCACGTCCTGCATCTGCCCGACCGTCCGCGAAGGGTTGTCCGACGCGAACACCAGGTAGCCCACCGGAACGCTGCCGGCATCGAAGCGGGTGATGAACGGACCCGGGGTGCCCGGAGGCATGAAGGCCCGCGAGCGGTTCACGTAGGCGACCGTCTCCGACATCGCGGCCGCCATGTCGGTGCCGGGATGGAACTGGAGTTTCATCACGCTGGCGCCCTGGATCGACTTGGACTCCACGTGCTCGATGCCGGTGATGTAGAGGAAGTGGTACTCGTAGAAGTACGTCAGGTAGCCCTCCACCTGGGCCGGGTCCATGCCCCCGTAGGGCTGCGCGACGTAGATGGTGGGGATCCCGAGGGAGGGGAACACGTCGCGGGGCATCCGCCGGAGCGCCATCGATGCCACCAGCGAAACGGCCACCACGAGAACCACAAGGGCGAGAGGCCGCCTCAAACTTGCGTTCACAAGACTCATGCTGCGCCCACCCCGTTTCTCCGTCCCTCAACAGCGCCATCGAAGCAGTCGAGCGCACCGTAATCCATGTCGTCTCCATGTCAAATGCGCGGCGCGGGCAAATCGTCGCACGAACCCGTCACGACGTGCCGCGAACGCCGGACGGCGGTTTCCCCGTGGCCCGCCGGCCACGGCGGGACGCCAAGAAAGGGCTGGCGTCGCCACCCCCACCCGGGCTATATGTGCCTTCAGGGTATGGAGAACGACGGGGAGCGCGCTCGCGATCCCGTTTGCGGGACGCGCCATGGAGGTAACGCGATGAAGGCTGCGCAGGTCCTGCTTGTCGCAACAATGACCGTGATCCCATTCCTTATGCCCGCCGTCGCGGCCGACGCCGCCCCGGCGGCCGCCGCCCCCCCCGCCGCGGCGGCGCCGGCCGCGGCCGCCGCGCGGACGGCCCCGAGCGAGTGGTCCGTCGACGCCGGCGCCGACCTGCGCCATCCCCAGGAGGTCTTCCATATC
>CAYODK010000405.1:0-2416 GCA_964402695.1 uncultured Verrucomicrobiota bacterium
TGGACACGGCGGCATGGACTACATCATGGAGTACCGGCTGGTCCACTGCTTTCTGAACGGACTTCCGCTGGACCAGGACGTCTACGACGGCGCCGCGTGGAGCTCGCTCGTGGAGCTCACGGAACGGTCGGTGAGGAACGACGGCGAGTCCGTCGCGATTCCCGACTTCACGCGCGGCGCGTGGAAAACCGCGGCGCCGCTCGGCATCGTCGAGGCCTGATCCGCGCTACTCGTCCACGACGAGGATCGTGTGGACATCCAGCCGCGGGAGGGTGACCGTCGCGCGGCCGTCCGACCATCGCACGGGAAGCGCCGTGCCGCCGGGCTGGGCCGTGACGGACTTCGGGGCGCGACTCCGCGCGATCGAAATGGTCAGCGGTCCGGCGGGCGGGATGTCGGGGATGCCGCCGTCGGGCGCGTTGGCGTGCGGTCCGCCGGTGTTGACCAGGTGGACCATGAACCGGCCGCCGAGGCGGCGGGGGCTGACATCGACCGAGCCGGGGCCGTCGACCCGGACGACCGGTTCCGGGAGCATCCGGCGGAGCGCGTCCGCCAGGGTCGTGTCCGCGGCGGCCACGAAGACGATGCCGTTCGGATCCGCGCCGGCCCTCTCGCGTTCGAACAGCCGGGCCGGCCCGTCGCCGATCAGCAACAGTCGTCCGCCGGCCTTCGCGTGGGCGGCCAACTCGTCGCGGAATTCGGGCTCCATGCGCGACCACCCGGGCACGACGATCAGCGGCCATTGCGCCATCGATCCGCGCAGGTGGTGCTCGCTGACGATCTGGACACCGAGGCGGGCGGCGAGGATCTGCTGCAGGGCGCTGCGGAGGACGCCGATGCCGTCGCCGCCCGACGGATGGAAAAGGCGGTCTGAACCCAGGTAGTGCCCCGGGGTCGAGTAGAGCAGGGCAACCTGGGGAACTGCGACGGAGCGGTGCGCGAACGCCTGCCGTTCGCGGCAGAATCGGGCGACCTCCGCCATGACGTCGATCTCGCCGAGCCGCACGGACCCGTCGCGGTTCTGCGTGAAGTAGGCCTGGTAGCCGCCGCCCTGCGCCAACACGACCGCAGCCTCCTGCATGAGCTGGATGGCGGGCTTCTGTTTCCGGGTCTTGCGGCTGAACGACCACGACATCAGGTCCCACGGCCGGCCCTGGTTCTCGATGCAGCGGCCGGCAAACCGGGCGGAGTTCAGGCTGTCGTCCGGCGCAAAGTCGCCGGAGAGCGCCGCCACGCCGGCGGTCACCGGCTCGGGCATGTGGTCGCTGAAGGCCCAGTTGCTGATGACCTCGAAGTCGGGGTTCGAGACCTTGAGCGAGTCGACATAGTGGCGCAGGTAGCGGCGGAATCCCTCGCGGTTGAACTCCTTCCACTCGTCCCAGAAGGGTTCGCCGGCCTTGCGCGGCGCGGCGGTCGCACCTGTGGCGGCCCGGAAGGCCTGGACCGGCGCATCGCCGTAGTCGAGGGCGACCCCCCAGCAGTCGCCGTCGATCCACGCGCCATCGACGCCGTAGACGCCGGCCAGTTCGCGGAGCTGGGGGATCAGAAGGCGGTCGGCGTAGGGCCCGAACACGGAGGTGGCCTTGGCGTTCGGGGTGCCGTCACCGTTGCGGGCGGCCCATTCCGGGTGCAGTTCGACGGCGCGGTAGTCCCAGACCCCGGAGTAATGCATGAACAGGGAAACCCCGCGTTCGCGTGTGACTTCGCGCCAGGTGCGAAGCGGATCGCCGACGATGCCCGGCGCAGGGTTGCCGACGCGGGTGGGATAGCTGCAGTAGCCGCGATGGCCCTTGCAGTCGATCTGGATGTAGTCGGGACGGACCTTGTCGAGGATCGTTCCGACCATTGCCGGCGTGGTGTGGGCGCCGACGTTGGTGCAGTCGGGGCCGGCGTGGAAGTCGAAGTGGATGCCGAGAAATGAGTCGGCGCGCCGCATGCGCGCGGGAACGGTCTGCGCCTCCGCGACCGGCAGGGCGCCGAACGCGGTGACCGCGGCGATTGCGACGAGGCGTATCATGGCGTTCCTCCCGGTTCGGCGGGCCGCTTCCCGCGGGGTCAGCGGCTCAGCTCGATCGTGTTCAGCAGAAGCTCGTCCGGGTCGTCCGGATCCGTCACGTAGTCCTGGATGACGATGTAGGAACTCGAGGCGGCTCCTTCGATGGTCGTCCATGTCTCGCCGTCCGACGCGTCGGTGAGCCAGAGGAAACCGCCGGACTGGATGTTCCCGGTGAAGTAGGACCCGAGTCCGGACAGGCTCGTGTCGATGGTGATCTCGTCCCCGCTCTGCGTGATCGTCGCGGTGATGGACTCGCGGGCGCCGGTCGTCGCATCCACGAACAGCCCGCTCCACGATCCGGCGAGATTGGGGCCGGCGGCGGCGGGAGCCGCCGCCGCGACGTTTGTCGCGCCGCCCGAT
>CAYODK010000405.1:2426-2634 GCA_964402695.1 uncultured Verrucomicrobiota bacterium
TTGGCCCGGGGGGGCGCGGGCGGCCCAACCCCCCAACCCCCCGCCCCCCCGGCGGGCTTTTTGGGGGCGGGGGGGGGGGGGCCCCCCCGCCGCGACGTTTGTCGCGCCGCCCGATGAGGAGAGGTTGCCCAGCGGGGAGACCGACGGGGTGTCGTCGTCGTTTCCGCCGCACCCGGACAACGCGATCAAGCCCGCCACCGCCACGGCT
>CAYODK010000406.1:0-2606 GCA_964402695.1 uncultured Verrucomicrobiota bacterium
GACCATGCGATCCTGCGCCAGCTGGCCGCGGAGACCCTCGGCGCGTGGGGCACGAACGCCGCGCCGGCGCTCCCCGCCCTCCGCGCGGCGTGGACCAACGAGCCCCCGCGCCCGCGCGGGGCGTCGGGGCTCGACGACGCGCTGTTCCGTCCATCCCCGCCGGAACGGATGCGCGGGGTCCTCGAAGGCGCCCTTCGTGCGATTGCGTCGCCTCCTTGACACGGCGGGCGGGCGGGATTAGGGTCTTCACGATATGAATTCCATCGCGACCAGCGTGACGCTTCGGGGGCTGCTTCTGCGGCTTCTCGGCCTTGCGCCGTTCGCGGTGGGGCCGGTCGAAGGGGCGTAAGTCCCCCCGAAGACCGGACCGGGTGAAGGAACCCACCGCAGGAAGCGGTGGGTTTTTTGTTGTACGGAAGGGGCGGTTGGGCAAGAGTCGCCGGCTGGCCGGCGAATGGAAAGGCAGGAGAGCGCGATGAAAGGCAGGAACACGGACCGGGTCATCATCTTCGACACGACCCTGCGCGACGGGGAGCAGTGCCCCGGCGCATCGATGAACGCACGGGAGAAGCTGGAGATCGCCCGCCAGCTCGCGCGCCTCCGCGTCGATGTGATCGAGGCCGGCTTCCCGGTCATCAGCGCCGGCGATTTCGCCGCCGTCCAGGAGATCGCCCGCGAGGTCAAGGGGCCGATCATCGCCGGGCTGGCGCGGTGCGTGCCGAAGGACATCGACGCCGCCGCGGCCGCGGTGAAACCCGCCGGCAAGCGCGGCCGGGTGCATGTTTTCCTGGCGACCTCGAAGATCCACCGCGAGTTCAAGCTGGGCAAGGCGAAGGACGAGATCATCCGCCTGGCCGTCGAGGGCGTCCGCCGCGCCCGGTCGCAGGTCGAGGACGTCGAGTTCTCGCCCGAGGACGCCTCGCGCACGGAGCCGGACTTCCTGATCGACGTCTGCCGCGCCGTCGTGGCCGCCGGCGCGACGACGGTCAACATCCCGGACACCGTCGGCTACGCGATTCCCGACGAGTTCGGCGCGCTGATCCGGCAGCTGCACGAGGGCGTGCCGGAGTTCGCCGACGGACGCGCCGTCATCAGCGTCCACTGCCACAACGACCTGGGCCTGGCGGTCGCCAATTCGCTGGCCGCGGTCCGCAACGGCGCGCGGCAGGTGGAGTGCACGGTCAACGGAATCGGCGAGCGCGCGGGCAATGCGTCGATGGAGGAGGTCGTGATGACCCTCCGCACGCGGCCTCAGTCGTTCGGCGGTCTGCACACGACGATCGAATCGAAGGAGATCGTCAAGGCGTCCCGCCTGGTCTCGCGCCTGAGCGGCCTGCTGGTGCAGCGCAACAAGGCGATCGTCGGCGAGAACGCGTTCGCGCACTCGAGCGGCATCCACCAGGACGGCATCCTGAAGAAGCGCGAGACCTACGAGATCATGGACCCGCACGACGTGGGGTGGGGCGCGACCGAGCTGCCGCTGACCAAGCACAGCGGCCGCCACGCGGTTGCGGCGCGCCTGAAGCACCTGGGCTTCAAGCTGACGGAGGAGGACATCGTCGCCATCTTCGCCCGGTTCAAGGAGATCGGCGACAAGAAGAAGTTCGTGTACGACGACGACCTGTCCGCGCTGGTCGAGGGCCAGATCGCCGAGGTGCCGCAGACGTGGACCCTGGACTACCTGGGCGTCACGAGCGGCAACACGACGATCCCGACGGCGACGGTCCGCCTCGCGCGCTCCGGCAGCGGGAGGATGGAGGCGACGGTCACGCAGGAGGCGAGCACGGGCGACGGGCCGGTGCACGCCGCGCTGCGCGCGATCGACAAGATCACCGGCCTGACCGGCGAGCTGGCCGACTACACGCTGCGCGCCGTGTCGCAGGGCAAGGACGCGCTCGGCGAGGTTGCGCTGAAGGTCAACTTCGGCGGCGACGAACCGGTGTCCGGCCGCGGGTCGAGCACCGACATCGTCGAGGCCAGCGCGCGGGCCTACCTGAACGCCGTGAACCGGCATTTCTTCACGGCCGACGTGCGCCGGCGCCGCCCGTCGCGCGCGGCAGGCCGCGCGGAGAAGCGGAGCCAGCCGTGACCGGTGCGGTCGCCACGCCGTTCGTGCCGGACGGGAAGACCCGGACGTTCGCGGTGATCGGGCACCCGATCGGCCATACGCTGTCGCCCGCGATGCACAACGCCGCGTTCCGCGCCCTCGGCCGGAACGCGGTGTACCTCGCGTTCGATATCGAGCCGGACCGCGTGATCGAGAGCCTCCGTGCGATGGCCGCGATGGGCTTCGGCGGCGTCAACGTGACGGTGCCGCACAAGGAGACCGTCTTCCGCGGCCTCGACCGGCTCGACGGCAGCGCCCGTCGTGTCGGGGCCGTGAACACCGTCCAGTTCACGCCGGAGGGGATGGTCGGGCACAGCACGGACGCGGAGGGCTTCCTGCGCGCGATGCAGGAGGCGTTCGGCCGCGGGCCGGAGGGCCTTGGCGTGTTCGTCCTCGGCGCCGGCGGGGCGGGCCGGACCGTCGCCCTCGAGTGCGCCCGCGCGGGCGCGGCGTCGGTGGCCGTCAGCTTGGCGATGCTCGCCTGGTGCGAGTAGGGCAG
>CAYODK010000407.1:0-2606 GCA_964402695.1 uncultured Verrucomicrobiota bacterium
CGTTTGCTGGGAGGGCTTCTGCGGCCTCCAGTTCCTCTCGCAGCAGTTCCTCCCATCTGCGGGCGAGTATGAGGTACGCTGCGCGAACACTCCGGTTGTGGTCTGGCAACGGCATCCAACTGCAGTGGCGACGATCGACTTGGAGTTCCAACAACTCGATCGCTTTGTTTAAAAGCTTTTGGCCCGAAGCCGGAATAGCAGTCGCCGGGTCGCAGTGGAAGTTCGTACCGCCGTTGTCCTTAGCGTGGTGCTTCACGAACAGCTTGCACAAACCCTTGGCGATGTGCGCATCCGTGACTCTATAGAAGACGGATCCCGGTGAAACAACCCGGCTCCTACCCCGCGATGCGAAGATGTAGTTCATGGCCTTGTCGGGAGCGGCGATTCATCGAGTTGAGCGTCTGAATCGCCCAACTTGTACCCATCGAAGAATCCACCGGCGTGTTCATAGGTGTCCGCAAAGAAGTCAGGGTTGTGGGGACTGACTCCCATGCGCGCCGCGCTCTCGTCCACAAACAGTCGGCTCTCTTGGTGCCTAGTCATTCGCGACTCCTAGTTCCATCCGACAACCATCCGGCGGCCGTCTGAATCCGTTGCGATTGTTGCAGGACGTGTCCGCCAGGGCCAGAGAAAAGGCAGGTGGCGGCATACCAGAGGCGGCCCGTGCATAAACGTCAGACGGATGTCCGAACGTCAGCCATTCGATCTGCGGCGGCACGGCTTGGGCCGAGTGAGTGCAGAGAAAGCGGGTGGCGAGGGGGACAAGTGCCGAGCGGTTCGTAGTCGGGCGCGCCAGATACGGAAGGGGCAAGTGAGACCTAGGAGGCCATTCCCGGCGCGACGACGCACGGGGGGCCGCAGGGCTGGCGGTGCCAGAACACAGCACGGCCGGATGTCACGGTCAGACTCCTTTGGTGCGTAGGGCCGATTCTCGAGGGGGTACATCATGAAGTCCAAGAGGGCTTCCCGTCCCGGGCTGGTTTGCTACGACTTTGCTACGTCGCACCCCGTTTCGGGGTAGTTCACGGCCCGCGGTATGTGCGGGAATACCCGAAAACTCGTACATCCCCGCCGCCTCAGACAGATTGTCGATCTGGGTGTTGCGGGTTCGAGTCCCGTCGTCCCCGCCATGCTTACGCCCCGCCCCCCCCTGAGGATCACGAATGCTTGCGGGCCATGAGGATCCCGTGCGCCGGACGGCCAAGCAGGAATTGGTCGGCAAAGGCCCAGGGGATGCAGGCCACCGACGCCATCGCGCCGAGCAGACGTCCCATCATGGCGGCCGCCCCCGGAGCCGTGTACGCGCGTCCCGTGCAACTGGCGGGCACAAGCGACAGGCCCGCCTCGGCCGCGCAGGAAAGCACATCGTCCGCGTGAAACGCCATGGATTCCCGGGCAAAACCGCATTCGGCGAGCAGGGCGGCCAGCGCGGTCTGCGACGGAAGCGCGAGGTGCCGCGGCGCCTCCGTGAACGCGGCCCATCGCCGGCCCAACACCCGCGCCTGCACCGAATCGGCCAGGGGCAGGCAGACCACGAGCCGGCCGCCCGGTCTCAGCAACGAACGGAAGGCGCGGATGGCGCGACCGGGATCTGGAAGATGCTCGAGAAGATGGAAGGCCGTGATGACATCGAACGACTCCGGCGCGTACAGCGAATCGACCGTCGTCACGTCGCCCTGCCGGGCGGGAATCCCAAGCCGTGCGTTGAGGTAGTCGACCGAATCGGCCTGGAAATCACATCCGTGGACCTCGTAGCCGAGGCGCCGGAACGCCAGGAGCCGCAGCCCCCGGCCGCACCCCACATCGAGGACGGTTCCGCGGCGTCCGCCGGACGCAGGCCGGCAGTGCCGGTCGACGATCCGCGCCTCCGCGCGGTAGCTCGGCCGGTAGAAGATGGCGTATTCCGCCTGCGCAAGCACCCGTCGCCAGCCCGCCGCCAGTTCGGGCGCAAACGTGTAGACGCGGGGGTAGAAGCCGGCGACATCGCACGCCCTCGGCGGTGGAGACAACATCGCCGAACCGCAGCGGACACAACGGACGAAGGCGAACTCCCCGGGAACCACCCCGGCCCGGTCCCGGACGCCGGAAACCAAGGGGACGAAGTCGACGCCCTTGCAGTAATGGCAGATGACCGTCCCTCCCGCGACCTCCACCGCAGGTCCTGGGGCGGCGCAACTCCCGGCCCGGCACATGGCAGCCGTCATTCGCCCCCACGCTCCTCGCGAGCGTCATCGACCGGCCGGATGTCGTCGCCATCGTTCCGGACGGTTCCGGCCGCCGCCTCCGGAGCCCCGCCGATCAGCGCGTCCAGACCGGCGAGCGGTTGAAAGGTCCCGGAGACGGAGCGGTCGGTGGTCGAGCCAGCCACGGCGTGCAGGGCGGAGGACAGTCCCTTCTCGTGCTCGAACTCGTGACAGTACAGGCACAGCAGCTCCCAGTTGCTGCCGTCCGGCGGGTTGTTGTCGTGGTTGTGATCCTTGTGGTGGACCGTCAACTCCTTGAGCCGCCGGCCATCGAACGCGCGTCCGCACGAGGCGCAGACGTGCGGAAGGACCCGCAGCGCCCGCTCGCGGTAGCCCTGCGCTCGCCGGGCCGCCTCGCGGCGC
>CAYODK010000408.1:0-2604 GCA_964402695.1 uncultured Verrucomicrobiota bacterium
CGCTACGGCGATACGGATGCGGTGGTCCGGGAGATGCAGCCCGAGGCGCAGTTCGCCTTCCCGTTGGACGGGAGCCGCACGTTCGAGGTCGCCGGGAAGATCGACGGCCTCGGCCTGCTGGCTGATGGCCGGCCGGCGCTGCTCGAACACAAGACGACCGGCGACAGCATCGATGCGGACTCGGACTACTGGATGCGCCTGCGCTTCAACGGGCAGGTCTTGCAGTACGTCGATGCGGCGAGGCGCGCCGGGTGGAGCATCGAAACGGTCGTCTACGACGTGACGCGCAAGCCGAGCATCCGCCAGAAGCAGACGGAGACCGTCGAAGCGTTCGGGGAGCGGTTGCGCGCCGACACGATGGAGCGCCCGGAGTTCTACTTCGCACGCCGCGAGGTTGCGATCCTCGACCAGGACCTGGCCGAGTTCGAGGCCCAGCGGCGCGCACTGGGGATCCAGATCCTGAACTACCGCGCGACGCAGAAGCGTGTCCCGCGGCCCGAGCAGGCCTGGCCCCGGTGCGTGTCGATGATGGACTGCCGGATGTGCGACTACGCGGAGTTCTGCCTCCAGAACATCGCGCCCACTCCCGCCTACGTCCAGAAGCCCCAGTTCGAGGAGTTGGAGTCCGCCTGACCTGAACCACCAACCGAGAGGAACACCATGACAGTAACGAGGAACAGCATGCCACCGCCCCCCGCGCCCGTCGCGCGGAAGAGCGTGGCGTTCGGCAAGATCGCCACCGCAGCCGGACACCGGGTCGTCCTGTACGGCCCCGGCGGAATCGGCAAGACCACGCTCGCGGCCAACGCGCCCGGGCCGGTCGCCTTCATCGACCTCGACGAGAGCCTTCCGCGCCTGCGGGTGGCCCTCGGCGACGCAGTCGAGAACATCATGCCCGTTGTCGGCATCGACACGTGGCCGGCACTGCGGGAGGCCCTGCAGTCGGACGGGTGGGGCGAGATCCGGACCATCGTGATCGACACTCTGACCCGCGCCGAGGAGCTCTGCGTCGCCCACACGCTGGCCACCGTGCCGCACGAAAAGGGCCACCGCGTGGCGAGGCTCGAGGACTACGGCTTCGGGAAGGGCTTCACGCACGTCTACGACACCTTCCTGCCGCTGCTGGCCGACCTCGATCGCCACTGCCGTGAAGGGCGGAACGTCGTGCTGATCTGCCACGATTGCACGACGAACGTTCCCAACCCGGCCGGCGACGACTGGCTGCGCTACGAGCCCCGACTGCAGTCGCCGAATAGCGGCAAAGCTTCGATCCGCCTGCGGGTGCGCGAGTGGGCCGACCACGTCCTCTTCTACGGCTACGACGTGGCCGTGACGAAGGACGGGAAGGGCAAGGGCAGCGGCAGCCGGACGATCTACCCGTGCGAGCTGCCCCACTGCATGGCGAAGTCGCGCACCTGCGCGGACCCGATCCCTGTGACCGAAACGAATGTCCTGGCTCAGATCATCAACTGAAAGGAGCATCCATGAGCCTCAAGCCCGGAACCTACACCGCACACCCCGAGCGCCTGTCGCCCGAGAAGTTCGCGGACGTCTACGAGAAGCCAGAGAACGGGAACCTGATCCTGTGCATGGCCTTCAGGATCGACGACAGCGGCGATGTGCTGAAGCACTGGTCCGTCCTCGCGAAGGGCGGTGCCGTGAACCAGCGGACTGTCAACGATCTCAAGGAGCGGTTCGGCTGGGACGGTCTCGACTTCTTCTGGTTCGAGACCGCGGACCTGTCGAACGTGCAGGTCGAGGCGGTGATCGTCGAGGAACCCGGCCTCAGCGACCCGACGAAGCTGTGGCCGAAGATCAAGTGGATCAACACTCCCGGCCGAGGCGGCGGTGGCGGATACGCGCCGAAGCAGGTCGACCGCCGTGCCCTTCGCGCCAAGTACGGCGCGCTCTTCCGCGCGTGCGCCGGACCGCAGCCCTTGTCCGGTGCACCCAAGACCCCGCCGGCACCGCCTGCCCCGCAGGCGCCTCCCGCCAAGAAGGTCCGGCCGAGCACCCTGCAGGAGTGCTGGGAGAAGTTCTGCGGTGCGAGGGAGGGCGAGTCGCAGGACTCGCTCGCCGGCGACTGGTACGCGATGCAGAAGGAGGTCGCCCCCGGGAAGACGCAGGACGACTTCACGCCCGATGACTGGGGTCGGATGTACGCGCGCATCGAGGCGATGATCGCGGCGACCGACGACCTGCGGATGTAGCCATCGTCCGGGGGGCGCGCATCCGGCGAAAGCAACGCGCAGATCCATTCCATGATTCTCAAGCTCTCGCAGATCCGGATCGACGGCGGCACGCAGGTGCGGGTCGCCATCGACCAGCCGACAGTGGACGAGTACTCCGAGGCATTCGAGGCCGGCGTGAAGTTCCCGCCGCTCACGGTGTACCAGGACGGCGCCGCCTACTGGCTCGCCGACGGGTTCCACCGGTATCACGGCGCCCGCAAAGCCGGTTTGATCGCCGTCGCCTGCGACGTGGTCAAGGGGACCGTTGCCGAGGCCCGCTGGGCGGCGATCGGAGCCAACGTCACCCACGGCCTCCGGCGCCGCAACGAGGACAAGCAGAAGGCGGTCCGGATGGCTCTCGAGCTGCACCCCG
>CAYODK010000409.1:0-2604 GCA_964402695.1 uncultured Verrucomicrobiota bacterium
ACCAACACCTATCGCGGCTTCCTCGGCGGCGACGGGACCGACGAGAACAATGTCGCGCTGGTCAAGAAGGGTGGCGGTGTCCTGGCCCTCACGGCCCCCTCGAACACCTACACGGGCCCGACGACGGTCGAGGCCGGCACGCTGCTGGTGGCCGCGGCGCAGGGCGGGGCCGGGCTCATCACCGTCCAGTCCGGCGCCACGCTCGGCGGCGCGGGGACGGTCGGTGCCGTCAGCGTCGAGGCAGGGGGCACGCTCGCGCCGGGGGCCAGCCCGGGGATCCTGACCGCGGCCGGTGCGGTGACGCTCGCGGCGGACTCGGTCTTCGCCGCCGAGATCAACGGCCTGCTCGCGGGGACGGAATACGATCAACTCGCCATGGGCGGCAACACCCTGACGATCTCGGGCTCCGACCTCGCGATCTCGCTCGGCTTCACCCCGTCGCTCGGCGACTCGTTCGCCCTCGTCACCGGCCTCTCCGGTTTCGATCCGGGCACGGGGGGAACGTTCAAGGACAAGGCCGACGGTTCCAGCTTCTCGGTCGGCGCGACGGAGTTCCAGATCGACTACTCCTCGTCGGAGATCACGGTGACCGTGGTGCCCGAGCCGCACACGATCGGCCTGCTCGGCATCGCGCTGACGGGCATGCTGCTGCGGCGCCGCCTGCGCGGGTGACGGAGCCCGTGCCCGGGATCCCCGCCGACCGGTGGATCCCCGTCGCCAGGCGAACGCGTGGATGCTCCCGGCCCGGGCGGTCATCCGTTTTTTGACACCCGGCCCGGGCGGCGTATCGTAGTCGGCACGGGAGCCGGTCCGGTCCGGCGAGCACCATGAGCGATGCCCAACCAACCCCGGCCGTCTCGGCGGCCGACGCCGCCGCCACCCAGGCGATCTGGGAGGGCCTGTCCTGCGTGCATGACCCGGAACTGCACTACGATATCGTCAGCCTCGGCCTCGTGTACGGCGTCGAGGTGAAGGACGGCGCCGCGAAGGTGCGCATGACCCTGACCTCGCCCGCCTGCCCGTACGGCCCGTACCTCGTCCACCTCGTCCGCGAGAAGGTGAAGGCCGTGAAGGGCGTCGCGAGCGAGTCGCTCGACCTCGTCTTCGATCCCCCCTGGGGCCCGGCGCTGATGAGCGAGGAAGCCCGGCTGGAGCTTGGATTCGACATCTGACGCGGCGGGGCAACTACGGAAGGCGCGAAACACGCGAAAGGGGAGGAGACGAACGATGAGCGAGAAGATCCTGCTGGGGCTCCTGGTGAACTTCGGCCACTTTCCCAAGGTCGGGAACGAGCGCTTCGTGAATCAACCCCTTTCGCGCCATTCGCGTGTTTCGTAGTTTCTTCCGCCGGAGATCGACGACATGAACGACGCCGACAGCACCCTGAAGATCGCCGGCCTGCACGCCTCGGTCGGCGGCAAGCCGATCCTCAACGGCGTCGACCTGACCATCCGCCCCGGCGAGATCCACGCCCTGATGGGGCCGAACGGCTCGGGCAAGAGCACGCTCTCGAACGTCCTGCTCGGACATCCCGACTACGAGGTCACCGGCGGCACCGTCGAGTTCCGCGGCCGCAACCTGCTCGACCTGCCCACCGAGGAGCGCGCCCGCCTCGGCGTCTTCCTCTGCTTCCAGTATCCCGTCGCGATCCCCGGCGTCACGGTGGCGCAGTTCCTCAAGGCCGCGGTGGACGCGGTCCGCGGCCGCGGCACGGTCAAGGCCGCCGCCTTCCTGCGCGAACTGCGCGAGGGCGCGAAGTTCCTCGAGATCGACGAGGCCTTCCTCAACCGCGCCCTGAACGACGGATTCTCCGGCGGCGAGAAGAAACGCATGGAGATCCTGCAGATGCTGATGCTCAAGCCCGGACTGCTGGTCCTCGACGAGACCGACTCCGGCCTCGACATCGATGCGCTCAAGGTCGTCTCCAAGGGCGTCAACCGCCTGGCGGGCCCAGCGACCGGCATGCTCGTGATCACGCACTACGAGCGGATCCTCACGCATATCCCGCCGCACTTCGTGCACATCCTCGTCGACGGACGCATCGCGAAATCCGGCGGTCCCGACCTTGTCCGCGAACTCGAGGCGCGCGGCTACGACTGGATCCGCGAGGGCGCGACCGCGCCCCCGGCGGCCCCGGGAGGCGCGTCGTGACCGACCTTCCCACCGACAGCCGGCTGGTCGACGACTACAAGCACGGCTTCGTCACGCCCGTGGACGAGGACACCGTCCCGGCGGGCCTGAACGACGACATCATCCGCACGATCTCCCGCAAGAAGGGCGAGCCGGACTGGATGCTCGAGTTCCGCCTCAAGGCCTTCCGCGCATGGCAGCGCAAGACCGAGCCCCGCTGGGCGCACGTGAGCTACCCGCCGATCGACTACCAGGCCATCCGCTACTACTCCGCCCCGAAGTCGCTCGCGTACAACAACGGCGAACTCGACCCCGAGGTGAAGAAGACGTTCGAGCGCCTCGGCATCCCGCTCGACGAACGCCAGCGGCTCGAGGGCGTCGCGGTCGACGCGGTCTTCGACAGCGTCTCCGTCGCGACCACGCACCAGAAGATGCTCGAGGAGAAGGGCATCATCTTCTGCTCGTTCTCCGAGG
>CAYODK010000410.1:0-2600 GCA_964402695.1 uncultured Verrucomicrobiota bacterium
ATGGGCATCGCTCCGGAAGTAGGGAAACTCCAAACTCCAAGGAAATTGGAAGTTCCAAGGAGGCAAGGAGGGAAGTCGGAGGGTATTCGGGTATGGATCAGGGGGCGTCCCCAAAGGCATCCACCGTTCACGGACCGTTCCGGCCCCTCAGTCCGTCCGGCCTTCCTTTCTTCTTCTCCGTTCCACTTGTCACTTCCTTGGAGTTTGGAGTTTTCAACTTTCCTCTTCCGAAACGATTCGCCTCCTTCAAGAAACGGACGGGGCGCCGGCTTGCGCGCGGCGCCCCGCCCCCTCCGGTTCTCCGTTCCCCAAATCGCGGGTCGTGCCTACTTCCGGATCGGACGCAGCTCGATCGAGCGGACGAGGATCTTCATCCCCTTCGCGCCCTCGCCGCCGTGGACCTGGACGCCGATGCGGCCGGACGCGATCGAACCGTCGCGGCAGTCGGCGACCTGCGTTCCGTTGAGCCACATCTGCAGGTGATCGCCGTCGGCGACGATGCGGCCCTCGTTCCAGTCGTCCTTCTTCTCGAGGCTCTCGACGGTGTTCGTCGCGATGAACATCTTGCCGGGGCAGTACAGCGTGCCGCTGAACGCGACCGGCTTGGCGTACTTGAGGATGTCGAACTGGTACTTGTCCCGGAACCAGATGCCGCTGTTGCCGGGCCACTTCATCTTGTACGTGAAGCGCAGCTCGAAGTTGTCCCACGCATTCGTCGTGTAGAGGTCGCCGCCCTTGCCGTCGGTCTGGGTGCCCATCAGGCAGCCGTCCTCGACGCCGTAGATGCCGTCGCCCTTCTGCGCCCAGCCGGACAGGTCCTTCCCGTTGAAGAGCGGGGTCCATCCGCCGCCGTCCGCCGCCCATGCGCCGCCGGCAACGATCGCCGCCGCCGCGCCGATCGCGAGTTTCGCCAGGTTCATCGTCCGTCCTCCTCCGTTCACTGGGGTTTCGTGTCGCGGATCAGCGCGCCGATCCGCCGCTTGAGCTGCTTGTTCTCGGTCGCCGCGTTCGCCTTCTTCATCGCCTCGGCCACCGCCGCGGCATGGGTCTTCGCGATCCTCTCGCCGATGGCCACCGCGGCCGCCGCGGCTTCGTCCTTGAGCGCCGGGGCGCCGATGTCCTTCATCACGAGGGCGAGGGCCTCGGGGGTCGGGATCTCGCCGAGCGCGGCGAGGACGATCTTCCTCTCGTCGTCGCGCGTGACGAGCGAGCCGAGGTCCGCGAGCGCCGCGAGCTTCGCGGCGGCGGGCTGGTCGGTCTGCGGGACCAGGCGGATCGCGCCCCGGAGCGCCAGCAACTTCACGGCGGGATCGGCGCCCGTGCGCGCGGCGTCCTGAAGGACCGGCAGCGCGAGCGCCGTCGGCCACTCGCACAGGAGGCGCATCGCGGCGCCCCGGACCTCGGCCTCACCGCCCGTTGCCGCGGTGCGGATCGCCTCGAAGGCCTTCGGCCCGCCGGTGGACGCCAGCACGCGCAGCAGCGCGAGCTTCGCCGGGGTCGGGGCCGACGGCACGGCCTTCAGCAGCGCGTCGCTGCAGGGGGGATCGCCCGCGACGGCCGGAAACACGATCGTCTCCGTCTCGCGGGCCGTCCGCGTCGCCTGCACGCCGTTGGCGGTGTAGGTGACGGTGAAGCTCTTCACGGTGCCTCCGGCCGGGTCGCCGAAGAGGGCGTTGCCGACCTCGATCGAGGTGATGCCGGCCTTGATCTTCTCCGCGACGATCGCGGTGACGTCGGCGGACCGGCCGTCGGGCAGGTCGCCGTAGCGGGCCTTGACGATCGTGACGCGGGCGGGGGTCTTGCGGACCTCGCGCGCGCAGATCGCGGCGAGGGCGCCCTCGGCCGCCTGGCTCTCGGCCCCGGCGCCGGACTTGGCGAGCAGGCCGAGCAGCGCGGGGATGTCGTCGACGGTCGCGCAGGCGCGAAGCGCGCGGAGGCTGGCGACGCGGACCTTCTCGTCGGAGTCGGCCGCGGCCTTCAGCAGGCGGGCGCCGGCGCCGGCCGGGGCGCGCTGGGCGATCAGGTCGACGGCGACCGCACGGATGGCGGCGTCCTTGTTGTCCAGCAGCGCGAGCACGGCGGCGTCGGCCTTCCGGCCGGGGATCGAGCCGAGCGCGGCTCGGGCGGAGGCCGCGATGTTCGTATCGGTGTCGAGGGCGAGGCCGGCCAGGACGGGGACGGCATCCTCGGCGCTCGTCATCACGAGCGAGGCGATGGCCCCGGCGCGCAGGGCGGCGTCGCCCGGCGCCTTCGCGACCTCGATCAGGGCCGGGGCGGCCGCGGTGTCGCCGCGCGCGCCGAGGAGCGTCACGACCGACGGACGGATCGCGGGCGGCAGCGAGCCCAGGGCGGCGGCGAGCTGCTTCGTCGCGCCGCGGCCGGGCAGCTCGTGGGCGGCGCGGAGGGCCGTGGTGATGGCCAGGCCGTCGGATCCGCGCAGGGCCTCGAGGATCAGCGGCACGCCGTCGTCGCCGCGGGTCAGGATGGCGCCGCGGAAGGCGGCCATGCGGACCGTCGCCGGCACGTCGGCGGCACGGAGCTTGTCGTGGATCGCGCGCGCGGCCCGGTCGGAGCCGGCGGCGTCGGCGCAGCGGAGGAGC
>CAYODK010000411.1:0-2018 GCA_964402695.1 uncultured Verrucomicrobiota bacterium
GCTGATCGCGGAGGGTATCCGGGCGCGGGTGATCAGCATGCCGTCGTGGGAGCTTTTTGAGAAGCAGACGAAGAAGTACCGCAACGAGGTCATCCCTCCAGGCTGCAAGACGCGGCTCGCGGTGGAGGCCGGCGTGTCGATGGGCTGGACGAAGTATGTCGGTCTCGGCGGCTCGACGATCTCCATCGACCGCTTCGGCGCGTCCGGCCCCCTGAAGGCCGTCGGCGAGAAGTTCGGCTTCACGGCGGCGAACGTGCTGGCCGTCGCGCGCTCGATGGTCTGACCGGATGAATGTGCTCGACTACGTGTTCCTCGGCCTCGTCCTCGTCGGGACGATCCGCGGCGCGCTGGTCGGGCTCTCCCGCCAGCTCTTCGGCCTCTTCATGGTCGTGGCCGCCGTGTGGGCGTCGGGCCGGTTCTATCCCGACCTGGCGTCCACGCTCGCGACGGGCGGGCGCATGGAACCCCGCACCGCCGACATCGCGGCCTACGCGCTGATCTTCGCCGGCGTCTGCGTGGTCTTCCTCCTCACGCGTCTTCTCCTCAGGGCCCTGGTCAAGTTCGGCTTCACGCCCGTCATCGAGAAGCTCGGCGGCGCCCTGGTCGGCGGCGCGATGGGTGCGATCTCCGCCTCGGCGGCGATGGTCGCCCTCAGCCTCATTCCCAACGACTCGATCCATGCGGCCGTCACCCGCGAATCCGCCGTCGGCCGCCGGCTGAACGAGACATTCCCCTCGTTCTACCAGCGCCTCTCCGATCGTTACAACCTTCCTGATATCAATGCGTTGAGCCCTTCCTCAGATCCGCCCTCGGATCCGGCCGCCGGCCGGAACGGGAGCGATTCACCGGCCGCCGATCCCTCCGCGGACGCCTCTCCCGCGACCGCCCCGTAGACACGGGGACAGAAAAGGGCTTGCATTTGCGAACCGCTCCGGTAGAAGGCGGGGCAACATTCGGGTGCGGCACCGCCCTTCGAGGGGCGGCAACCGCGAGGGTTTGGAAACAGTTCTGCCGAAGGAGACCGCCTCTATCATGAATGTGCCGAGAGAGCTTCGATACACCAGCACGCACGAGTGGATCCGGGTCCGGGCGGGCGTGGCGACCGTCGGGATCACGGACTACGCGCAGGCCCAGCTCTCCGACCTGACGTTCGTCGAGCTCCCGGACAAGGACGACGAGGTCAACGCATCCGACGAACTGGCGGTGGTCGAGTCGGTGAAGGCAGCCTCGGATGTCTACGCCCCCGTCAGCGGAACGATCGTCGAGGTCAACGAGCGCGTGGTCGAACAGCCCGACCTGATCAACACCGATCCCTACGGCGAGGGCTGGCTCTTCAAGATCCGCATGACCGACGCGAGCGAGCTTCAGGACCTCATGGACGCGGACCAGTACGAGGAGCAGCTCCCCGAGGAGGAGTGACCTCCCCGGGGTCCCGGCGCGCCATGACGGGCTGGGCTCTCGTCGTTCCCGACGCCGTGCCCTATGCGGAGGGCGTGCGCCTCCAGGAATCGCTCCACGCGGCCCGCCTCGCGGGGCGCATCCCCGACACGGTCGTGGTCCTGCAGCACCGGCCGGTCATCACCCTCGGGCGCCGGGGTCGCGACAACTTCCTGCTCGCCGCTCCCGACGTCCTGGCGGCCGAGGGCATCGAGGTGCACCGGTCGAGCCGGGGCGGCGATGTCACGTTCCACGGGCCGGGCCAGTGGGTGCTGTACCCGATCCTCCACCTTGGCGAGTGCCGCGCCGACGCCCACGGACACCTGTGGAACCTGGAGGAGATCTCCATCCGCACCTGCGCCGACTTCGGGGTCGAGGCCTGGCGCCGGCTGGGGAAATCGGGCGCGTGGACCGCCTGCGGCAAGATCGCGGCGATCGGATTCCACATCAAGCGGTGGGTCACGATGCATGGAACGAGCTACAACGTCGATCCGCAGCCCGACGGGTTCTCCCGTATCGTGCCCTGCGGACTCGCCGGCGAACCGGTGGCCTCCCTTCGCACCTGCCTCGGCGACCGGTGC
>CAYODK010000411.1:2028-2589 GCA_964402695.1 uncultured Verrucomicrobiota bacterium
CCCCTCCATGCAGGAAGTCCTTGCCCGCCTGCTCGCTCATTCCGAGGCCGTCCTTGGGCGAACGCTCGTCCTTCACCGGGCGGGCTCCGACCTGCCGGATGAGTTGTCGCAGGCACTGTCCAGCCGACTGGCACAGGACTGCCCCCCGACCCCGCCCTGAAACGGACATGGGGCGCCCCACGGCGCCCCACGTCGTCTGCACCACCTCGGGCCGAACCGGATCTCACCATCCGGGCCCGGGCATCACCGTTTCGGACCGGCTACTTGCCCTTGCCGGGCATGTCGCCTTTTCCAGGCCCGCCACCCTTGCCGTGATCCCCGCCCTTCCCCGGGCCCTCGCCCTTCCCGGGCATGCCGCCCTTGCCAGGCATGAAGCCGCCGGGGCCGGGCTTCCCATGGTGCATCTCGCCCTTGAAGGGCATCTCCTTCCCGTGCCAGCCCTTGTCATACGGCCAGGCCGGCTCGGGCGGAGGATAGACCTTCGGCGGTCCGTACTTCGGATAGCCGTCCACCCACCATGTCCGCGGGTACCCAACGACCACCCGCGGGACGCACGGCGGC
>CAYODK010000412.1:0-2586 GCA_964402695.1 uncultured Verrucomicrobiota bacterium
CGAGCTGGTGCCCGACCCGGAGAAGGCGAAGCGGATGCTGAAGTTTCTGTGGCTGTCCTGCGGCAACCGCGATGGCCTGATCAACGTCAGCCAGGGCGTGCACACCTACCTCAAGGAGAAGGGCGTGCCGCACGTGTGGCACGTCGACGGCCACGGCCACGATCCCGCCCACTGGCGGAGCGCGCTGTACTACTTCGCGCAGAGCCTATTCCGTCCACCGGCTTGCCCCCGGGGAGGCGCGCCGGCATCTGTCGAAGTTCCAACCCGGGAGTGACCGCGATGATCCGATCCGAGGATCGTCCACGGTTCCGCGCCTGATCTGTGCCTGATCGTTGCGGCCCCAGGGATCGTCCGGCAGGCGCCATCCGTTCATGGACCGAGACGAATGCGGATGAACCTGCAGGGGGTGTTGGTCGGTGGGCTCAGGGTGTAGACCATCGGCAAGGCGGGCGATGCATTGGTGGTTTGGGCCTGCCAGTCCGGAACCACGAGGTTGGTGGTGGCTTCGATGATGTAGTCGGGGCCGGCGTCGCCGGTAATGGTCAGCTGTAGCTGTCCGTTGGTGAAGGTGGCCGCGGCGGTCGCGGGCCGTTGCGGGGCGAGCACGATGACCGTGAAGCTCTGTGTCGCGCTCAGCATGGGACTTCCGTTGTCGGTGACCGTCACCTGAACAGGGTTGGTCGTGCCCCCTTGTGCGATACCGGGCCGCCAGGTGAAGAGCCCGTTTGTCGCAGCGAGGGTCGCTCCGGCGGGCGATGTGGGCAGGCCGAAGGTGAGCGTTTGCGCCGGCAGGTCGGAGTCGGTTGCGGAGTTGGTGATGGTCAGCGTCTGGCCGGCGATGAGGGTTCGGTTCGAGATGGCGGCGAGCGTGGGCGCGGTGTTCGGGGCGTTCACCGTGGTCAGCACCACATCATTGCCGCTGCCGCCGCCATAGTTTATCCGCCACCACTGGCCGCCCGAAGCGAAGACGGCGCCTTGCGGCAGGCCCGCGAACGCGCCGATGACCGCCGCGCTGCCGCTGTTGGAAACGATGACGAAGCTCGCGCCCGGCGGCAGCCCGTTGGTGGGATTGACAAGCAGCGTGCCGGCCAGCGTGACGGTGCTGCCGGCGCTCGTCAGCTTGATCTGGTCGTGCTGCGTGCCCGGCGTCAGGCCGTTGATTTCCACAAGCAGCGTTCCGCCGGCCTGAAGGGTGTAGTTGCCCTTCACCGTGAGTATGCCGGTGGAAGCGCCGGGCGCGTTGGTTCCGCCGCTGACGGTCACATCGTGGTTGACGATGCCGGTGCCTTGAAAGACGCCGCTGGATACGACAACGGGGCTGGCGAGGGAGCCGACGAGATTGAACCGGCCGCCCTTGACGAGCGTGCCGCCGGTATAGGTGTTGGCGTTGGTCAGGGTTTGAGCTCCGTCACCGCTCTTCGTGAGGGCGAGCGGACCGGCGATCACGCCACCGTAGGTGCAGGCATCGGTCCCACCCACGTTGAGCGTGAGCGTCTTGAGCGCGCCGCTGTTGGTTACCGTCGCACTGTTCGCGCTGGTCCGCAACAAGCCGGCCAGTTCCTGATCGAATCCATTCAGGTCGAAGGTGCCGGCGCCGGACGGGGCGACATCCATCACGGCCTGGGCACAGATCCCGTTGTTGGTTCCGATCTTGATGTTTCCGGTTGCGCCGAAGCTGGAGTAGCTGCCGCCCCCGGAGAACACGCCGGATCCGGACCGGAAGGAGACCGGAACGGAGGACGTTATCGGGCCTTTCACGTGCAGGACCCCCGTCCCGATGCTGGCGAAATGGCCACCGGCCGACGGACCCTTGTCGATCGTGATCGGGCCGCTCACCGTGGCCACGGCGTTGGAGGCAGCTTCAATGAGACCGCGACCGACGACGCCCCGATTGGTGCCGATCTTGATGGCGTTGCTGATGATGAGTCCATGGCCGACCACCAAACGCGTGCCGCCGGTCACGACGACGGCGCCCGAGCCCAGCGCCGATGCGTTCGCCACCTGGACGATCCCGTTGCCGATGGTCGTCCCGCCGCTATAGGTGTTGCTGCCCGAGAGGGTCCAGGTGCCGCCGTCCGCCTTGGCGATCGCCACCGTGGAACTGCCGTTTTCGATGACGCCGGAAACGATGCCGGCGGCCTCGCCCCGCAAGGTCAGGGTTCGCGTGCCGGTCGCACTCGATCTCACGGTACCCGCGAGCGTGAGGAGTCCGGCGTCGGATCGAATCCAGTAATTGACGCCGCCCGTCACGAAGCTGAGGGGGGCCGCCAGCGTGTTGGAACCGGCGATGTTGCGGATGGCGTCCGTGTCGGTGTTCCGGCCGGGCAGCGCCAACGGCCGGCCGCTGAGGACGACGATGTTGTTGGACAGTTCAAGCCGTCCCGTCGCGCCGCTGTTCGAAACCATCTTGAGTCCGCCCGCCCCGAACGCTCCGCTGTCGGCGACCCGCAAGACCGCGCCGGTATGGAGGGTCGTGTCGCTCTGTGCATTTGCTCGCGCGATCGACAGCGTGCCGGCGCTCAAGACCAGCGGCCCGGTGAACGTATTGACGGCGTTCAACAGCACCGTCCCGCCACCGCCCACGGT
>CAYODK010000413.1:0-2586 GCA_964402695.1 uncultured Verrucomicrobiota bacterium
GCATCCTCGCACAGAATCGCGGCGGTGTCTAGCCTATTATGAGACGGTTAGTAGTGCCCCGACTCGCAGCAGCAACAGGTCTATAGAATCGCCATGTCTTCGACCCGAACCAGCAAGGTGGCCGTACTCGGCATTCTCGGCGCAATAGCGGTAGTCTGCGTCGCGACTCGTGCCGGCTCGGTGGCAACCGCCATTGGCACCGCCATGTTTGTGGCGATCTGCACAGGAGTCCTTATGCAGTGGCGCTTGAGGCGCGCAGCGTCGGGAGGTGCGCGCCGCTTCCCCATCCGCGTCCTGACATTGGCAGTTGCGGGCATCTGTGGGTATGTTTGCTATCGGCATCAGATGGCCGTTGACGTGCTGCTCGTCGTCGACCAGGATGATTCACGTTCTACCATTCTGAAGGTGGGGCCCGCACTACTGGTGTGCGATGCTACTCCCAGAAGTGACGGGAGGTTGCCTGCCACGCGCAGTGCAGGATTCTGGTTTCACCGACGGATCAGTCATTCATTTGACTGGGCACGCTCCCACGTAGGAGTCCGATACCTCAGAGTAGGGACCGTGGAGATCGCTATAGGGGCGGATCGGTTCCGGTACTCCCAGTTCTCTGGACTGTATCACAATGATAGGCGGATCCTTGCCTTGTCACCACTCACTCCTCGTTCTCAACTGAATGATGCGGATGTCATTCACGTTAGTCTACTGCCCCTCCCATGACCGCTCGGGGGACATCATGGCCGCGTGCACTCTCGCCAAGAGCGATGAGGTAACAATGCAGCGAATCGCTACAGTGTCGATGCTCGCCGCTGCCGCAGTAGTCTCTGGTGGTTGCCTTACGTCCACGCACGGTACTGCCTCGTGCGCGAGTGGAACGCGAAGCATCCTCGCCGCACCGATCGATCATTTCTCAAGCGTTACGTCGTCTTTCCCAGAATGCCTTCGCGAATTTGACGACACCGTCGAACATGCTACTTCAGGAACCGGCAGACTCGGGTATGTCTTCGTCCCTCCCCGCCGCGCGGCCGAGGATCAGTCGCGCAAGCCGGTCAGCATCCGCGTCCGCAATGCGGACTTGCATCGTGCGCTTCTTGCACTCGCGAAGGCATGGGGCTATCGCGTGATTCTTAGCGATCCCATTATCAGGCCAGAGCAGACGACCTATCAGAGAGTCGGTGAGGTCTTCTTCGTCAGACAGGATATGATGGAATAGCAGTTCTGAGGCACCACTCCATGCGGAACATCATCACGCGCGACCTTCCTGCAAAACACGATCCCTTCGGAGACACGCTCCGGAGCACTGGCCCGCGGGCCTCCGCGAACCCTTGGAGGTTCTCGACCAAGTACACCGACCAAGAGTCCGGATGGCTCTATTACGGCTACCGCTACTACGCCCCAAAGCTCGGGCGATGGGTGAGTAGGGATCCGTTGGGCGAACGGGGGTCGCGTGCTTCCAATGTAGCATTCGACAACAATGCCATCTGTTCCATCGACCACCACGGGTTGGTGTCCGTTCGTTCGCTGGGGGACCCGCGAATCACCATCGAGGACGATGGCAGCGTGGATTTCTTCTGGGCTGTTCGCTTTCTGCCCGCGCCGGAAGAGAATAACGGGTGGATCATTCAGCGAGTTACTTCCGAATACGTCCTAGAGAAGGTCTGGGACCCAACACGCAAATGTTGTGTTCCATGCACTGCCGCATGGTGCAAGAAGCGCTACTCGTTCTACGAAGCGTGGCGCACCTTCACCGGAACTGTGTTCGTGGATTGGCCTCCGCAGCCGCGACCGCAGCACCCAGGGGACGCGTTTGCCGGGAAAGCAGACGAGAACAGTGCTCACGACACTTATCAATATGCCCGCAGCGGCCCTTCGAAAGGACGACTTGACATCAAGGGGCGCGTGGGCTACTTCGGCGGCTCCATCAACGCCGACAAGCCACTGGGGTTCATGGAACCGCCTTTGGGATTCCCGTCACTGAACCTGCCTGTGTTCGTAGGAGAAGTGCCACCGTTTGGCGATGTTACGACGGGTGGAGTTGCGCACGACGCCTACGCGGAGTGGAATACATGCCCAAACTGAGCAGCACACGTGCGGGCCGTGCATGGCGAGAGACAGCGGCGATCGCAGGGGTGCTCTGCGCGAGCCTCGTGGGATCATGTGCTCGCTATGTCGAACACCGCGGAGTTGCGGCATCCACCATCATTGGCACATGGTACGAGAGGGGTGAGATCGTGGCCCCAAGCCTAACACTGCGTGCCGATGGGTCGGGCTACCTATTTCCGGGCATTCGCGTGATCCCATTGCTGTGGGAGATGAGCGGGGACCGCCAGATCTCGTTCTCTACGATTTCGCGCAGTGGGTTGACGAACTGCGGTGCCTTCTCGGCAGAGTTTGATTCCAGTGAGGATGTACTTCGCGTCTCTATGGGAGATCAGCGTGTTGTATTCGAGCGAGAAGCGGTGGCGGTACGGAGGGCGTCGCAATGATGCGCGACGCGTTGACAGGGAGCAGGCTATACAGGTCCGTATACGTAATCCATCGGTGCCGTGCTGCGTTCGATGATCAACCTGAATGCGATGCGCCGCGCTC
>CAYODK010000414.1:0-2582 GCA_964402695.1 uncultured Verrucomicrobiota bacterium
GTATCCGTCCGGGGAAGATGCACTGGCGCGCGGTGCGCCTGGTATGATTTAACCTGGGGTGATGAATGCACCCCATGGCACCTCGGGCCGATTGGCCGCCCGCCCCGATACGGTAAGCCCCACGATCTGGGTGGAGCGTTATCGGAGCAGCGGGCTCACGCAGCGCGAGTTCGCACAGAGCCACGGACTCAAGCTCAGTACCCTGCGCTACTGGTTGTACCACCGCCCTGACTCAGCGGGGGGTTCCAGAGCAGGTCCACGCTGGCAGGAGATCCGCGTCGAGGGTTGGCCGCCCTCGCCGGGCTGGGGCGCGGAGATCAGCTTGGCCGATGGCCGCACGGTGCGACTCGGGGTGGAGTTGGCTCGCGAACTGATCGGGCCGCTGCTGGCCAAGGGCTGAGCCATGTTCGCCTGCACGCCGGCGACGCGGATCTTCGTGGCCCTGGACCCGGTCGATCTGCGCCAGTCCTTCAACGGGCTCTGTGCTTACGTGCAACAACGGCTGGCCGAGGATCCCCTCTCCGGCCATCTCTATTTGTTTACGAACCGAGCGCGCAACAGGCTCAAGATTCTGACCTTCGACGGCACCGGGCTTTGGTGTTGCGCCAAACGCTTGGAACGTGGCCGGCTGGCTTGGCCCCAGGGGCAGGGGGCGCACGTGCGCTTGCGGGTTGAGGAACTGAGTGCGCTGCTCAACGGGTTAGACGTTCGGCAACGCCCCGGGTGGTACCGGCGGTAGGAAAAAGTGAGAAAAAGTGCAATTAGTTGTTGACATTGTACTAATACACTGTATTCTCGCAATTAATGACAACGGCGGTGCCTCCCTCAACCTGCGACCCGGCCCAGCGCCTGGTCCAGCTCGAAGGCACCCTCAGCCTTGTCCAGACTCAGAACCACACCCTCCGCCGGGAGTGCCAGGACCTGCGCGCCGAGAACCAACTGCTCCGCCAGAAGGTCGACGCCCTGATCCGCCGCCTCTTCGGCACCTCCAAGAACGAGGGGCTCGATCCGGCCCAACTGCAACTGCTGCTGGCCGGATTGACACCGGCGGCGCCGGTCCCGACGCCCCCGTCGCCGGCCAAGGCCCCGGCCAGCCCGACCCGCGCCAATCCCGAACGCAAACCGGCGCGCAGCGGCATCCCGGAGGATCTGCCCGTCGTGCGCGAGGTGCTCCTGCCCCAGGAGGTTCAAGCCAACCCCGAGGCGTTCCGCCAGATCGAGGAAGTCATCACCCGGGAGCTGGACTGGGAACCGGCCAAGTTCTTTTGGCGTCACATCGTCCGACCCAAGTTCGTCCGCAGAGAGCCTGCCTCTGCGCCCCAGCCCACGGTGCCGGCTCCGATCCAGGAGAAGGCGTTGGCCGCGATCGTCGATCCGCCGGAGGTCCTGATCGCCACCCTGCCCAATCGTTTGATCGAGAAGGGGCTGCCGGGAGTGGGGCTCTTGGTCCATCTGCTCTTGAGCCGCTTTGAAGACCATTTGCCCTTCTACCGGCAGGAGAAGATCTTCCGGGAACGTCACGGGGTGCCCATCGCCCGGCAGAGCATGGTGGAGTGGACCGAGCAGTTGGCCAGCTGGCTGCAGCCGATTTACCGGCAGATGAAGGTCGAGGCCTTCGCCGGCGGCTATCTCCAAGCCGACGAGACGCCGATCCGGTACTTGGATCGCGACGAACCGGGGCGTAGTTGCCAAGGCTACCTGTGGGTGTTTGGCCATCCGCGGGGCAACGTGCTCTTCGAGTGGCGAACGAGTCGGGGCCGGGAGGGGCCGGCGGAGTTCCTCCAAGACTTCAAAGGCAAACTGCAAACCGACGGGTACGCGGCGTATGCCAGCTTGGTCGCGGAGCGCAACGCGCCGCTGCTGGCAGAAGGCAAGCCGCCGGAGCTGACCCTTTTTGCCTGCTGGGCTCACGCGAGACGTAAACTCCATGAGGCGAAGGACCACGACCGCCGGGCGGCCTGGTTTCTCAAGCAGATCGCTCTGCTCTACGCCCTGGAGAAGCGCTTGCGCCAAGGCCAGGCCGGTCCGCGATTGCGGCAGGCGGCCCGAGCTGCCGAGGCGGGTATGATCCTTTCCCGGATCAAGCAGGCCATGGACCGGATTGCCCCGGGGCTGCTCCCGCAGAGCCTGCTGGGCAAAGCCATCCACTACACGCTGGAGCTGTGGCCCGAACTGACCGGCTACGTCGAGCAGGGCGAGGTGGAGATCGATTCCAACGCCATCGAAAATGCCATCAGACCGACCGCGGTCGGAAAGAAGAACTTTTTGTTCGTGGGGCATCCGGACGCCGGTTGGCGCAGCGCGGTGATCTACTCAATCCTGGGCACCTGCCGTCGCTACGGAATCGACCCGGCCAAGTACCTCAAGGACGTGCTCACGCGCCTGCCCGATCTCAAGCAGAGCGACATTCCCTCGCTGACGCCACGAGCTTGGGCCAAGGCGCACCCCGAAGCGCGCACCCTCCCGCCCAAGTAGGCCGCTGGGGTCTTGGTTCCCCGCGGGTCGCCACGCCAGTTCCTTCACGCCGCCCAGTCAACCAGACCGCGGCTCATCCGCCTATCGCCTGTTCCCCTGACGGATAC
>CAYODK010000415.1:0-2556 GCA_964402695.1 uncultured Verrucomicrobiota bacterium
CGTCTTCATGCCGCGCATCCTCGCACAGAATCGCGGCGGTGTCTAGCCTATTATGCGACGGTTAGTAATGCGGTGAAATGTCAGGTAGTATTCGAGAGCCCCCACGAGGCGAGAGCCCCAGCTGTTGGGGACGACGACGTAGTACTCGTCTTCGAAATGCCGCAGGATATCGTCGCTGATCATCTGCCGCAGCCTGGGTCCACGCATTCCAGCCCAATGAACGACCACGGGACTGGTTGCGCAGGCAACAGTTCCCTTCAGATCGAGATTTTGCACGGCTGTCGTATTCGGCCAGAGCGCAAACTCGATGGACTCGATGGTCAATCTCCCCTTCTGCGCCTGGCGGTGCAGCCAGACATTCAGGAATGGCTGGTCCGCACAGGGAAACACCTGCGGGTGTCGCAAGCTAGCCCCGTGGGACCAGTCGATGAAGTCACTCACGTCATCGCGCGCGAACACCCCTGTCGTTGCGACGAACTGGCCCGTGTTAAAGAGGAAGGGCGGCATTTGAAACTGCGGATCCAGAGGGCGCAACAACTCCATGTTCACATAATGGTCAGTGATTTCCTCAGGTCTGAGTGTCCGCAGCTCTCGACCCGAAACGATGAAATCCGCGGGAGACCGCCCAAGCCGGTCCAGAATGGGGCCCAGGACGACGGTGTCTGAATCGAGGATCAGGCAACGCGATCTCTCGTGCAGAAACAACGGCTCCAGCGTGGACAGGCCCCACCCGAATCGACGTTCGCCCGTGTCGAGGATGTCGACATTCCAGTGTCGGCAGATATCGTCCGTATTGAACCTGCCCCATGAGTGGTCCTTGATCAGACTGATCCGGACGTCGGGATGCCAGTGGCGAATGCTCGCCACACAGATCCGCGCCAGCCGCACATCGCCCTTGTAGCAGGCGATAAAGATGCGACTGATTGGCACGAGGGTGGTGGTCATCCGGGCTTCGTCGCGAGGGTGTCGCCCAGAGGCTTTGCCATGAGCGATTTCATTGCTTCATCCAGCCGGCTGCGTACGGCGTGCGCCGAGGCCAGTCCACGGAAGAGCGAGTGCGCGGCCAGACGTCGAGAGCCATAGTCTTCCGGAGCCTCTGACATCGCAATAATCATGGCAGAGGCCAATGCATCCTTGTCCTTCGACGGAACCAGCAGGGCCGCCCGGGAGCCCCCATACACCTCCGGAATGCTCCCCACACGGGTCGCAATGAAAGGGACGCTCCGCTGGGCGGCCTCCAGAAGGACCAGCGGATATCCCTCATGATGTGACGGCAGCAGCAGGAATCGAGACTGCCCCAAGGCGGTCATCGCATCCGCCCGCTTTGGAAAGAACCGGAATGAGACATGGGGGGCCACCCCCAGATCGCGGGCGAGGGCCGCAAAGGGCGCATCATCTCCGGGCCCGGCGACAAGAACACGGAGCTGCGGAAACCGGCGCGCAACGATGGCTGTGGCTTGCAGAAGCTCGCTCAGTCCCTTGTCGACATCCCGCCGGCCGAGAAAGATGAAATCGGCCTCGTATTTCGCCAGCGCAGGCACCGCAGGCAACTGCTCATCCTCAATCCAGAACGGAAGGCGCACGATCTTGCCCGGGTAACCATAAGTGGCCCGAATATTCTCATCGATCGTCTTCGATGGCGACAGCATTCCCCGGCACCGGCCAAGCTTCCGGCTTGCTGCACCATCGACGAACTTGTTCCCAGGGCTCGCCTGCGTCAGTTCCCAGACCACCAGCTTTGCAGCCACGTCGCCGCGCAGAAGGTAACGCGCAAGCCGCGTGACACCGACACTGATCACCAGGTCGGGCCGATGACGCCGGATGCTGCGCACCGCCTGCCATGCGAGACTGCGCCCCGGCAAGTCCCATCGACACCCCCGGCGCACGATTGGCCGTACGACCTCGAACCCCAAGGGGGCGTCGCCACATTCCCGCGTTGCGTTCTGAGCGAAGCATGTCACGCCCACCTTCATCCCCCGCAACTCGTTACACAGAAGTGACGTGGCGAGATAGGAGCCAGCCCGTTGTCCCAGAGCATCGCTGATGACAAAGACGTTCACATGCGGTCTCTACCGCCGACGGCGCAGTGCTCCATTACGTCCCCGCCCACCGCGACACGCGGAGGACCATCTGCATGGAATAGCAGAACTACCGCGATGGCAAGAGCTCTCGGCGCATCCGGTTCCGGACGATGGCACAGCTTCTGCACTAAGGGCTAGATTCCAGTCTCTCATCGCAAGCTAACCCCGCAGGCGCTACTCTGTCGTCCGTCACCGAGCCCGCTAATCACGGCAGCGATCACTTCTTGCGAAAGAGCAAAATGGCCTTATCCCAGAACTGCGACTGAGCCACCATCGGAGCACTTGGCAATAACGCACAGAGCGTCGGAAGATCCCAGGTATGCACCCAACGCACCTTCCGCATCACCGTGAGCCCGAGCAACCGCAAGTTCTTCTCGGGATCGGCGTACTGATCACCCCAGCCCAGATAGGATGTGAGCACGACTTACTAACCGTCTCATAATAGGCTAGACACCGCCGCGATTCTGTGCGAGGA
>CAYODK010000416.1:0-2510 GCA_964402695.1 uncultured Verrucomicrobiota bacterium
AGGCCATCGTCTTCGGCATGGACCGCGGCCTCGGCGGCTACCTCCCCGCCGTCGGTCCGCTGCAACTCCACGGCATCGAGATCAATCCCTACGCCCACGATCTCGCCCAGACGGCGGTCTGGATCGGCTTCCTCCAGTGGACCCGCGCCAACGGCTTCCAAATGACGCAAGACCCCGTCCTGCGCCCGATGAAGGACAACTTCCGGTGCATGGACTCGATCCTCGGAGAAGGGGCGAGGGGCGAGGGACGAGGGGAGGCGGTTGAGCCCGAGTGGCCGACGGTTGACTTCATCGTCGGCAACCCGCCGTTCTTGGGGAACAAGCGCATGCGGTCCGAACTCGGCGAGGACTACCGCGCGGCGCTGTTCGGCCTCTACGGCGACCGGCTCCCGGCAACCTCGGACCTGTGCTGCTACTGGTTCGAGAAGGCGCGGGCGCACATCGCGGCCGGCAAGTGCCGCCGCGCCGGCCTCCTTGCGACCACCGGCTCGAAGCAGGTCAGTTCACGCGCCGCGTTCGAGCGGATCGGAGCGGACGGGAAGATCTTCTTCGCGATCTCCGACCGCGATTGGTTCGACTCGGGCACCGCGGTCCGAATCTGCATGGTCGGCTTCGGCGGTAAGGATGTTGAAGAGGCACCGACGCTGGACGGCCGGCCCGTGGCGCACATCAACCCCGACCTCACCGCGGGCACGGACCTGACGGCCAAGGCGTATCTCGCCGCAAACAAGCGCCTGTGCTTCATGGGGACCACGAAGGTCGGTGACTTCGACATCCCCTTCGAGACCGCCCGCGACATGCTCGTCGCGCCAAATCCCCACGGCCGGCCGAACAGCGACGTTCTCCGGCCGTTCAAGAACGGCAGCGACCTCGTCCGCGCTGACTCCCGCCGGTGGATCGTCGATTTCGGCGTCGATACGGCCGAGGGCGATGCGGCGAAATACGAGGCACCTTTCCTGTATCTGGCGGCCCATGTCAAAGAGGGACGCCAGTCAAACGGACGCGAAGGCTACCGGCTCAAGTGGTGGATTCACGGCGAAGCGCGGCCCGCCTTCCGCAAAGCCGTCGCGCCGCTCGCCCGCTACATCGGCACGCCTCGTGTTTCCAAGCATCGGGTCTTTGTCTGGCTCGACGCCGTCGTGCTGCCGGATTCCAAGGTGCTCGCCATCGCCTTCGACGACCCGGTGCGGTTCGGCGTTCTGCACTCGCGGGTTCACGAGGCGTGGTCCCTGGCCACCTGCGGCTGGCACGGAATCGGCAACGACGCGACCTACAACCCGACCGAGTGCTTCGAGACCTTCCCGTTCCCCGAGCCGTCCGACGCACAGCGCGCGGCGATCGGCGCAGCCGCGGCCGAGTTGAACGCGCTTCGCGAGCGGTGGCTCAATCCGCCGGAGTGGACGCGCGAGGAGGTTCTCGAATTCCCCGGCACGGTCGGCGGACCGTGGGACCGGTTCATCGACCCGGCGACGGCGGAGGACCGCGGGGCCTTCAAGGTCGGCGTGGTGCGCTACCCACGGACCGTCCCCCGGAACGCCGACTGCGCCGCGAAGCTCGCCAAGCGGACGCTGACGGCCCTCTACAACGAGCGCCCGGCCTGGCTGGCGAACGCCCACGCCTCCCTCGACGCCGCCGTCTTCGCTGCCTACGGCTGGCCTGCCGATCTCCCCGACGCCGCCATCCTGGAGCGCCTGCTCGCCTTCAACCTGGCGCGGGCAGGTGAGGAAGAAGGGAGGGGCGACGGGTGAAGATGCCGAACGCCGAACGGGCGGTCGTACCGCCGTCGAAGATCGTCGACTATCTTCTGTGTCCGACCCATCGGGCGGGGCGCAGCAAGGCGGCGTTCTTCATGGCCGCCAGATTCTCCCGAGAGGACTGGCCCGCGATGCGAGCGGCCCTTCTCCGGCACGCGGCCGAAAACGAAGTGAACGTATCAGACTCGACGGAGTTCGGCGTTCGGTATGTGGTCGACGGACCGATGGAGGCGCCCGACGGCAGGCTTTTGAACGTACGATCCGTGTGGTACGTTGATTCCGAAGGCAGTGCGCCGAGATTCGTGACCGCTCATCCCCTGCCGAGGGAGCAGCCATGATCAAAGAACTGGACGATGTTGTTCTCCGGGTCGACCTTCCGCAGGCCGGGCTTGCGGCGGGCGATGTGGGCACCGTTGTGCTCGTTCATCGGAACGGTGAGGGTTTCGAGGTGGAGTTCACCGCCCTGAACGGCGAGACGGTCGCGGTTGTAACCCTGCGCGCCAACGAGGTGCGTCCCGTGGGCCGGCGCGAGATTTCCCACGTCAGGGATCTCGTCCCCGCGTAGCCAAGACTGGCCGCCGATCGGTAGCCCGCCCCGTCATCCAATCCTTGGAACCGCGCGACGGTGCGGCGTCCGGGGATTGGAAGCCTTCGGCGCTTGCCGCGTGTCCACAGAAGTGGTCCGGTTCTGGGGGGGGCCGCGGTCTTCCATCGCGTTCGGCGATTGCGCCGCTGGCGGGGCTGCCAGGGGCTCTC
>CAYODK010000417.1:0-2506 GCA_964402695.1 uncultured Verrucomicrobiota bacterium
GAAGGCCGGAGCGATCGTCAGTCTGCAGGCGCACGGCAGGGGAATTCCGCCGACCGGCCCGCTGTCGCTCGCCGAGGCGGAGTTTCATACCATCTGGAAAACCAAAAGTCTGCATGGGAAGGTGCGCACCGAGAAGGGCGTCGTGATTCCCATGGGGCGCGACGGCTTCGTGTCGGTCGGACACATCGAGATTCTGCGCACGGTCCCGGAGAGCGGCGCCGAGATTCCGTTCGAGGTCGAGCTGCATCGCCGGACGTCGTGGCGCGAGGCGAAGCCCGAAACCCGGATCATCGCGGTGGGACGCGGAACCATCAGGGCGGTACACAACCCCTCGCTGCCGCCGTTTTCCGGTCTGGTGACGATCACGCAGGCTCCGAGCGTCGGGACCCAGGTCGGGTCCGTGTCGCAGTGGGCGGAAGGAGCTCCCGAAGTCAGTCTGGAACGGATGATTCCGCTCGACGGAAACAACCCGTTCAACGTGCAGAACCCGATCGTGAACGCCACGGTGGACGGGGTGTCGTACGCGGCAACCGAAGCGGTGCTGGTGACCACGTATCCTGAGCCGCCGGTGCCGCCGCAGGGAGGTGGAACACCTCAACAGCCAGAAGAGCCCCGACCCGGTGCTCCGACCGTGACGACGTCGGCGACGGATAAGGCGGACGGTGATCGTATTCTGGCCGCGACGGGCGGAACCATCGTCGACACGGTGACGTATGCGAACCTCGTCCCCGGAACCGCTTACACGCTGGATGGCGAGCTGATGAACAAGGCGACCGGACAGACGACGAACATGAAGACACGAAAGACGTTCACCCCCGTGGCGGCGAACGGAACCGTCGATCAGGAATTTGCCGTCGGCAGCGAGCAGGCGGGAAAGACGCTCGTCGCATACGAGACGGTGTCGGCTGCCACGGGCATCGTCGCCCAGCACCGGGACATCAACGATGCCGCGCAGACGATCACGGTTCAGTCGCCGGGCGCGCCTCCGGTACCGACCCTGGTGACTGCGGCGAAGGACAAGGCGGATGGGGACAAAACCCTGCCGTGGACCGGCGGAACCATCGTCGATACCGTGACCTACGCGAATCTCGTGCCTGGAACGTCCTACACGCTGAACGGCGTTCTGATGAACAAGGCGACCGGGCAGACGACGAACATCACGGCGCAGAAGATTTTTACTCCCGGTACTGCCAACGGCAGCGTGGAGCAGGAATTCGCCGTGCCGACGGCCCAGGCCGGGAAGACGCTGGTGGTGTACGAGCGGCTTTCCGACAACACGGGCCAGCAGGCCGAACATGCGAACATCAATGATATCGCCCAGACCGTGACGATTCAGGCGCAACCCGCCATCATTCTGACGACGGCCGCGAAGGACAAGGCTGACAGCGACAAAACCCTGCCGTCGACGGGCGGAACGATTGTCGACGCGGTGAGCTTTGCCAATCTGGTTCCGGGAACCACGTATACGCTGAACGGCGAGCTGATGGACAAGGCCTCCGGGCTGTCCACCGGAATCACTGCCCAGAAGGTATTCACGCCCGACACGACGAACGGCACGGTCAATCAGGAATTCGCGGTGACGGCGGCGCAGGCGGGAAAAACGCTGGTCGTGTACGAGCGACTGTCGGACAACACCGGCCAGAAGGCGGCACATACGAACATCAACGATGCTGCCCAGACGGTAACGATCGAGGCCGCCGGACCCTCGCTTTCCGGCGTGACGGGAACGACGAACTTCACCAACCTCGGGCCCAATCTCTACGGCGCTGAATTGCTGATCGACCCCAATACCGGCCAGGGAACCCTGCGAGGCGGGTACAGCGGCGACGTGAACGCAGCGCTGTCGTTCACCGTGCCGCCGACGTACAACATCGGTGACGGTGACCCGAGCGTGCGTTTCGATCGCGGACAGGGCGGCTCATACGGGCACTTCGCCACACCGCCGGAAGAATGGATCTTCGACCCCGCGAAGCCGAATCCGACGCTGTATGAGGGCGTGACCGTGGTCTTCCCGGTCAATGTGATGCAGACGCTCTACATCAAACAGGATGTCGTGGGCGGAGCCAAGATCAAGATCACGCTGACGATCACCCGGAGCGGTCTCGGCACAGCCGTGACGGACTATCAGCTGGTGATTCACTCAGCGGAATACGTGGATTGAGGAGGAACGACTCTATGAACACTCGACGATCACACGCCCGTGCCTGCATCGTTCTTCTTCTCGGCCTGACCTGCGGGCTGCTGGCAGCCGCGGAGTTTCGTTCGATCAATACCATCGCGACGCCGAACACGTCGTCATCGAGCAATGCCGCGCCGACGGCGGATACCGGTCTGAATGCAGCCCGGCAGCGCCTGGAAGCCCGCACCGTCGATCTGGCGCGCGCGGGTCTGACCCGCTTGATCGAGGCGTGGCAGACGGGCGGAAAAGTGGATGCCCTGCTTGCCGACTCGTTCAATGATCGCGACCGGTTTCTTGATACGCTGCGACGCATCAGCCCGAGTGATG
>CAYODK010000418.1:0-1671 GCA_964402695.1 uncultured Verrucomicrobiota bacterium
CATCCTCGCACAGAATCGCGGCGGTGTCTAGCCTATTATGAGACGGTTAGTATATGGCCCCCCCCATGCCGGGACGGCTCAACCGGTCTGCGACCAGGACTCTGTCCCGCCCGCGTCCGGTTCTGGCCAGCGCACGGGGTTATCCGTATTCTGCACATGAATCGACGTCGAAGCCGAATGCGTAATCGTGTACAGCCGGCTCCACGTCGTCAACTGCGAGTCCTCGTTCGCCGGTTGGGTGCGGCAGATCATGGAACGGGACACGGAAGGCGCGGTGTGGCTGTGATCGGCCCACAGGCTGCGATCGCCAGCCGAAGATCGCCATCGTGCAACGAGTATGGCTCTCGGCATGGCTGTGCGTCATCAGCGACTAACTAATAGTGGCGGCGAGGATGCATAATGTGAAACAATCGGCGAACGTCGAAATAATGTGGGTATTCGGACTTGACGCGATCGTGAAGGGTGGGGTAAGTTACCCCCGTACCTCATGAAGGTGATTCGCGGGCCATTGCTGCTTTACCGCGTGGACAGGCTGCCCGGCCGGGTTCCAAGTGCTCTGCACGATGAGTGTGTGGGGCGAGACGAAGGTATAGCGAATGAACCTGGACGCATCCCGCGGGAAAACTGCTGCCCCAAGCAAATCCAAGCTCCAGCTTGAAGTCGAGGGCGATGGGGGCCTTGGTAATACTCTTACAGTACGTACCGTACTATTGCGTAACTGTTGTGTTCACGACTGCCGCCACGACGGCAAATGGTCCTTCCGCGAAGCCCTGCCTGACGGCTCTGTCCGCTACCACCATGCTTATTGTGACCGCATGGACTGCTGGCATTGTGCGCGGCGTAAGCTGGATATCCTGAGTATGAAGCTGAGCACGGCCATCAGTAGCCGTGGCTTGCTCTATTGCTATAGCCTCACCGTCCCCGGCAACGTATCGCATGAGGAGGGCTTCCAGCTTGCCATGGAAGCGCTGAAGCCCCTGAAGGCACGCTTCCAGCGCCGGTTCAAGCGTCCGATGGCCTACATTGCCGTGAAATCCCTCGGGGACGGCTGGAGGCACCGTCCGCATCTGCACCTCCTCCTCGACACCGAGCTTACGTACAGGTGGCTGAAGCAAACCTGGGCCAAGCACGCTAAGTCCTTCAACATCCGTCGCCACATCAATCTGTGGGGCGACATTCCCCGACTGAACAACTACATGGTCAACAACTGGCTGGGTGGCTACGTGCATGGCCTGCGTGGGAAGAAGATAACGACCTCGACGGGCATCGATATCGCTGTGAAGCCCACCAAGCCGAAAGAACAGCGGCGCAAGATGGAGCGCGTGAACCAGTCCACCCGGGATATGCAGATGCTGTATCACGGGGGCAAGGTTTGGGATTATCCGGAGAATCCTCGGCAGGTGCTGGTTGTTCAAACCAAGGCCGAGCGCAGCGAGGTCTTGGCTCCGCCGGCTGCCTCTCCGGGCCGCCGTGCGGACGGGCCCGAAGGGACCGGCCGTACCCGCGGCGTATCTGCAGCCGGCGGGCCCACTCTCTCGGATCTCAAGCGTGAAGCTCAGCGGAGTCTGGTGTGAAATACTCTCCCGAAGATCGCGCCCTGCTCGATCCCATTTGGGATCGCCTCAAGGCTGCCGGCCAGCTTCGCTACCACCGCGGCTTTCCCCCGCACCC
>CAYODK010000418.1:1681-2501 GCA_964402695.1 uncultured Verrucomicrobiota bacterium
CCCGGGCTTCAAGGACATGGAACTGGCCGCCGACCGATTGCTTGACCATATGCACCGGCTGAACCCCGCGGCCGCCATCCTGTGCATGCGCGACCAATGCCTCAATCCCCTTATCCGCCGCTGCATCGAGCTGGAATTCCCTACATTAATTCCAGATAGGGCAGGCCAGGTCGTCTATCGCCTTCCACCCCGATCATCGATCTACGGGCAATCTAGGGCCCTTCCCAGGCCCCTGCGGTTGCATCCGTTCCCGTTCGGTGCCGTGGAATGGCGCGGACGAGTAGATTTGGTGGTCGTTGCCTGCACAGCGTGGTCGGTCAGCCGCCGTGCGCTTTGGACCTTGGATCTGGGGCTGACGGCTTCCGTCCTGGCGCAACTGCGGGAGGGTCTGCCGACCGGCGCGGCTCCCGTCCAAGGGCCAGGCATGGAGTATCTCCAGCCGCCAGCGTGGAAACTGCCGGCGGATATTCCGGTTGTCTGTTTGGCCTCTGACGAACAGGAAGTGGCACCCGAGACCTGGCCGCCGTGGATGGCAGGGCACCGGGCCGATGCGGTGTTCACGCCGACGCGCACGGTCATCCTGGGCCACGACAGAACCGATCTATCCGATCCGAACCCGCATCGGGGGCTGGCATGAAGACTGGACGCAACAAGCAGCCGGCCGCGGATGCCAAGGTGCCAGCGGCGTTTGAGGGCGACGATCTGGTCGCCGATTTGTTCCAAACGAAGCCGCAACGCGGGCCGGCGCGCACGGCTTTTCGCCAGTACAGCGCCGTCAACGAGTTCAACCCCGAGGGCATCACGCTGCTCGGCATCCGGC